>NZ_CP102578.1:4783804-5092608 GCF_042230915.1 Archangium gephyra | reverse complement strand
ACCGTCAGCGCCGGGCCATCCAGGAAGCGATCGAACAACACCTGCCAGAAGCCACGCGCCCCCTCCACCATCGGCGCCAGCGGCCGGCGCGGCCCCGGTGACACGAACGGTAACTCCACCAGGTACGCCAGCGTCCCGAAGCTCCAGTAGAACCAGTCCTGATCCGTCCCCGCCACCGGATACAAGTGGCGCACGGCCTCGTAGCGCTTGCCTCCCTGCACCGGAGCCACCGCGTCGATCATCGCGGGCGCCACCGCCCAGGCCGCCGACGGCTTGGGCTCGCGAGCCCCTTCCACCGTGTACGGCACGAGCAGCCGCGTCGCCGCCGCGTGGTACGACACCATCGCCACGAAGCGCCACGCCTCGCCCAGCTTCATCATCGCCTGCACCTCGGGCTCCGAGCCCGCCGCCGGACCCCGGTAGAACGGTGAGCGCGGATCCTCGCTGTTGTAGCGATCCTCTACGCTCCCCCACTGGAAGGGATAGTTGCGGTTGAGGTCGACGCCGTACTCGTACAGCCCCAGCTCCGTGGCCTGCTCGTCCTTGCGCCGGTTCGTGCGCCCCCGATCGGTGGCGACGTGCCAGTACCCGTGGCTCCCGTCGGGATTCACGAGCGGGACGATGACGATGTGGAACGTGCTCAACCAGCGTGCGACCCGCTTGTCCTCCGCGTTCTCCAGCAGCCAACGTGCGGCGTCGAGCGGCAGCTCGGGCGTCACCAGCTCGTTGGCGTGAGTGCCGCCACACAGCAGCATCGCCGGGCGGGAGTGGTCGTCGAGCGCCTCGCCCATCAGCAGCGCGAGGATGGGCCGGTCCTCGTGCGTGCGGCCGATCTCGATGACACGCGCGCGCTCCGGAGCACGTGCGGCCAGGGCCCGCATCGCGCGCTCGATGAGCTCGGGATCCTTGAGGCCCTCGACGAAGCCCTCGCGCTCGGGGCCCTTGCGTGCTCGAGCCAGGCGCTCCTCGAACGTGGAGTCCAGGAAGCGGTACGGCACCCCGGGATGGAGCTCGCGCACGTTGACCGAGCTCGCGCGCAGCAGGTGCACGCCCAGCTCGCTGGCGATGTACACGTCCGCATCCGCCTCGCGCGCGACGCGGCGCAGGTGACGGCGCACCTCCGGAGCGAACTGGAGCCCCCGCTCGACGCGCACGAGCCACTCGAGCGAGAGCCCATCACGCGCCGAGGCCTCCTGCGGCGGAGGATCCGGCACGAAGAGGGACACCCGCACGTCGGCGGACTGGGTCTTGTGCGCGTACACGCCGAGCGAGCCGCCAGCGAACGCCGCGTCGGACCAGACGAGGTTCGCCAGCTCCGCCTTGGTGCGTGCGTCGTACACGTGGACGGCGAAGACCGGCCCGGCGAGGAAGAGCACGAGCTCCAGCTCCGTCACCTTCGCGAGTCCGGGCACCTTGGCGCGCGCACCACTGTCATCCGAGCGGGTCCCGTCATAGCGCACGAACCCCACCGTCTCCCGGCGCCCATCCAGGTAGAGGCCGTAACCGGTGAGCGTGAACACGGGCTGGGCCGTGCGCACCTTCGCGCGGAAGAGGAGCGCCAGATCGGCGCGAGCCGGGTTCTGGATCCTCGCGCGCACGAAGGGCACCGGGGACGTGCCCTCGTCCTCCTGGAGGAAGAAGTTGCGGAGCGCTTTCGGCGTGGTGAGGGCGAGCGCGCCCCCCTCGGCCGTCCACTCTCCAAGGGTCTGCGCCGGCTTCCACGCGACCGGGTGCTCGCCACGGGGGATGGGGTAGCCCTCACCTCGCGCGACGCCCGCGGCGAGCAGGATGGCGAGGGCGAGTGCCCCCCCTGACCTCACGGCCTGGACTCCGCGACCGTCGAGGGCGCGGCCGAGGGCATGCCGATGTAGCTCAGGAAGTCGAGGTAGCGCTCACGCTTGGGCGCCCCCTCCCCCTCGGAGTCGTCAGCCACCTTCTTGGCGAGGAACGCCCCCACCTGCTGGCGGTCCTCCATGAAGGTCCAGACGTTCGCGTACCCCGGAAGGGCCAGGTGCGCCTGCGCATGCAGCCCGCCGTGGATGATGTAGTGCCAGTACGACTCCGACTTGTGGAACTTGCGGGAGATCAACGTCCGCAGAATCACGCTGCGCTCGTCGAACGGAAGCTGGCGCACGTTCTCCCGGTACTGGGGAGGCAGCTGCTTCCACTGCTCCTCGGCGTTCGACGGGTAGTAGACGCGGATGGGCACCCCCACGGCGCGAGCGGCGCGGGCGATGGACGGCAGCGCCTTGTCCGTGAGCATGTTGCCCTTGAGGCTGATGATGCGCCCCTGCTCGAACAGCAGGCGCACGTAGCGGTAGTTCTCGTCCGTCTGGAGCCAGCCGAAGCCCCCCGTCCAACGCGCGGGCCGCAACTGGCGCGTGTAGTTGCCCCAGAGCTGCCGCCGTGCGCGCTCGAACACGCTGGTGATGGCGACGCGCTCCTCCTTCGGCAGCGATGCCCACTCCTCCTCGATGGCGGCACGCGTCGCCGCCGCGCGCTTGTCGGTGAAGGCCGCGACGAAGTCCTCACGCGTCGGCGCCCGCTTCACCACGGCCCTCAGCACGTGGTGCAGCCGCACCACCGTCGGGTCATAGTCGAAGAGCCACGCCCACTGGCTCCGGGCATGCGCGATGTACGAGTAGCCCTGATCCGCCCCCAGCCCGACGTAGCCGCCCCCGATGTTCTTGATGGCATCCCCGAAGAGGTATTGGAGCGCCTCGTTCGACTTGATGTAGCTCATCGGATCTCGGCAATCGACGCGCGCCTTGCCCGCACGGCCACACAGGGGAATCTGGAAGACGTCGGTGTCCTCGACGACCGCGAGCGCCTTCTTCCGCTCCTCCTCGCTCGGAGGCGTGGGATCCGCCGGCCGGGCCGGGGGCTCGGTGAGGATCCGGGGCGGCCACGCGGACAGCTGGGACGAGGACGACGCGCAACGGAAGCTCAGGCGGTGCAGCCCGCTCTTGGGCTTCTCGCCCCGCCGCCAGGAGCCGCGCAGCATCTCCTCGGGCCAGTACCAGGAGCCGCCCTTGAGCACACGCTGCGTGTAGCCCTTGCACGGAGTCGCGCCATCGCACGGCCCGCGAGGGTTGGGGTGCAGGCAGGCGTCGCCGCACGCCTTGTCACAGTCCTTGTAACAGGGAGTCCACCAGTCCTTCACCCACTCGTACCCGTTGCCCGCCATGTCATAGAGGCCGTAGGGGCCGGGCGGGAGGCTACCGGGCGGCCGCGTGATGTTGCCCGGACAGCCCTTGTAGTTCGCCTTGTCGCACGACGGCGCCTCCTCGCCCCACGGGTAGGTCCTCCCCTCGTGGCCGCGCGCGCCCTTCTCCCACTCGGCCTCCGCCGGCAGCCGCTTGCCCGCGAACACGCAGTACTGGTGCGCCATCTCCCAGGTGATGGGCACGGCTGGCAGCTCGGGCTTCTGGAAGCGCGCGTAGTACGCCGGGCGAGGCAGCTTGGGGCACGCCCCCGCGCGCTCGCAGCGGCTGTAGTCGCCGATCGTGACCTCCTTCGCATCGAGGTAGAACGTCTCGACGAACACCGGATGCCGGGGCTTCTCGGCCGCGGTGTGATCGTCCGCGCCCACGATCGCGTCTCCGCCCTCGATGCACACCATGCCGGGCGGCGGCGTCTTCTCGCACGGCACCGCCGTCACGAGCCACAACAGGACCAGTTCGAATGCCATCGCGGGCGATGCTACCCGCTGCCCTCCCCCCTCCGCGAGATCTCATCCCTCGAAGTGGGCCCCCTCCCCACCTCAGAAGACATACATGGCTCGCTGTATGGTTTGGCGGAAGGGCACTCGCTCCCCCGCCTGCTGCTTGTCAGCCATTGCACGAGGTGGATTATTGCGCCTCAAACAATGTCAAAGATCAAACACTATCGAATCCATCTCCTCTCCTGCCTCGTGGGAGTCACGCTGTTGCTCACGGGTTGCGGCCCCGAGGGGCAGGAGCAGACGGAGCTTCCGTCCGGCAGCGGCCCCGGTGAGACCGTCCAGGTGGCGGCGCAGGGGCTCGCCTCGCCCATCACCCTGCCGCTGGAGGTCCTCGGGGCCGAGGGCGTGACGAAGACGGTGACGGTCGACGTGACGGCCACGGACGCACAGCAGCCGCTGCGGCTGTGGATGCAGGTCCACAACCTGAGCTACGCGACCAAGGGCAGCGTCCGCTTCAACTCGGGCGCCTGGCTGCCCCTCAACAACACCACGGTGACGGTGGAGGGGCTGGGGAAGAACTACGGAGGCATTGGCGGGGCCTTCTCCACCCTGAAGCTGCTCCTGCCCGTTCCCACCGGGGCGCTCGTGGCCGGCTCGAACCAGCTCTCCTTCCGGTTCAACACCTCGGACGGCCGCTCCATCGGCTACCGGGTGCTGAAGTTCAACCTCCTCCGGGCCGATGGCAGCCGCGTCGTGCCGGACTCCCTCTTCGTGCAGGACAATCCCGCCAACTGGAAGGCGCCGCTCGGCGATGCCACCTCCATCGCCGAGGGCGAGAAGCTCTGGCGCACGAAGCAGCTGTGGCGCTCCTACAAGAACACCACGGCCATCCGGGCCCGGTGCGCGGACTGCCATGCCCAGGACGGGAGGGATCTGAAGTATTTCAATTACTCGAACGCCTCCATCATGGAGCGCGCGAAGTTCCATGGAATGAGTGACCTGGAGGCGCAGCGGGTGGCCTCGTACATCCGGAGCCTGCCCGTGTCCAACCCGGGGCGGCCGTGGAACCCGCCCTACCAGCCAGGGCCGGGGCTCGACTCCAAGCCCGTCGACCAGTGGGCGGCCGGAGCCGGGGTGGACGCGGTGCTGGAGAACAACCGCACCATGCTGCAGTACCTCTTCCCGGCGGGCATCACCAAGGAGGCCATCTCCACGGCGAAGAACCTCAGCGCCCGCGAGGTGCCCATCTTCTTCCAGCTCCCCGACTGGAATCACTGGCTGCCGAGCATCCACCCCAAGGACGCCTGGGGCGATGCCTTCGTCAATGACAGACTCAGTGAGGCCTACAATGGCGAGGGCACCTCGACGCCCTTCGCCACCATGCGCGAGCTGGCCGCGAAGGTGAAGGCCGGCGGCTACACCAACTATCGCAGTGTGATGTACCACCCCATCAGCCAGTGGAACCTGCGCCTCTACGAGTTCCTCTCGCCCCGGTACAACAGCACCACCACGGATCCCGAGTACTCGCGCAAGGTCTACTCCACCGCGCTCTGGCACGTGGTGAAGACGTGGGAGGTCATGCAGGAGTTCGGCCTGGAGGACAAGGCCCGCCTGCTGCACCCCTCCTCGCGAGACGTCCGGGCCTGGATGGGCAACAGCACCTTCGACACCTCGCCCCACCTGCTCAAGCTGCCGAGGACCAACACGGGCATCAATGACAACAACCCGTTCCACTTCACGTATTTCTCGATGGCCTGGTACCACCTCTCGCTGGTGCTCTTCAACGGCAACCATGCGGATGGCGCGGACCGCAACGCCCAGCGGCCGCTCGACTGGGGCTATGTGCATGGCTTCATCAAGGAGCTGAGCCGGACGCCCGCCGGCACCACGCCCGTGCAGGGGTTGCTCACGCTCTACCTGGCCAAGGGCATGCAGACCGCGGACAACTCGCTCAAGCCCAATGCCCCGTTCGGAGCGGGCTGGAGCCCGAGGAGCTCGGCCGACCTGAGCCGCTTCGTCGTGCCCGATCTCGTCGCGGGCTGGTCCGACATCACCGCCGCGGAGCGCAAGGCCATCCTGGAGGTCTTCCTGTCCACCTGGTGGGACAAGACGCGCCAGTACACCGTCGACGACTGGAGGAACGGGGGCGGCGCCACCACGACCGAGGTCCTCAACGGCGCCTATGACGGCACCCTGGGCAACCGCATCTACTTCCTGCTGCCGCAGTTCAAGTACTACGGGGTGAACGCCACGCTGATCAACACGATCGCCGATTGGGGCAAGACCGTCTGGCCCCAGGGCAACTGGGCCGCGGTCAAGACCGCCACCTGCGCGCCCAAGAACTCGTACATCCGGTGCTCCACCGAGACGTACTGACGAGGGGGGGATCACCCTTCTGCCGGGAAAGTGCTAGGACGTCGGCCGCCATGAGTGAACCGAACGTCCTAGCGGGCCCGCGCCGCGCCACGCTGGCCTTCATCTTCGTCACCGTCCTGCTCGACATCCTGGCCATGGGGATGATCATCCCCGTGCTGCCGAAGATCGTCGTCTCCATGCTGGACGGGGATACCGCGCGCGCCGCGGGGGTCTTCGGCCTGTTCTCCACGGCCTGGGCGCTGATGCAGTTCTTCTTCTCGCCGGTGCTCGGCGCCGTCTCGGACCGCTACGGCCGGCGGCCGGTGATCCTCCTGTCCAACTTCGGGCTGGGGCTGGACTACATCCTCATGGCGCTGGCGCCGACGCTGGGCTGGCTCTTCGTGGGCCGGGTCATCTCCGGCATCACCTCGGCCAGCATCAGCACGGCGAGCGCCTACATCGCGGACGTGACGCCGCCGGAGAAGCGCGCCGCCAGCTTCGGACTGATCGGCGCCGCGTTCGGCGTCGGCTTCGTGCTGGGGCCGGCGCTCGGCGGCGTGCTGGGCGGCGTGGATCCGCGCCTGCCCTTCTGGGTGTCTGCGGGCCTGAGCCTGGCCAACGCGATGTACGGTCTGTTCGTCCTGCCGGAGTCCCTGCCTCCCGAGCGGCGCAAGGCCTTCGAGTGGCGGCGCGCCAACCCGATGGGCGCGCTGAGACTGCTGCGCTCGAACGCCGAGGTGCTCCGGCTGTCGAGCGTCCACTTCCTCTATCAGCTCGCCCACGTCGCGCTGCCCAGCGTGTTCGTGCTGTACGCGAGCTACCGCTTCGGCTGGGACGAGCGCACCGTCGGGCTCACCATGGGCGGAGTGGGACTGTGCTCCGGGCTCGTTCAGGGCGGACTGGTCCGGCCCACCGTGAAGAAGCTCGGGGAACGGCGCGCCTTGATGCTGGGGCTGTTCTTCGGCGCGGTGGGGTTCACCATCTACGGCCTGGCGCCGACCGGGCTCGTGTTCTGGCTCGGCGTGCCGGTGATGGCGCTGTGGGGACTCACCGGCCCCGCGGCCCAGGGGTTGATGTCCAGCCGCATCAGCTCCTCGGAGCAGGGCCAGTTCCAGGGCGCGCTCTCGAGCATCATGGGCATCGCGGGGATGATCGGCCCCGGCATCTTCACCCAGACGTTCGCGTACTTCATCGGTCCGCACCTGGGCTGGAACCTGCCCGGCGCCCCCTTCCTGCTCGCCGCGCTGCTCCTGGTGTTCGCGATCGGCCTGACCGTGTGGGCCACGAGCCCGCGCCCGGAGGCCGCTCCCGCTCCGGCGCCCAGCCCCATGGCCTGAGCCCTGGCTCAGGTCTCGTGCAGGACGCGGCCTTCCATGCCGCCGGCCACGGTGATGACCTCACCCGTCACGTGGCCGGAGATGCGGTCGGAGGCCAGCGTCACCACCACGCGCGCCACGTCCTCGGGACGGCCCACCTTGCGCAGCGGCATGGTGCGCGTCACCCGGTTGATGAACGCCGGGTTCTCCAGCTTGTCCTTGTGGCGCTCCACCGCCGTCCACCCCGGGCACACCGTGTTCACCCGGCCCATCGGCGCGATGCGGGTGATCTCGTTCTTCAGGCTCTTGAGGAAGCCGCTCGCCAGCGCGCCCTTCGCCGCCGCGTAGTCCGAGTGCCCCGCCTCACCGAACAACCCCGCCGTCGAGGCGATGATGATGATGTTGCCCGTCCCCGTCTTCTCCACGTGGCGCAGGAACGCGCGGCAGCTCAGGAAGACGCTGTCCAGGTTCTCCGCCAGCGTCCGGCGCCACCGCTCCAGCGACATCTGCCACACGCCCTCGTCCGGCGGCGGCCACACGCCCGCGTTCGCCACCAGCACGTCCAACCGGCCCAGCTCCTTCACCGCCGCGGGCACCATCGCGTCCACGTCGGACTCGTTCGTCAGGTCCGCCCTCACCGCCGCGCCGCCCAGCTCCTTCGCCAACGCCTGGGCCTTGTCCTCGCTCCGGTGGTAGTGCACCGCCACCTTCGCCCCCTCTTCCGCGAAGGCCCGCACCACCGCGCTCCCGATGCCGCCCGCTCCGCCCGTGACGAGAACGCCCTTGCCTCGAAGATCCGTATCCATGGGGCGCCCTCTAGCAGAGAGGGAGGGGGGGACGTCCAGGTGCGCTACGGCGTGTAGAGCGAGGCCAGTGAGAGGTCGCCACTGCCGTCGAATCCTCCCGCGACGAGCACCTTGCCGTTGGGCAGCAGCGTCGCCGTGTGAATCCAGCAAGGCACGGGCAGGGAACCGGCGGCGCTCCAGGTGCCCGTCACCGGGTCATACACCTCCGCCGTCGCGAGAGGACCGCCGTTGTACCCTCCCGTGACGAGGACCTTGCCGTTGGGCAACAGCGTCGCCGTATGGAACTCGCGAGGTGAGGCCGGGGAGCCGGTCGCGCTCCAGGTTCCCGAGGCCGGGTCGTACAGCTCCGCCGTCCTGGAAAGGCCGCTGGGACCGTAGCCTCCCACGACGAGCACCTTGCCGTTGGGCAGCAGCGTCATCGAGTGGCCGTAGCGAGCCAGAGCCAGGGAGCCCGTCGCGCTCCAGGTGCCCGTGGCCGGGTCGTACACCTCCGCCTTCGCTTGAATCCCGGATGGGGCGCTGACATCGCTGGTGTACCCCCCTGCCACGAGCACCTTGCCGTTGGGCAGCAGGGCCGCCGTGTGCACATAGCGGGAAGAGTTGAGGGAGCCCGTCGCGCTCCAGGTGCCCGTGGCCGGGTCGTACAGCTCCGCCATCACGAGAGGGCCGCTGTGACCGTACCCTCCCGCGACGAGCACCTTGCCGCCGGGCAACGGCGTCGCGGTATGGTCATTGCGAGCCGAGGTCATGGAGCCGGTCGCGCTCCAGGTTCCCGTCGTCGGGTCATACACCTCCGCCGTCGTGATGAGCCCCCTCGTCCCGTTCCCTCCCGAGACGAGCACCTTGCCATCGGGCAGTGGCGCCGCTCTGTAGGCCCCGCGGGGCGTAGCCATGGAGCCTGTCCCGCTCCAGGTGCCCGTCGCCGGGTCATACAGCTCCGCCGTCGAGACGGCGGAGCTGTTGTATCCCCCTCCCGCGACGAGCACCTTGCCGCCGGGCAGAAGTGTCGCGGTGTGGTACCTGCGAGGCGCGACCATGAAACCCGTCGAGGCCCACCCCGAGGGCCCGGTCTCGCAGGCTTCGCTCACGCCATTGCAGTCCTCATCCGCCGCCGTCCAGCAGGCCTCCGCCATGGGGAGCTGTTGCCCCCGGCAGATGATGGTGCCGAACTCATCGCACTCCACGACGCCCCCATGGCAGCTCCCCACGCCCTGCGTTCCGCTGGGGCCGCCGTAGCAGGGCTGGCCCTGTTTGTCGGAACAGAAGCAGAGCTCGTTCACCACGCCATCGCAGTCATCATCGAAGGGGGTCTGGCAGCTCTCGGCCGCGGGCAGCACCTGCCCCTGGCAGACGCTCCACTCCGTCCCCGTGACGTTGCAGCGCCGGCGGCTGGCCTGGCACGAGCCCCGTCCCTCGGTTCCCTCGGGCCCCGAGTACGCACAGGGGATGAAGGCACCCGGCGAGCAGAGGACATCTGGCAGGACGAGCTGGACCGCGGTGCAGGAACCGCCGCCACAGGCAGCCGCCGTCGATGTCCCCGTCACGCGCACCCGCTCCGTGGTGGGCTGGCCCGGCAATCCAGCGAAGAGGTCGGCCGTCTGGCCCCGCTTCACCTCGATGCAGACATGGCCGCTCGCGCTGGTGTAGGCGGGCCCGCTGGCGCCTGGATAGCTGACCCCCGCGGCATTCACCGCCGCGCCTCGCACGGGTGCGCCGAGCCCGTCCACGACGAGCACGTCCACACAGCTCTTGTCCGTCCAGGGCGCATCCGCGTTCCACCAGGTGAAGTGCTTCACCTGGGCCACCCAGGCCAGTCTTCCAGGATGGGAAGACGAGGCCTGGACGGTGCCCGTGCCCTCCTCACGCCAGTGGCCCGCGTCCAGGTCGAACCACCAGGCGGGCACGGTGTCCCCCGCCTTGAACCGGCTGGCCAGCGCCTCCGGAAGGAGGAACTCCAGGGTGGCCGTCCGGCCCGGGGCGAGCTGCACGGGAGCCCCCTTGCTCCACAGGCTCACCTCCGCCATGAAGAAGCTCTCCAACCGTACGGACGCCCCATTCGCGGCGGCGAGGCCCTCCAGCGGGCCCGGCATGGCCGCCAGCTGCCGGGTGGGATCCAACGGAGCGACGGTGACGTTCACGGTACCGGTGACGGGCTGGCCCAAGGCATCGACGACGGCCCCGGGCGGAAGGGAGACGCGCACCTGCTCCGTCTGGATGAGGCCGCCCGTCTCCGCCTGGAAGGGGATGGGATTGCCCAAAGGCAGCAGCTTCACCTGGGCGCCCACGTGCGCTCCCACCCCCACCTCCACCACCGTCGTGGCGGACGTGAAGCCGAGCGCATCCACGCGGATCCGCAGGCGCCCGGACGGGAGGTTCTCGAAGAGCCGGTGGCCCGAGGTGTCGACAGGGAAGACAGCGCCCTGGAACGACACGGCGGCCCCTGGGATGGGCTGGCCCGAGGTGTCGACGACCTGAAGCAGCAGGCTGGTGCCCGCCGGCTCGGACGGCATGGGCTCCTCGGGTTCCGACGGACCCGAGGCGCCGTACACCTCGGCGGAGGCCTGATCGCCACCGCTGGCACCCCCAGCGGCGAGGACCCGGCCGTCCGTCAGGAGCGTGGCGGTATGCAGGTAACGGCCCGTGGCCATGGACCCCGCGGGGAGCCAGGTGCCGAGGGTGGGCTCGTACACCTCCGCCGAAGTGAGAATGCCCGTGTACTCATGGAAGCCACCCGTCACGAGCACCCGGCCCGAAGGCAGCAGGGTCGCGGAGTGGGAACGGCGCGGCACGGCCAGAGGAGCAGCCATCGTCCAGGTGCCCGTGGCCGGATGGAAGAGCTCCGCGGAGGTGCTGGCCGCCCGGTCGGAATCCCCACCGCCCACGACGAGCACCGTGCCGTCCGGGAGCAGGGTGGCCGAGTGCGAGGCGCGCGCCACGGCCATGGGCCCCACCGGGCTCCAGCGGCCCGTGGCCGGGTCATACACCTCGGCCGAGCCCTGGAGCTGACCGTAGGTGTTGCTTCCGCCCGTCACCAGGATCCGTCCATTGCTCAGCGCGGTGGCGGTGTGGTTGCGACGCGCCTCGGCCATGGAGGCCGCTGGAGTCCAGGTGCCGGTGGCCGGGTCATACACCTCGGTCGAGGACAGCGCGGAGCCTCCGTACTCGCCGTCCGCGCCCCCCGTCACCAGGACGCGGCCGTCCGGCAGCAACGTGGCCGTAGGGTGGAAGCGCGGTGTTGCCAGGTTGCCGGCGGGCCTCCAGGTACCGCTCGCGGCGTCATACAGCTCCGCGGAGAGACCGCTGCCGCCAGCACCCGCGATGAGCACGCGGCCGCCGGGCAGCAGCGTGGCCGTGGCCGCGCGGTGGGTGTCGAGCGCATCCGCCGTGCGGCTCCAGGTCCCGGTGGCGGGGTCGTAGAGCTCCGCGGAACGGTTGTAGCCCCCCGTGACGAGGACGCGGCCATCCGCCAACCTCGTGGCGGTGTGCAGCAGCCGGGTACTGCCCATGCGTCCCGCTGGAGTCCACGCCCCATCGGACGTGGAAGACGTCGCGGTCAGGCGCGCCGCGGCCTCGTCCAGGAGCACGGAGGTGGAATCGCCACAGCCGAGGCTGGAGAGGCAGATGAGCCCAAGGACCACGGCGAGCGCCCGTTGCGCGCTGGGAGATGGACTGACCCTGCTCATGTCTTCCGTTGACATGGGCAGAACTATTAGCAGAAATTTCCCGCCTAAGCGTACTTAATACATACCCCAGCAGGGAAGCTCCCGCCGTTACCGGCTCTCGGGCGGAGCGGAGCTTCCCTCCAGGGCTTGCGCGCCGAACTTCCTGGCCGCTTCGAGGAGCTCGTCGCTGAGGCGCGTACCGCGAACGGCTCGCGACAACGACAGCGCGCCGTACATGAGGGCCAGCATCGCGAGCGCCTTCTCCCGCGCCTTCTCCCCCTGGCCCAGCAGGCCGCTCAAATCCTGGATGAACCCGTTGAGCTCGCCCTCCAGCGCCCCACGATAGGGCTCCCCTTCCCTCGCGACCTCGGAGGCGATGCTCGGCAGGGGGCAACCGACGTCCGGGTTGTCCCGGTGTTTCCGCGACAGGTAGCGCTCGAGCACGCTCATCACCGGCGTGCGCGCCGTGTCGCTCATCGCCCGCTGGAGCATCCCGCTCCACATCGCCCGCGCCGTGCTCCGGATGCTCTCGGTGAAGAGCTGCTCCTTGGACTCGAAGTGCCCGTAGAAGCCCCCCACCGTGAGCCCCGCTCCCTTCATCACGTCCATCACGGAGCTGCCTCGAATCCCCCGCTCGCGCAGCAGCGCGGCGGCCGACGCGAGGATGGCCTCATGCGATTTCTGCTTCTGCTCCGCTTTCTGGCTCATGCCTCGCCCTCGCTCCGGGTTTCATGATGGGGATAATGTTGTGCCCCTCATGGGTCAAGGCTCCCGGCGCAAGGCCGCCTGCTTCCAAGGCCCTTTCCAAGCAGGCCCGGCCGTGGTTCATCTCCCCTCCGCCCATGAGCTTCTCGCCGCCCGTCACTCCGCCTTCCGAGGTCACCTCCGCCC
Organism: Archangium gephyra; assembly: GCF_042230915.1. Lineage (GTDB taxonomy): Bacteria > Myxococcota > Myxococcia > Myxococcales > Myxococcaceae > Archangium > Archangium gephyra_B. The sequence continues at coordinate 5,079,914 of NZ_CP102578.1, read as the reverse complement.
TGCGCGACCGCGGCTACGCCGTCCTCAGCCGCTCGGGCCTCTGCGAGCTGGTGGGCACTCCGGCCGCCGCGCTCGATGCCCTGCGGCCCTCCTGGGAGGGCCTGCTCCCCGACGCCTACCTGCGCGACGGCGGCCGCTATCGCTCGCGCCGCCACTCGTGCTTCGTCGTCGAGGGCTCCACCGTCAGCCCCGTGCCACACCGCGCCCACTGGCAGCCCGTCGAGTACAACGCGCTCCACGGCGGACTGGAGCGCTGGTTCGAGCCCATCACGCCCGCCGTGGTCGAGCAGCCGGTCTGGCCGCAGTTGTTGCGTGGGCTCGCCGCGTGCTGCTCCGCGATCAAGGGGCCCCAGCCGTGGTTCGTCGAGGCCCACCAGTTCCGCATCGACACCACGGACGGCATCGGCAGGCCCACGCCCGAGGGGGCTCACCGTGACGGCGTGGACTTCGTCGCCGTGCTGCTCGTCGGCCGCGAGGGCATCAAAGGTGGCGAGACGCGCGTGTTCGACGCCGCTGGGCCGCACGGCATCCGCTTCACCCTTACCGAGCCCTGGTCCGCGCTGCTGCTCGACGACGAGCGCGTGATTCACGAGAGCACCCCCATCCAGCCCTTGGGCGACCAGGGGCACCGGGACACGCTCGTGCTCACCTTCCGCTCGAAGGGGTTCCAGGGTCCCGCGGCGCCGTGACGCTGGGGTTGAACGGGTTCAACCCGGGGGACTGATACCCTCACCCCGTCCCTCTCCCGAAGGGAGAGGGGTTGTTGGCGGGGTTTGACTGACAGTCAGGTGGGTTACGCGGCGTCGAGGCGCAGGAGCTTGCGGGCTTCCTGCGGCGTCGCCAGCGTCCGGCCCTTCGCCTTCGCCCGCTTCGCCGCCTCGGCCACCAGCTCCCAGTTGCCCTTCGCCAGCACGCCCTTGGACACGTAGATGTTGTCCTCGAGCCCCACTCGCGCGTTACCGCCCCGCTCCGCCGCCAGATCCACGAACGGCAACTGGTGCCGCCCCACCCCCGCCACCGTCCACGTGCTCCCCTCCGGCAGCGACTTGATCATGAAGTCCAGCGCGTCCTCCCGCGCCGTCAGCGCCCCCGGTACTCCCATCACGAAGTCGAAGTGGCCCGGCAGCTCCGCCACCCCCTCCTTCGCCAGCGCCCGCGCCTCGTCCACCATCCCCACGTCGAAGCACTCGAACTCCGGCCGCAGGCCCAGCGCCTTGATGCGCCTCGCGATGTCCCGCACCAGTGGACGCGGATTCCAGAACACCTCGTCCCCGAAGTTCACCGTCCCCGTCGTCAGCGTGGCCATGTCCGGCCGGTCCTCGCCCGTCAGCCGAAGCCCGCCGCACCGCTCGTCCACGTTCATCCCCACCGCTCCACCCGTGGACACCTGGATGAGGATGTCCGTCCGCTTGCGGATGGCCCGGATCGCCGCCCGGAACAGCTCCGTGTCCTGCGATGGCTTGCCGTCCGGCGTGCGCACGTGCAGGTGCACCATCGCCGCGCCCGCCTCCCGGCACTTCGCCGCGTCCTCGGCGATCTCCTCCGCCGAGATGGGCAGGTACGGCGTCTGCTCGCGCGTCGTCTCCGCCCCCACCATCGCCGCGGTAATGACCATGGGGTTGCTCATCGCTGGCCTCGCTGTTTGTCCTTCGGCACCACGCAGGTTCCGCTCGCCCGGCACACCACCACCGGCTCCGCCAACACGTCCGCCGCCGAGTCGTTCACGTCCGGCCTCGGGCGGATCACCTTGCGCGCCTCGAAGCGCATCTTCCGCGACGTGTTGCCCGACTGGATGATCTCCCCCTCCGCCTCGATGAAGTCCCCGGCGTACACCGGCGCGAGGAACTCCACTGAGTCGTAGGCGCGGAACAGGCCCTCGTCCCCGTCCATGCGGATGCACAGCTCGGTGGCCACGTCGCCGAACAGCCCCAGCATCCGCGCCCCGTCCACCAGGTTCCCACCGTAGTGGGCGTCGTGGCTGCTCATGCGCAGCCGGATGACCGCCTTCACGTTGCTCACTTGGGCTCGCCCTCCCAGTGCACGTTCTTGTCCTCCTTGCCTTCCTTCTGGAGGACCTGGTGCACGATGTAGTTCGCCACGTCCGAGGGCTTCGTCCCGGGGCCGAAGCCCACGTCGAAGCCCAGCTCCAGCGCCAGCTTCAAGTCCACGCGCGGCCCGCCCAGCAAGAGCAGCGTCTTGCCGTGGATGCCCGCGGCCTTCGCGGCCTCGATGAACTGGCGCGAGTTGTCTTTGTGCACGTCCCGCTGCGTCACCACCTGCGACACGAGGATGGCGTCCGCATTGCGCGCCATGGCCCGTTTGATGAGCTCCTCGTTGGGCACCTGGCTGCCCAGGTTGAAGGCCTCGAACCAGGGGTAGCGCTCCAGGCCGTAGTCGCCCGCGTACCCCTTCATGTTGAGGATGGCGTCGATGCCCACCGTGTGCGTGTCCGTACCCGTGCACGCGCCGAACACGACGATCCGCCGGCCCACCTTCTCCTTGATGAGCGCGTTGAGATCATCGAACCCCATCTTCTTCACCACCACTTCGGGGACGTCGATCTCCGCGTAGTCCAGCGAGTGCTGGGTGCGCGCATACACGACGAAGAAGGTGTACATGTCGGCGGCGCGCTCGGCGGCGGCCACCTTCACGTCGCTGAACCCCATCTTCCTCGCGAACACCGCCGCGGCTTCCTTCGCCTTCTCCGACAACGGCACCGGCAGCGTGAACGACAGCTGCACCACACCGTCATCGCGCCGGTCGCCATAGGGGCGGATGATCTGCTTCGTCGGCTTCGTCGCCATGGCGGCTACTTCCCCTTCCTGGACGAGGGCTTCGCGTACGCGACGCTGCCGGCCACCTTCTCCGCGAGCGTCTCGAAGCGGTCCTTCTTCTTCGCATCCATGTGGAAGACGAGCGACCAGGTGGTCTTCCCGTCACAGCCCACGTACGTCACCGTCTGCACCGACTCCGCGCCATCCGGCGTGGTGTCCGAGTCCACGCGGCGTGCCGCCGGAGCCTTGCCCAGCTTGAGCGGCTTCCAGCCCTGCTCGCTCCCCATGGCGGTGAGGATCTTCTCCAGGCACTTCTGCGGCTTCATCCCCGCCGACTGCACCGCGCCCACGTCCACCAGCAGGTACGCATCCCCGGTGGGGTCATCGAAGCGCTGGGTGCCGTCCGCCTCGGACTGCTGCCACTCGGAGGGCACCTGCAACGCGAGCGTCTTCACCTCGTACTTCGTCAGCTCCGCCGCCGGCTCCCCGGCCGCGAGCACCATCACCAGCAATGAGCCGAGCATCATGGCGCCTCCAGCAGATCCTGGAACGGGTTGAAGTAGTCCGGCGCCTTCTCCAGCACGCCGTCCAGCCCCTTGCCGCCCGTCTCCGTGCGCTTCACGTCGCCGAAGTGGCCCCGGCCGATGGCCGCCACCATGCCGTCCTTCTGGCACTCCTCCAGCAACTCCATCGCCTTGCCGAACACCTCGCGCGCGCGGTTGGCGATCTTCCCGTCCTCGCGAACGGTGAACTCCTCGTCGATGCCCGCCGCCGCCCGGTGGATGTAGCTGGCCGCCTTGAGCGCCACGTACCGGTCCGCCAGGAGCGGCGTGTGCATGGCCTCCGTCATCATCCCCAGCAACTGGATGCCCTGCCGCGTCCAGATGGCCACCAGATCCGCCATCACGTCGTACGCGTGGCTGAAGAAGATGTCCGTCTCCTTGTGCTTGGTGGGCGGCATGTACTTCAGCGGCGCGTTGGGGAAGCACCGGCGCACGAGCATCGCCTGCGACAGCTCCAGGAGCAGCGTGTCCGCGCGGTAGGGGTCGATCTCGTACGAGTGCCCCAGACCCAGCTGCCAGTCCTTGAGGCCCGCGCGCTTGGCGAAGGTCTCGTTGATGAACTGGCTGGCGATGACGGTGTGCGCCGCGTCGTAGGCGTCCGCCGTGGTGATGTAGTTGTCCTCGCCGGTGTTGATGATGATGCCGGCCTGGGCGCAGATGCGGCGGCTGAAGTACTGGTCGATGAAGGTGCGCCGCATGTTGATGTCGCGGAACAGGATTCCGTACATCGCGTCGTTGAGCAGCATGTCCAGCCGCTCGTAGGCCGCGGCGAAGGCGATCTCCGCCATGCACAGGCCCGACGAGTAGTTGGTGAGCTGGATGTAGCGCTTGAGCTTGCGGCCCTCGTCATCCAGGGCCTCGCGCATGATGCGGAAGTTCTCCTGGGTGGCGTACGTGCCGCCGTAGCCCTCGGTGGTGGCGCCGTGGGGCACGTAGTCCAGCAGGGACTGCGCCGTGGAGCGGATGACGGCGATGATGTCCGCGCCCGCCTGCGCCGCTGCCCGGGCCTGATCCACGTCGTCGTAGATGTTGCCCGTGGCGACGATCACGTACTTGTGCGGCGCCGCGCCACTGCCCAGCTCCTTGCGCAGCGCGTCACGCTGGGCGATGCGGGACTTGAAGTCGTCCATGGCGGCGCGGGCCTCGGCGCGCACCTCGTCGCGGAGGTTCTGCTCCATCTCCGGGGAGAGGGGCCCCAGCTTCTCCGCTGGGAGCGCGGTCAGCCGCTCCACGGCCTCCATGGGGCTGCGCGCGCCCATCTGCAGAGCCCGGCCGTACCAGTACGCCGCGCCCTTGTTGAGGACTCCGGCCGCCTTGAGCCGGTCGACCATCAGGTTGGCGAGCGGCACGCCTCCGGCTCCCGCGTCGGAGATGCCGAAGAAACGCAGCACGGTGCGCTCGACAGAGACAGTGGTGTTGCGGCGGATGAGCTCGAAGATGGGCTCGGTGATGTCTTCCGCCAGCTTTCGCGCACGAGCGATCTGCGCGTCATCGATGAACGGACCTGGCATGGTTGCACCTTACTATACGTAACGCGTTTCGAAGAGGCGGCGCAGGGCCGGCTCGGCGCGCAGCAGTTCGAGCGTGAAGTCCGCGTGCCCCGGCACGTAGCCGCTGCCCACCACCATGGTCACGTCCTTGCCCACGCCCTCGGCGCCCAGCGCCGCCGCGGTGAAGCTCGTGGCCATGGAGAAGAGGATGACGGTGCCGCCGTCCTTCGCGCTGAGGATGGAGGCCATCTCCGTATTCCCCACCGAGGCGCAGTTGATCACCAGATCACACAGCGCGCCCTCGGTGGCCCGGGACACCGCCTCCATGGTGTCCACGGCCTGGGTGGCATCCACCTTCAGGCCCACGTCGCACAGCCCGATGCCTTGCAGGGTGTCGAGCGCTTGCTGGGAGATGTCGAGCGCCAGCAGCCGGCCCTGGCCCTTCAGGCTGCGCCGCGCCTGCGCCAGGCACAGCGCGCCGCTCTTGCCCGAGCCCAGCACCGCCACCGTCATGCCCGGGCGCAGCCACCGGGCCACCAGGGCCGGCGCCCCCGCCACGTCCAGCGCCGCCAGCGCCAGCATGTCCGGCATGTCCGTGGGCAGCTTCGCGTAGAGGCCCGTGGCGAAGAGGATCGCATGGCCGCGGATGTCCACCCGGTCGATGGACGGGTGCACGGCCTTCACCTCCTCGATGACGAGCGGCGTCAGGCTGAGGCTCACCAGCGTGGCGATGCGGTCGCCCGGCTGGAGCACGCCGCGCGCCGGGTGCTTGGGGCCGATCTCCTTCACCCGGCCGATCAGCATGCCGCCCGAGCCCGTCACCGGGTTCTGCATCTTGCCGCGCTCGCGGACGATCTCCTGCACGCGGGTGGCGATGCGCGCCGGGTCCGCGCCCACCTCGTCCTTGATCTGCTTGAAGGAGGCCGCGTCGATGTTGAGGCTCTCCACGTCGATGAGGAGCTCGGCCTCCCGGCAGGGCAGCGAGGGCTCGAGCTTGCGCGCCCGTTGGGGCAACACGCCCTTCTCCCCCACGACGCGGGACAATCCGTAACGGTCGATGCTCATGGCGTCTCCAGGCCGCGGGTGGGCACGACTCCCACCCGCTCGAATACACGCCTAGCGTGTACCCGGGCGAACGTTGGAGCGCCAGAGGCAACAAGCACGGGCCGCGACAACGCCCCGCGTCATCGCCCGCGCGTTTTCAGGGAATGAGAAGACGCGCCCCGACGCCTACTCGATGGCGAGCCGCGGGCCGATCACCGACAGCGAGCGCTCGAAGCGGTAGTTCACGCCGGTGTGCCCGTCCTCGAACTCCTCGTGGAGGGCCTCGACGCCGCCGTTGCGGAGGTCCTCGGCCATCATCCGGGCACCCCAGCGCAGGTTGAACTCGTCGCGCGAGCCGCAGTCGATGAAGACGGTCTTCAGCTTGCGGAACGCGTCCAGGAACTTGGGCACGAAGCGCACCGGGTCGTGCACCAGCCAGCGGTTCCACACGTCCAGCCGCATGCGGCCCGTCTGCGCGTCGAAGGGCAGCTCCAGGTTGAGCGGCTCGCCCTTCTTCGGCGCGTAGGCCGCCGCCATGGCCAGCACGTTGATGACGGTGAAGTCATCGCCGCGCGCCTTGGTCTCGCGGGCGCGCCGGGTGAAGTCCTGGTACCACGCCTCCACCCCACCCGCCTTGAGCAGCGCCGAGGCCGCCTTGGGGAGATCCGGCAGGTAGCAGTACTCGAAGTAGGCGTCCGGCGACTGCGCGCTCAGGTGAGAGAAGATCTCCGGGTGGTAGCGCCCCATCACCAGCGCGCCGTACCCGCCCGAGCTGTGCCCCACCACCGCGCGCCCCGCCGCCTTGGGCAGCGTGCGGTACGTGCGGTCCACGCACCCCACCACGTCCTTGGCCAGGAAGTCCCGGTAGCGGCCGATGGCGTCGCTGTTCACCCACTGGCTGCCGCCCAGCGACGTCCACCCGTCCGGGAACACGCCGATGACGGGAGGAATCGCCCCCGACGCCACCAGCGCGTCCAGCCGCTCGGGCACGCTCACCGAGAACGCGGAGAAGTTCGTCCACGACTTGCCGCTGTTGGAGAACGCGTTGAGGAAGTACACCGCCGGGTAGCGCCGGGTGCCTTCCGCGTAGCCAGGGGGCAGGTACACCAACAGCTGGCGCCGCGCCGGATCTCCCAGCGGGTTGGACTCCAGCGCCGGCGAGTGCATCTCCTGCGTCTCGAGGACTCCCTTCATCGCGTTCCCCCTCCAGGGACCTCCCGGTCAGCCGCGCTGCCCGGGTTGCTTGCCGAAGAACTTCATCACCTGTTGCAGGTCCTCCCACGCCTTCTTCTTCTCCGCCGGTTGGCGCAGCAGATAGGCCGGGTGGAAGGTGGGCATCAGCTTGATGCCCTCGTACTCGCGCCAGTTGCCCCGCATCTTCGTGATGGGCGTCATGTCGCGCAGCAGCGTCTGCGCCGCGAACTTCCCCAGCGCCACAATCACCTTGGGCTGCACCGCCCGGAGCTGCGCGCGCAGGAACGGCTCGCACGCCGTCACCTCGTCCGGCTCCGGGTTGCGGTTGCCCGGCGGGCGGCACTTCACCACGTTGCAGATGTAGACGTCGTCGCGGCGATAGCCCATCGCCTCGATCATCTTCGTCAGCAGCTGGCCCGCCGCTCCCACGAAGGGCACGCCCTGCGCGTCCTCGTCCGCCCCGGGGCCCTCGCCCACGAAGACCAGTTCGGCGCGCGGGTTGCCCGAGCCGAAGACGATGTTCTTGCGCCCGCTGCACAGCTTGCAGCGTTGGCAGTCGCCCAGCTCCCGGCGGATCTCATCCAGCGTCGGCCGCTCGCCTTCCACCACTCCAGGCAGCGGGCCCGCGGACGGGCGCGCCTGGGCAGGGGCCTCGAGCGCCCTCGCCATGGGGGGCTCGCGGGCGGATAGCGGACGCTCGGGCTCCACGGCCGGGGCTCGCGGGGGCATCGGGCGCGCGGCGGGTGCCGGTGCCGGCTGGGCGGCTGGCGCGGGCTGCGCGGCCGCGGAGGGGGCAGCGGCCTTGGCCGTCTGGGCACGCAGACGCGCCATGCCCGCTCCGCGCAGCTCGGCGGCCTGGCGTGCGTCTATCTGAAGGAGTCGGCCACCGTCCTCCTCCTGCCAGAGGAGGTGGCGGCGCAGATCCTCCAGCACTTCGCTCAACTCCTGCGAGGTCTCGGGGGCTTCGCTCACGGTGACTCTGGGTTTATGGGTCCGGGCGCCCCGGTTCAACCGCCTGCCGGGTAGGGTGCCCGCACGCTTACCCCAGGGTCGAGTACGACGCCATGGTGGAAATCCGCTGGGGGCCGATTGGGATCCCCGGGGGACTGGTTGGGGTCCCCAATACCCTCACCCCGACCCTCTCCCAGAGGGAGGAGTGGGGAGGAGATCCTTGACGAGGTCCAGGATGGACCGGGCGACCTCCCGCTTCGTCCCGGACAGGTCCCGCTGCTTCCCGTCCCGCGTCAGCACCGTCACCTGGTTCGTGTCCACCCCGAAGCCCGCCCCCGGCGCCGTCACGTCGTTCGCCACGATCGCGTCCAGCCCCTTCCGCTCCAGTTTCTCCCGCGCGTACTCCACCACCCGCTGCGTCTCCGCCGCGAAGCCCACCAGCACCGGCCGCTTCTCCCGCCCCGACACCCGCTTCGACGCCTCGGCCAGCACGTCCGGCGTGCGCACCAGCGTCAGCGTCTCCGGGCCCTCCGACTTCTTCACCTTCTGCGCCGCTCGCGTCTCCGGCTTCCAGTCACTCACCGCCGCCGACGCGATGAAGCAGTCCACCTCCTCCACCCTCGCCAACACCTCGCGCGCCATGTCCTCCGCGCTCACTACGTCCACCACCTCGTAGCCGCCCCGCTCCACCGCCCCCACCGGGCCCAGCACCACCGTCACTTTCGCGCCCAGCCCCCTCGCCGCCTCCGCCAGCGCCAACCCCATCTTCCCCGTCGAGGGGTTCGAGATGAAGCGCACCGGATCCAGGTACTCGCGCGTGGGCCCCGCCGTGATGAGCACGTGCCGGCCCGCCAGCGGTCCCGGTGCGAAGAGGCGCGCCGCCGCCGCCACGATGTCTCCCACCTCCGCCAGCCGCCCTGCCCCCACGTCTCCGCAGGCGAGCAGCCCCGCCCCCGGCCCCACGAACTGGAAGCGCGGCTCCGCACGCAGCGCCGCCACGTTCTCCTGCGTCCGCTCGTTGTCCCACATCGCCACGTTCATCGCCGGCGCCAGCAGCACCGGCCCCCGGAACGCCAGCAGCGACGTCGTCACCGCGTCGTTCCCCATCCCCGCCCGGATGCGCGCCAGCAGGTCCGCCGTCACCGGCGCCACCACGTACAGCTCCGCCCAGCGCGCCAGGTCCAGGTGCCCGAAGTTCCCCTCCTGCGCCGGATCGAAGTAGTCCGTCAGCACCGGATGCCCGCTGAGCGCCTGGAACGTGAGCGGCGTGACGAACTGCTTCGCCGCCTCCGTCATCGCCACCCGCACCTGCGCCCCGGCACGCCCCAGCTCGCGCACCAGCTCGCACGCCTTGTACGCCGCGATGCCGCCGCCCACTCCGACGATCACCCGGCGCCCCTGCAGAGCCAAAGCCACCATACCGGGTTCATTACGCGGGCCGGGCCGGGCTCGCAACCACCGTGCACGGACAGGCGGGAAGACCCTCACCCCCGCCCTCTTCCAGAGGCCAGGGCGAACGCATCCAAGAGACTTCGGGTAAATCAGTCAACGCGTCGTGCCCAGCGAAAGAAGCCCCGGAGCTCCTTCCTGAAGTCCCTTAGACGCGTGTCAGAGACGAGCGCAGCCTCGGGACCAACTCAACCCAGCAAGCGGACGGTTGCACCGAGACGTGCTCGCCGCAGGGTGACAGCGTGCTCCCCTGCTGACCACCGCGCAGGTGGCCTACGCGGATTCATGGGAGAGCGCCTTCAGGTCGAACTCCTTCAGGCCTCGGAGTGTGCGATAGCGCTCCGGGAAGGCGGTGAGGATGAGGACCTGAAGCGTGTCCCCCGCGCTCTCGATCAGCTCCAGCGCGCGCCGATGCCGTGCCGCGTCCGTGTTGACCAGCGCGTCATCGAGGACAACGAGCTGCGGCTCAGGCCGGGGGCCCCGTGTGGACAACAGACTTCCAAGTGCGAGCCGCAGTGCGACCAGGGTCTGCTCCTGCGTTCCCCAGGAGAAGCTATCCAGTGGCCGCAGGCCGGCGGAGGTCTGCATCTGGGCTTCGCTGAACTCGGAGTTCAGAACGAGGTGCTCGGGACGGCCTCCTCCGCGGATATGCTCCAGGCGAGAGTGGATCTCCTTCTCGATGGGGCCGACGAACGTCCGGCTCACCTGCTCCTGCCAGGCCAGCGCCAGGCTGCGCAGACGCTCGGCGGCCCGTGCCCGCGTCTGGAGCTGCTGGGCGCGTTCCTTCGTCAACGCCAGCTTCTCTTCCGCGTCGCAGAGCTGGGAGTACAGACCCTCCGCCGCCGCCTGCCCGATGAGCGTCTCCGCGCGGATGATATCCTCCCGGGTCTTCTTCACCCTGTCCGCGACACGCGCCTGGGCCTCCTGGAGTTGCTGGCGCCGGGTCGCCGCGCGCTCCTCGGGGCGGGGAAGCTGGGCACGCAGGCCCTGGAGCATGTTCTCCAGACGCGCCAGCTCCGTACCCGCCTTCTCGACCTCCGCGCCGAGCTGCTCAAGCCGCATCCCCATCACGCCGAGCTGGGACTGCACCTCCAAACGCAAGGTGTGCGCCGTCCCGAGTGCGTCCTTCCGCTCCTGGGTGAGGACCTGCAGCTGCCGCTCCACCTTCCGGTACGCGGTCTCGGACTCCTCTCGTGCCTTTTCACGGGCCTTCACCTCGCGCTTGCAGACCTTCACCTCATCAGCGAGCGAAGCCACGTCGGAGAACCGGTACGTGGCCAGCCCCTCCACGGAGAGGTCGAGCTGGGCAACCCTGCCGCCGACCTCTCCCTGCACCTCCCGCAACTTCTCCTGAAGCGCCTCGACGCTCTCGACGTCCGCCGTCTCCAGGAAGGTGCTGAGCGCCTCCTCGTACTTCTGCTGCTCGTGGAGCAGCGCCTGCTGGGACTCCCAGGCCTTGCGCAGCCCGGCGAGATCCTCGACGCCCTGCTCGTGAAGGCGGCGCGCCAGCTCCTTGCGGTGCTTCTCGACCTCGGCCTGGAGCTTGCCGACCTCCTCGGCCCCGGTGCGTACGCTCAACAGGCCCACGCCCTTGATGCGGAGTTCCGCGGCACTCACGCCCGTGAAGACCTTCTGATCGTCCTTGGAGACCTTGTGCCGGCTGGTGTGTCCCTCGGCCTCCCACTCGATGTTCTGCGTGCTCTCAGCCTTGAAAACGACCTCGATACCCTGGACCTCCAGCCGGGCCCGGGCCTGCTCCAGCTTGCGCTGCATGTCCTCCATGCGCTTGACGTCGGACTCGGACAGCACCTTCAGCGCGGCCGTCTTGCGCCGGCTGTTCTCCTCGGCATTCGCCAACCGCGTGCCCTGCTTGACGAGCCCCTCCAGCCTGCGCTGCTCCTCCAGCAGCGCCCGGGCGTCCTCCAGCAGCCGCCCCCGCTCCAGCCGTAGCTCCGCCTTCTCCAGCTCGCCTTGCTTGGCCTTGAGCCGCTCCGTGGCGTCCCGGAGCCCCTCCTCCGCGCGACCGCACACCTCCTGCGCGGCCTGGATGGCGGATTCCTTCTGGGCCGCGAGGGCCTCGTGTTGCTTCACCTTCTGCTCGCGCGCGAGGAGCTCGCGCTGCTTCTGGTCGAGATTCTGCCGATGCTGGCGCTGACTCTCGACGTCCTTCTCCCGGAGCGCGACCTGCCGCTCCAACTGTGTCTCTTCTTCGATGCGCTCGTGGAGACCGGTGAGCTGTCGCTCGTAGTCCTTCTGCTCCTCCATCAGGTCGGTCAAGGAGTGTTGGTTGTCCGAGATGTCGTCGGCGAGCCGGGCCGTCTCCACCTTCCGCTGATTCAGCCGCGCGACTTCGTCTTCCAGGGCCCGGACGCGCTCCTCCACCTGGAGCAGGTCGCCACCGGCGACGAGTTTGCCCTTCTTCGGCGTGTAGAATTGGCCGTAGGCCGCCTCGACCGACTTCAGCAGCGCCTGCTCTTCGTCACTCAGGGCGGCGACTCCCACGGTCTCCAAGAGCCGCGCCTTGAGCGGAGTGTCCAACTGCGGCACCTCCTGCCGCTCGGCGAACTGGTTCAGCCAGAGCAGGCGGGCCAGCCCCCAGTGGCCCACCTTCGTCGCGCCGCTTCCCGGCACACTGGACGAGAGGAAGCCACGAACGAGCTCATCCGCCTGTTGCGAGTCGGCGAGCCGCTCGAAGCGGGTGCCCGTCCACTCCTCCAGCATGCTGGAGGCATCGTCCAGAAAGACCTTCTCCAGGCGGTAACGCTTCCCGGCCGTCTCGAACTCCAGGGTAATGCGCGGGGAGAGGGTCGTCTGCCAGGGGCGGAGCTGCTGAATCTCCCGGTCCTTCGTCGAGTAGCGGTCGAACAGCGCCCGCGCGACGGCGAGGATGAGGCTCGACTTGCCCGTCTCGTTGGGCGCGTGGATGACGTGGACACCCGTGCCCAGCCCGGAGAGATCCACCGGGTTGCGGAAGCAGCGAAAGTGCTGAACGCGAAGCCTGCGCAGAATCATTTCCACACCTCCATCACCAGTTCCGTGAGCAACTGCCGCGCCGCCAGCCGGACAGCGGCCTCCCCTGGGGCCTGCGACGCGGGGGCCGCGGCCCCCCCCAGCTCTCCCAGCAACGAGGAGAGGAGGCTGCTCGAACCGGCGATATCGGCGAGGCGCCCCTCCGCCTCGGCCCGGGGGATGTCATTGCGCTCGATGCTGACATGCAGGAAGCCCCGGCCCCCGAGCGCGTCCTCCAGCCCGCTGAGCAGCGAGGTGGCGTCGTCCGCCGAGGTGCCGGTGGTGCGCAGCCGCAGGAGGGTCCTCTCCGGATGGGGCAGCCCCGCCACGAGAGCCCGGACGCGCTCCACCTCCGGCCCGGTCCCCTGACTCAGGTCCAGTTCCAGGGCGCGCCACGCCAACGAGCCGGTCTGGACAGGGGTCAGCCGGGGCTTGGCGCCGCGAGAGGCAATCTCCACCAGCAACGCCTGGCCGGAGCCGTCCTCACCGAACTTCGTCGTCTCGTGAGCGCCCGAGTAGGCGGTCCGCGCGTCGTGGAGGTACTGCCCGTGCCAGTGGCCGAGGGCGAGGTAGTCCAGGCCGCTCCGGGCCACGACGTTCAGGGCGATGGGGAAGTCGTCCGCGGAGTACCTGCCCTCGATGCGCAGCGAGCCATGCGCCACGCCGATGCAGATGTCGGCCGGGTCGGCCCGCGCGGCCCACTCGGAGGTGGGGTCCTTCATGCCCTTCTTCTGGCGCAGCGGGGCGGGGAGCAGCACCGCGCTCGTCCGGGGAACGGGCACGGCCGAGTCCCCGTCCAGCATGATGACGTGGGCGGGCCGCTGCTTCCAGGAGGGGCGGCGGTAGATGGCGTCAGGCGTCAACGCATCGTGGTTGCCGGGGAGGACGTAGACCGGGGCGCGGGAGTCCGCGAGCACCGTCAGGACCTCATGAACGAGCCTGTCCTCGACGAAGTTGTCTTCGAAAATGTCACCCGCGAGGACCACCGCGTCCACACTCTGGCTGTTGGCTGCGCGGATGACGTTGCGCGCCGCCTCCAACCGTGCCTTGCGGACGTCCGAGGCCACGCGCGCCACATGTTGCGCCCGAAGCCCTATCTGCCAGTCCGCCGAATGAAGAATCCTGACCATCTACCCCTCAAGAACACACAAGCCCAGAGCGTGGTGACCGTGATGCCCACCCGCCATGGAGGAGCACCTTCCTGGCGACCATACAAGTAGCCTCGACCCCCTGGAATACTCCCTTGGGGGTATGCGCCCGGCGCGGGCTCATGGCCACAAGACCTCTGACATCGAAACTTTCTCAGCCGTACGAAGAAGGGCAGTTCGTGAAAGAGCGCGTCACCTCGCGCGTGGAGGACGGTGGTGAGCCAGCAACCCCCATCTCCTCCGGGTAATGGATGGCGCGTGCGAGCTGGGCGGCCGCGAGGGTGTCTCGCGAGTCGATGAAGAGGCGAAGTCCCGCGAGCGCCACCTGGGCCTCGGATGAAGCCACCAGCCCACTGCGCGGCAGCACGGCGCGCAGGCCGAGCGCTTCGAACTCATGAGTAGCGTGCACTCATCGTTCGAGCGGCAGAGGCAGGCGAGGCATTCGTCGTACCCGCCAAACCCAGGACTTCCAGGCGTTTATGATGAGGCAGAACGCCAATCCGGAATCGCGCCCGCCCTATCCCAGAGGGAGAGGGGGTTCCGTCTTGCCCTCCTCGCGCGATCGGGCCTACGACGCCGGTCCTCTGACCCTTTCCCGGGAGGTTATCGGTGCCTGTTCCCTTCGCCGGAGGCTGCGCCTGTGGGGCCATTCGTTATGAGTGCTCCGCCGCCCCCATCGCCGTCCTCAACTGCCACTGCCGTGACTGCCAGCGCGCCAGCGGCACGGGGCACTCCACGGTGGCCGTCGTCCCCGCGGACTCGCTGCGTCTGCTGCACGGCACACCCAGGCAGCATGCGTCCACGGCGGACAGCGGCAACGAGGTGCGGCGGGAGTTCTGTTCCGATTGTGGTTCCCCCCTGTTCGCGCGCGGCGGCATCCCGTCCTTCGTCGCCATCAAGGCCGGCAGCCTCGATGACCCCAGCTGGTGCGTGCCGACGCTCGACATCTGGACCCAGAGTGCCCAGCCCTGGGACACGATGAGCCCCTCTCTACCGAAGTTCCCGAAGAACATTCCGGCTCCCTCTCGTTGAGGCCGCGGGCTGCCCAGGGGCCTCATCGCTGACGGGTGACAGGGGGCAGGAGCTGAAGGCGGGCTGACCCTCACCCCAGCCCTCTCCCAGAGGGAGAGGGGGCCTGACGCGGATCCAACCCGGGATACGAGGCACCCTCACCCCAGCCCTCTCCCGAGGGGAGAGGGGGCGCTCGCGAGGGCGCTCGCGGGTTGTGATCACGGGTTGAGGATGATGTCTCCCGAGGCTGGCAACTGCACCGTGCGCACCACCGGACCTCCTTCCATCTCCGTGTGGAAGTTCGTCCACACCAGCGTGTAGCGCCCCGGAGGCAGGCCCTGCAGCGTCACCCGCTCGCCCCTCGGCTGGTAGAGCAGTTGTCCGTAGCCCACCCGCATCAGCGCCGTCGGCGGGCTGCTCGCGTTCACATCCCCGGCGATCACCCACAGCGCATTGCCCCGCTCGGGCTTGAGCTGCACCGTCACCGCCGTTGAACCCGGCCCCGGCCCGATGTCCAACCGCTTCTCCCCTCCCTCCACCTGCACCAGCAACGCCGGCTCGCCGGAGAACTCGCGCGCCGCGCCCAGCGCGAAGCGGTAGTGGCCCGGAGCCACGTCCACGCTGTACTTCCCGTCCGGCCCCGTGACGATGCTCACCGGCTCGCCCCGGTCCGCGTTCACGCCCTCCAGCTGGATGCCCGCCGCTGGCCTGCCGTCGCCCCCGTATACCGTCCCGTACAGCTTCGTGGCCGGCTTCAACACCAGTTCCACCGGCTGCTGCCCCTCGCGCGAGGCCTGCGCCGACGCGCTCAGCCTCCCCTTGCGCGCAGACACCGTGAACCTCGCCACGAAGGGCGGGCTCGGCAGCGTGAAGCGCCCGTCCGGCCCCGTCAGCACCGAGTCCTCGCACGCATCACACCCCACCACCGCGTCCGCCACCGCTGCCCCGCCCTCGTCCCGCACCAGCCCCGTCACCGACGGCGCCCGCTCCAGCACCAGGTCTCCCAGCTCGCTCGGCTGCGCTGGCTTGTCCACCATCAGCGGCTCGAAGCCCGGCGCCTCCACCGACACGATGACGCGATCTCCCGCCGTCTGCAGCGTCACCTCGAAGCGCCCGTCCGAGCTCGTCACGTCGTGCTCGTCCAGCCGGAAGCGCCGCACCGGCTCGCCGTCCGAGGCCACCACCCGGCCGCTGAACACCGTGCGCTCCTCCATCACCAGCCGCACCGGCTCGCCACCGGCCGAGCCCTGCACGCGCTCGCGCTGGTCGTACTTCGCATGCCGGGCCTCCACGAGGTACGGCCGCCCGGGCTTCAGCGCGCGCACCTCGAAACGGCCCTGCGCGTCCGTCACCGCCGGCTCGGCCATGCGCGGCAACACCGCCACCGAGGCCTCCGCCACCGGCGCGCCCCGCGTGTCCACCACCTCGCCGCGAATCACCGCCCCCGGCTCGAGCGTCACCGTCACCCGCTGCGTCTGCCCGTCCGCCACCACCACCTTCTGCCGCTCCGAGGGCAGGTAGTCCCGGTGCGTGGCCACCATCGAGTACGTCCCCGGCGGCAGCCCGCGCATGGGCACCAGCCCGTCCGGCCCCGAGGAGGTGTCGCTGCGGAAGATGTTCTCGTTGTCCACCCACAGCACCACGTCCGCGCCCTCCAACCGGCGCCCCTCCCCCATCACCGTCACCTCCAGCGCCGCCCGGGGCTCCAGCTCCAGCTTCACCCCTTCGGCCGGAGCCGTCGCCTTCACCTGCCCGCCGCCCCACTCGGAGTGGTGCGCATGCAGCTCGTACAGGCCCGGCGTGGGCACCTCCGCGAGGAAGTGGCCCTCCCCGTCCGCCGTCACCGCATCGCCCGTGGGCTGCACCAGCACCGACACGTTGGGCGCCGGCCGGCCGTACTGGTCCAATACCTGCCCCGAAATCATCGTGGCGCGGGCCAGCTCCAGCTCCAGCGTCGTCTCGCCCTGCTTCACCCGCGCCGGCAACTGCGCATCCCGGTAGCCCTGCGCCTTGCCCTCCAGCACGTAATCCCCCACGGCCAGCGGGCCGAACTGCACCAGCGCTCCCGTGGACGGCTTCTGCGACTGGAGGGGCTTGCCCCGGGCCGTGCGCAGCACCAGCTCCGGCGAGGGCACCGGCTCCCCGGACTCGTCCACCACCGTGACCAGCAGCGTGCCCGCGTCCTCCAGTTCGAGCGTCACCTGCGTGAGGCTCTCGCTCAGCGAGAGCGTGCGGGGAATCGCCCCCAGCTTCCCGGCCTCGGCCGTCACCACCAGCTCGTCCGGGTACAGCCCCTCGAAGCGCGCCACGCCTCCCTCGGCCCGCGCCTCGCGCGCCAGGTGGTCCGCCTTCAGCCGCACCGTGGCCGTCACCGGCGCTCCCTGCCGGGTGACGCGCACCTCCAGCGTCCGCGACGTCTCCAGCCTCAAGCGCACCGGCTGCGGGCCCGCCTCCACCAGGGACTCCACCGCCGGGAGGAAGCCCTCCGCGGTGGCCAGCACGTAGAAGGGCCCCTCGCCCAGCCCGGAGAGTGTGAAGGAGCCATCCGGCCTCGCCACCGTCTCGGACGGCAACGGCACCTTGCGCGACACCGCGTACACGCGCGCGCCCGGCAGCCCCCGGCCCGCCCCGTCCACCACCTGCCCGCCGATGCTCCGCAACGGGGGCAGGTACAGCTCCACCGGCTCTCCCGGGGCCGCGCGCTCGCGCATGGCCGCGCCAAAGCCCGGCGCCCGCGCCCATACGGAGAAGGACACCCCGGCCAGGTGCTCGAAACGGAAACGGCCCTGCGCGTCCGTGCGCGCCGTCGCCTTCGGCTGGAGGAAACCCCGCGCCTGCTCGAAGAAGGCCAGCGCGTGCGGTGCGCTCTCCCGGGCCGGACAGGCCAGCAGCGCCTGCCCGCACTCGTCACAGCGCACCGAGGTGAGCGTCTTCTGCGCGCTCGCGGACAGGAACACGTCCGCGCCCGCCACGGGCCTGCCCGACGAGTCCAGCACCCGCCCCGTCAGCGTGAGGCCCTCCGACTCCCCGGAGGACACCTCCACCGCTTCGAAGTCGGGCAACACCCGCGCCGCGGACGAGTCCACGGCGGACACCGGCGGCGGCGGTGGCGTACTCCGAGGCCACAACACCGCCACCGCAACCAGAACCAGGGCGGCAGCCGCCCCTATCACGAGCCATTTGCGCATGGGACGGCGCGGGACCTTACTCCCGCGACGCGCCTGCCAACCGACATTCCCGGCCGTTCATTCCGGCCGGGTCGCCCGCCTGACGTCTTCCGCCCGCCCGGTGCTCACTCCTCGGCGAACGGCTGGATGGCCTGCGCCACCGCCAGCTCCTGCCTCGCCTCGCTCAGCTCCGAGTTGGTGGCCCTCAACCGGTCCGAGAGCACCTGCACGAAGCTCCACAGCATCTTCACCGCCAGGATGGACTCGCGCTTCATGAGTCCCATCAGATCCGAGCGCGAGATGACCATGGTGCGCGTGGGCTCGACCGCCCGCACGGTCGCCGAGCGGGGGGCGTTGTCGATGAGCCCCATCTCGCCGAAGTGCCCGCCGGGCCGCAGCTCGGCGATCTCCACCCCGCTCTTCTCGATGACCACCCGGCCGCGGATGACCACGAAGAGCTCCTCGCCCGGCTGGCCCTCCACCACAATCTCCCTCCCGGCCGGGAAGGTGCGCGTGGTGGCGATGGACAGCACCGCCGTCTGCTCCTTGTAGGTGAGGTGGCGGAAGAGCGGAATCTTGCGCAGCGCCTCCATGCGGCTCTGCGCCTCGGAGGTCTCCGCCTCCATGGTGCCTTCGCCGGACACCTTCACCACCACCGCGGTGATGTTGTCCTTGCCGCCGCGCTCGTTGGCCAGGTCGATGAAGCGCTTGGGCAGCTCCGCCGGCTGCGAGCCCTGCACGAACGGCAGCACCTCGTCGTCGTCCAGGTAGCCGTGCAGACCGTCCGAGCACAACACGAACAGGTCGCCCGGGAAGAGATCGACGATGAGGGTGTCGACCTGGACGGACTCCTGGATGCCCACCGCGCGGGTAATGACGTTGCGGTACTGCGAGGTGGCGGCCTGCTCCTTGGTGATGGTGCCGGCCTTGAGCTGGGCGGCCACCAGGGTGTGATCCTCGGTGAGCCGGTGGCACTGGCCGTGACGCACCAGGTAGATGCGCGAGTCACCCACGTGGCCAATCACGCCCTTGTTGCCGCTCACGGCGAGGCACACGAAGGTGGTGCCCATGCCGCGCTTGGTGGGGTCCGCCAGGGCCATGCGGAAGATGTCCGCGCACGCGCGCTGGATGGCCACTTCCATCAGGGCCTGGGCCGCGTTGCGCGCGTCCTGGCTCGTGTTGGTGCTCAGGTCCTTGAGCAGGTGCCGGTTGGACACCATGTGCTGGCGCACCACCTCGGTGGCACGGTTGCTGGCCACCTCGCCGGCCGCATGGCCTCCCATGCCATCGGCCACGATGAACAGGCCGAGCGGGGCGTCCACGAGCATCGCATCTTCATTGTGTTGCCGCTTCCGGCCCACGTCGGTCAGGCCGAAGGCCTCTGTCATCAATGGCACCGCGAACGCTCCCTGTTCCCTCGAAAGGGGTGAATCACACGTTACGAAGCCCGTGGAAGGGCTGACAAGCTCACGGTACCAACCGCCTCGAGAGCACCTTCGTGAAACCGCTCGCCAGATAGAAGGTGACCTCCACCTGGCCGAAGCGCAGACGGGTGCCGTCCGTGATCGGAGACGGACGCCGGGGGGTCAACCGCACGCCCCCCACGTACGAGCCGTTCTTCGAGCCCGCGTCGGTGAGGATGAAGCGGCCATCCGTCTCGCGCTGGAACCAGGCGTGGAAGCGCGACACCGTGCCGTCGTCGAGCACCACGTCGTTGTTGCCCGTGCGCCCCACGGTGATGCCCCGGCCGAACGCGTTCTCCTGGTTCTTCACCACCGGGAAGACGATGGGCTCGCCCACCCCCAGCATCGGCGTGGACACGTTGGTGAGCGTCTTGAAGTGGTGGTGCGTCTCGTCGTCCTCATCCCCCTCGGGCGCGCTCAGCATGGACGGCGCGGGCGAGAACACGAGCACCGCCGCCGGCAGCGTGCGCTCGTAGTCCGCCCGCTCTCGCTGGAAGCGGCCGATGTGGAGGCTGAGAAGCTCGACCATTTCGCTACACACTTCACCCCACCCGAGGGGTCGGGGTCCAGAGGCGCCTAGCGCCAGTCCGCATAGAATCCCAGTTGCAGTCCGCCCACATACGGCCGGGCCAGACTCGAACGCCTGTAGTTGTAGGGATCACCATATCCCACGGCCAGGCCAAGGGAAACGGAGCTGAAGCGGTAGCCGATCCTCGCCCGGCCATCCAGCAGGCCCACCCAGTAGGACTCCTCGGCCTTGGAGCCATTGCGGAAGCGGGCGTGGAACCAGGCGGGGCCCGTGCCCAGCTGGAAGCCCCACTCCAGGCCGGGCCCCCGCCGGTTGGTGTACCCCACGGAGAACATCAGCGAGTAGAGCTGGAGCGACCTCATGGGGACGTCGGCGCCCTCCACGACGGTGTCCGGCTTGAGCAACGCGAAGGCGGCCAGGGGCTCGATGAGCACCCCGAGGGTGTCCGTGCGGCCCTGGAAGAACACCAGCTGCCACTGCAGGCGGGCCTGGGGAAGGACGGCCCCGTCCCGGATGGAGGTGCCCAGGAAGGCGCCCCGGGGCAGCCAGGCGGGGGTGGCCGAGTCCGCCGGCCGGACCGGCTGCGCCAGTGCGGCCGAGGCCAGACAGAGAGTGAACAGGACGCAGGGGAGCAAGCGACGATTCATGACGCTTCCTTACCTCGCTTCCAGCCAAGGCTTGTCAAGCGCTTGTCAACGAAGGTTTACGTTGGCTATAGCACGTTACCCCCCTCCTGTACGTGAGGGTTCCAAGGAGTCGTTTCCCACATGCCCGGTGCGTCAACGCGTACAGGCAACACGAAGAAGAATCCCGTACGGACCGAGACCCTGGTCCGCAAGGCGGCGGCCGCCGCCACGGGTCTGTTGGATCAGAGTGAGCGCGTGCTGGTCGTCTACGACGAGGGAGGGGCCACCCTCTATTACGAGTCGGACGACGCGGAGGATGGAATAGGCCGCCGCAAGCTGCCTCGCGCCTCCTGAGCCGCGCCCCCCCCCTCGATTTCCACTCAGAGACAAGGCGGAAAGTGCCTCCTCGTGCGGGATGGGGCCAGTTGTGTCCATTGCTCTACAATTCATCCCCTTGTAACCGTTGAAGTCTCGACATCCTGGGTTGTCCCGAGCGATGCTGTGACGGGATGAGTCACGAGCAGTCACCGGAAGAGGATCCGGGACGCAGGCCGTGGCTGATCCAGACCAAAAGCCCCGCGAGTGGAGTGGCGGGCGGGAGGCACAGGGGGCCATCCGTGAGTCAGCAAGCTTCAGCAGCAGCGCGTCCGGCCGAGGCCGGCGCGGAACAGTCTCGGGGTTTCATCCTCTGGTTCACCGGCATGTCCGGTGCGGGCAAGAGCACGCTGTCCCTGGCGGTCCGCCGCCGGCTGGAGGGGGCGCACTCCGTCGAGGTGCTCGACGGGGATGAGGTGCGGACGTTCCTGTCGCGGGGGCTGGGCTTCACCCGGCCGGATCGCGAGGAGAACATCCGGCGCATCGGCTACGTGGCGCGGGTGCTCGCCCGGCACCGGGTGGCCGTCATCTCCGCGGCCATCTCGCCCTACCGCGGCTCGCGCGACGAGGTGCGGCAACTGGCCACGGAAGCGGGCACGCCCTTCATCGAGGTGTACGCGAAGGCCAGCCTGGACGCGCTCGTGCACCGTGACGTGAAAGGTCTCTACAAGAAGGCGCTGGCGGGGGAGATCCCCCACTTCACCGGCGTCTCGGACCCCTACGAGCCGCCCGAGTCCCCCGAGGTCACCGTCTACACGGACTCGGAGACGGTGGAGCAGAGCGTGGAGCGCATCCTCGCCGCGCTGCGCCAGCGGGGACTCACCGCGTAACACCCCGGTCACGGCAGGGTGGGCGCACTGCACGTACGCCCACTACCAGACATGTCGTTGTACGAGGCCCACCGGCTGATTCAGGCTGCCGCCTCCTAGCCCCCCACCAAGCAGGTCCCCACCATCATGCACGCACACCACACCAGAGGGCTCCTCGCGGGCGCGTTGCTGCTCGCCTCGGCGGCCCAGGCCGAGCCCGGAGAGCCCGTGGCCCAGGGCATCTCGGTCGGCATTTCGAGCTTCCGGCACTTCGGGCTGTGGCGGCCCTCCGAGGAGGCCATGACGCTGGACGCCGCGTACCAGCGGGCCCTGGGCACCACCGGGCTCGGCCGCAACCTGTTCGTGGGCGGCGGACTGCGGTTCGCCTTCCCCGCGGCGAAGACGACCTTCCCGCTCGAGGCCTACGCCCGGGGCGAGCTGCGCACGCGGGTGGGCTTCTGGGAGCCCGCCGGAGGCCTGGAGCTGGGGTTCAGCCGGGTCGCGACGCCCTGGCAGAAGCTGCGCATCCCCTTCGCCAAGGAGCTGTTCGAGCAGGACGATGCGCGCACCGGCCCGATGTACTTCGCCGTGCATGTCGCGCCCCTGCGGTTCCACTTCGGCCGCTTCGTGGTGGGGGGCCCGGAGGTGCAGTGGGGCCCGGTGGGCCCGCCCTTCGGGACGGTGCAGCGGCTTCACATCGGTCTGGGCCGTCTGGAGGTGCAGCTGTGAGCATGCCGCTTCGTTCTTCCCTCCTCGTGATCGCCGCGGGCCTCGGGCTCGGCGCGTGTGCCCCGACCCAGGTCCTGGAAGGCGCCGATCTGCCCGCCTTGAAGGCCGTGGCCGACGAGGTCCAGCCCGAGCGCGTCTGGAGCAACCTGATGGCGCTGACCGAGCAGCACGGCTCGGACATGTCCATCGACTGCGCGCCCCTGTTCGCGGAGGGGGCCATCAAGGCGTTCCCCGAGCTGTGCCACCTCTCGAATACCAAGTCGGGCGAATGGCTGCGCTCGCAGTTCCAGGCGCTCGACGTGATGACGGTCACCAACGACGTATCGGACGGTGACGCCAGCGTGCGCAGCAACAACATCGTCGCGGAGCTCAAGGGCGTCTCCAAGCCCGACGAGGTCATCCTGGTGGGGGCCCACTTCGATGCCTTCTGGCAGGGCGCCGATGACAACAGCAGCGGTGTCGCGGCGATGCTGGAGCTGGCCCGGGTGCTCTCCGGCCACCGCTTCGAGCGCACCATCCGGTTCGTCGGCTTCGACCTGGAGGAGTACGGCATCACCGGCAGCCACCGGTACGTGAAGGAAGGCAAGGCGGAGAATGTCGTCACCGCGCTCGTCTTCGACTGCATCGGCTACTACTCCGACGCCGAGGACTCCCAGGGCTCGATTCCCGGCCTGCCCGCGCCCTCCAAGGGCGACTTCCTGGCCATCATCGGCAACGACGAGTCCAGCCACCAGGCCGCGGAGATCTACGCGCTCAACAACGAGCTGAACCTGATGAAGGCGGTCCCGCTCATCTCCTCCGGCAATGGCACCCCCACCATGGGGCTGTCCCTGGGGCTGAGCGATCACATGCCCTTCTGGTTCAACCACCAGCAGGCCGTGTTCCTCACCGACACCGCGCCCTTCCGCAACCCGCACTACCACAAGGAGACCGACACGCCGGACAAGCTGGATCCGATCCGCCTCGGTCAGGCCACCCGCGTGGCCGCCGCCACGATCGCCTACTGGGCGGGGGGAGTGAAGTGATGAAGACCCTGCATCCCATGTCCATGAAGGCCGGCGTGCTCGCGCTGGGGCTCGGACTGCTGAGTCACGGGGAGGCCAGGGCGGAGGAGCCCTCGGCCTCGAGCCACCGGCTCTCCGTCTACACCGTCGCGGGCGCCGAGGTTTACCTGTCCGAGGCCCGGACGATCGGCGGCGTCGGTGGAGGGGTCGGCGTGCGGGACACCCTGAACGACCGGTTCATCCTCCAGGCGGATCTCAGCTACCTGTCGCTGCTGGGCAACGCGGCATCGCTGCGCGTGGGCGCCGGCATCCAGCGCAGCGGCACGTACGCCCCAGCGGCCCTGCTCACGCTGTCCACCCTGTTCGGTGAGCGCCTGAGCTTCCTCACCCCGGCGCACCCCACCCGCATCGCGGGGCCCGCCATGTCCCTGGGCGTCACGCTCGCCCCGGTCCGCTTCGATTTCCAGTCGGTGCAGCTCTCCCTCCTGCAGCTCGGCCTCGGCGTTGGCTCGGACCTTCCCGGTCTGGGCATCAACTACTCGGTCGGGCTGCTGGAAGTCGGAGCCACCTTCTAACGTCGCGCCGCACCTGAAGTCCGAATGCTTCCCCACGCGCCGCTGGTGCTCCAGCGGTCGCGATGGACGCCCCATAGCGAAAAACGAGGAGACTCCATGAACCCCGGTGCGACTTCCGGCTCCCCCGCCCTCCCAGACGTGCACTGTGACACGCTCGTCGAGCTGCTGCGCACCTGGGCCCAGCGCGAGCCCGACTTCCGTGGCTATACGTTCCTCGTCGACGGCGAGAGCGAGGAGGCCCACCTCTCGTACGCGGAGTTGGATCGCAAGGCGCGCGCCATCGCCGCCTCGCTCCAGCGCATGGGCGCCCAGGGCCAGCGCGCCCTGCTGCTCTACCCGCCGGGGCTGGACTACATCGCGGGCTTCTTCGGCTGCCTCTACGCCGGCGTCACCGCCGTCCCCATCTACCCGCCGGATCCGATGCGGCTGGGACGCACCCTGCCCCGCCTGCTCGCCATCAGCAACGACGCGCAGGCCACGGTGGCCCTCACCACCGACTTCATCCTCGGCATGGCCGAGATGCTCTTCGAGCAGGCCCCGGAGCTGAAGTCGCTGCAGTGGATGGCCACCGACACGCTCGACGCCGCCGTGGCCGAGCAGTGGAAGGACCCGAGCGCGAGCCCCAGCACGCTCGCCTTCCTCCAGTACACCTCGGGCTCCACCAGCACGCCCAAGGGCGTGATGCTCACGCACTCCAACCTGATGCACAACCTGTCGCTCATCCACGCGTGCTTCGGGCACTCGCGCAAGAGCCAGGGTGTCATCTGGCTGCCGCCCTACCACGACATGGGCCTCATCGGCGGCATCCTCCAGCCGCTCTACGGCGGCTTCCCCGTCACGCTGCTGTCGCCCGTGGACTTCCTCAAGAAGCCGCTGCGCTGGCTGCAGGCCATCTCCAAGTACAAGGCCACCACCAGCGGCGGCCCCAACTTCGCCTACGATCTGTGCGCGCGGAAGGTCACCCCCGAGGAGCTCGCGGCGCTGGACCTGAGCCACTGGGACCTGGCCTTCAACGGCGCCGAGCCCATCCGCCCGGAGACGCTCAAGCGCTTCGCGGACACCTTCGGGCCCGCCGGCTTCCGCGCGCAGGCCTACTACCCCTGCTACGGCCTCGCCGAGGCCACGCTGATCGTCACCGGCGGCCACAAGGCCGAGCTGCCCGTTGAGCGCACCTTCGACACCGTGACGCTCCAGAAGAGCCGCGCGGAGATCGTCTCCCCGGCGCTGCCCACCGCGCAGACCCAGGTGGGCTCCGGCCGCTGCCTCACGGATCAGCAGCTCCTCATCATCCACCCCGAGACCGGCGCGCCGTGCGCCTCCGGCGAGGTGGGAGAGATCTGGGTGTCCGGCCCCAGCGTGGCCCAGGGTTACTGGGGCCAGCCCGAGGCCACCGCCCGCGCCTTCCACGGCGTGCCCCAGGGCGCCACGGACGGCTCGCGCTTCCTGCGCACCGGAGACCTCGGCTTCCTCCTGGAGGGCGAGCTCTTCGTCACCGCGCGCCTCAAGGACCTCATCATCATCCGCGGCCGCAACCACTACCCGCAGGACCTCGAGCAGACCGTGGAGCGGACCCACCCGTCCCTGCGGCCCGGCTGCGGCGCGGCGTTCGCCATCGACGTCCAGGGCGAGGAGCGCCTGGTGGTGGCCCATGAGATCGACCGCAAGGCCGTCGAGTCCGGCACCGTCGACCTGGAGGGCCTCGCGCAGACCATCCGCCAGGCCATCGCGGACCAGCACGAGCTGCAGGCCCACGGCGTGCTGCTGCTCCAGGCCGGCAGCATCCCCAAGACGTCCAGCGGGAAGATCCAGCGCCACGCCACCAAGAAGGACTTCCTCTCCGACAGCCTGGAGATCGTCCACAAGAGCGTCCTGGATGCCCCTCCCACCGTGAAGGAGCAGGCCGCCCCCAAGCGCGAGCCGAGCTTCATCCTGAAGGCGCTCGCCGCCGTGCAGGATCCGGCGATCCGCCACTCGCTCCTGCTGCTGCACATCCAGGAGCAGGCCTCCCGCGTGCTGCGCATCCCCACCAGCCAGCTCGACACGAGCAAGCCGCTCTATGCCTTCGGCATGGACTCGCTGATGGCGGTGGACCTGAAGAGCAGCGTGGAGTCCGGCCTCGGCGTGGAGATGCCGCTCTCCGACGTCATGCAAGGGCCCAGCCTGTCGAAGCTGACGGAGCTCGTCCTCGGCTACCTGTCCGCGCCCCAGGCCGCCGCTGTGAAGGAGGCCCCGAAGCCCCGCGCCGAGGGTGACGCGCCCCTGTCCGGCGGACAGCAGGCCCTGTGGTTCCTGCACCAGCTCGCGCCCGGCAGCTCCGCGTACCACGTGCCCGTCGCCGTCCGCGTGCGCTCCGCCCTGGACATGGCGGCCCTGCGGCGCTCCTTCGAGACGCTCGTCGCGCGCCACCCCGCGCTGCGCACCACGTTCGCCATGACCCCCACGGGTCCCGTCCAGCACGTGCACGCGAGCATGGCGCTCGACTTCGAGGCCGTGGACGCCGCGGCCCTCGGCGAGACGGAGCTCGATGCGCGCCTCATCGACGAGGCGAAAAAGCCCTTCGACCTGGAGCACGGGCCGCTGCTGCGCGTGCGCGTCCTCACCCGCGCGGCCCAGGAGCACGTGCTGCTCATCACGATGCACCACATCGTCACCGACTTCTGGTCGCTGGCGGTGCTGGCCGAGGAGCTCGACGCGCTCTACCCCGCCGAGTGCGCGGGCCGGAAGGCCGAGCTGCCCGCCCTGGAGACCACCTGCGCCGACTCCGCCCGTGAGCAGGCCGCGATGCTCGCCGGGCCCCGCGGCCAGACGCTCGAGAAGTACTGGCGCGAGCAGCTCGGCGGTGAGCTGCCCGTCCTCAACCTGCCCACGGACCACCCTCGCCCGCCCGTCCAGACGTTCAACGGCCGCATCCACACCACCCGCCTGGACTCCCGGCTCGTGGAGGGACTCAAGGCGCTCGCCCAGGCCCAGGGCTCCACGCTGGCCATGGTGCTCCAGTCCGCCTTCCAGGTGCTGCTGCACCGCTACACCGGCCAGCAGGACTTCACCCTCGGCGTGGTGAGCGCCGGCCGCAACAAGGCCGACCTCGCCCGCGTCGCCGGCTACTACGTCAACCCGCTCGTCCTGCGCACCCGGCCCTCGCCGACTCAATCCTTCGAGGCCTTCCTCGCGAAGAACCGCCAGACCACGCTGGATGCCTTCGAGCACCAGGACTACCCCTTCAACACCCTCGTCGAGCGGCTCCAGCCGGTTCGCGACCCCAGCCGCTCCCCGCTCTTCCAGGTGATGTTCTCCTACCAGCGGGCCTACAAGCTCGACGAGCGCGGCCTGACGCCCTTCGCGCTCGACATCGCCGGCGCCCAGGCGCAGCTCGCCGGCCTGCGGCTCGAGTCCCTCACCCTGGAGCACCACGTCGCCCAGTTCGACCTGACGCTCACCCTCGGCGAGGCGGACGGCGGCATGGTCGCCTCCTTCGAGTACAACACCGACCTCTACGAAGCCGGCTCCATCGCCCGCATGGCCGGGCACCTGCGCACCCTGCTCGGCGGCATCGTCGCCGATCCGCGCAAGCCGCTCGCCCAGCTGCCCCTGCTCACCGACGCCGAGCGCCAGCAGCTCCTCGTCGAGTGGCACGGCACGCACGTCCCCCTGGCCGCGGACCAGAACGTCCCCACGATGTTCGCCGCGCAGGCCGAGCGCACCCCCGACGCCACCGCCGTGCTCTTCAAGGACGAGCGGCTCTCCTACCGCGAGCTGCGTCAGCGCGCCGGACGGCTCGCCTCGTGGCTGCGCTCCGAGGGCGTGGGCTCCGGCTCCATCGTCGGCCTCTGCCTGGAGCGCTCCCTGGAGACGATCGTCTCCGTGCTCGCCGTCCTCCAGACCGGCGCCGCCTACGTGCCGCTCGACCCCGCCTACCCCGCCGAGCGGCTGGCCTACATCCTCGAGGACGCGCAGGTGCCCGTCCTCCTCACCCAGTCCTGGCTGCGCCGCCAGCTCGGGCAGCTCTCCTCCAAGGACGGCGAGGTCCGGGTCCTCTGCCTGGACACCGACATGGACTGGAGCTCGGGCACCGAGGCGTCCCCGGCCCTGCTGCAGCCGAACGGCCTCGCGTGCCTCATCTACACCTCCGGCTCCACCGGACAGCCCAAGGGCGTGATGCTGGAGCATGCCGGTATCACCAACCTCGTCCGTTCGTTCATCGACTCGTACCAGCCCGGTGAGAAGGACCGCATCCTCCCGCTCACCTCGCTGTCCTCGGCCAGCTTCGTGGGGGAGATCCTCCCGCTGCTGTGCGCCGGTGGCACCCTCGTGCTGCCCACCGAGGATGAGATCCTCGACCTGGAGAAGCTCTTCGAGCTGATCGCTCGGCAGTCCATCTCCATCGTCAGCACCGTGCCCGCCGTGCTCGCCGGCCTCAACGCGCGCAAGGACGAGCTGCCCCCGCTGCGCCTCGTGCTCAGCGGCGGCGAGGCCCTCGTGGCCGCCGACATGGAGCGCCTCGTCGGCACCACCCAGGTCGTCAACGGCTACGGCCTCACCGAGACCACCGTCTGCTCCACCTACTACCCCATCCGCGCCGAGGACCTGCACGGCCACACCTGGGTCCCCATCGGCAAGCCCGTCATCAACACGTCCGTGTACGTGCTCGACGCCGAGCGCAACCTGCTGCCCGTGGGCTGCCCGGGTGAGCTGTACGTGGGCGGCCTGGGACTCGCGCGGGGTTACTGGCGCCGCCCGGAGCTGTCCTCCGAGCGCTTCATCCCCCACCCCTTCAAGCCCAACGAGCGCCTGTACCGCACCGGCGACATGGCCCGCTGGCTGCCCGATGGCGTGCTGGAGTACCTCGCCCGCGTCGACGACCAGGTGAAGATCCGCGGCTTCCGCATCGAGCTGGGTGAGGTGGAAGCGGCGATCAAGCAGCACCCCGAGGTGCGCGAGGCCTTCGTCATGGCCCGCGAGGACTCGCCGGGGGACAAGCGGCTGGTGGCGTACGTGGTGCTCGCCAACACGGCCCTGACGAGCAGCGACCTCCACGCGGCGCTGGCGGAGCAGCTCCCGCCGTACATGATTCCCTCGGCGTTCATGCCGCTGGCCTCGCTGCCGCTGTCGCCCAACGGCAAGGTGGACACCCGGGCCCTGCCCGCCCCCGAGGGCGAGCGCCCCGCCCTGGCCGCCGCCTACGTCGCGCCCCAGAGCTCGCTCGAGCGAGACATCGCCACCATCTGGCAGGACATCCTCAAGGTCGACCGCGTCGGCCTCCACGACAACTTCTTCGAGCTGGGCGGCAACTCCATGCTCATCGCCCGGGTGCACCGCCGCCTGCGCGAGGAGCTCAAGTGCGAGCTCGCCCTCGTGGACATGTTCAAGTACTCGACCGTCAGCTCGCTCGCCGGGTTCCTCAGCCGCAAGCCGGACGAGTCCTCGCAAGCCAATGCCGCCCAGAAGCTCAAGGACGAGGCAGACAAGCGCAAGGCCGCCATGGGCAAGCGCCAGCAGGCAGCCCAGGCCCGGCTCCGCAAGCCCGGCGGCAAGTAGCCGACGTCATCTCCCTTCTTTCCCTCTTTGATGTGTCCTTTGACGGACCCGGAACACGCCCATGACCACTGAGACCACCCCCGAGCTGGAAGGGATCGCGATCGTCGGACTAGCCGCCCACGTGCCCGGCTCGCGGACGATCGCCGAGTTCTGGAAGAACCTGCACGATGGTGTCGAGTCCATCTCGTTCTTCTCCGAGCAGGAGCTGATCGACACGGGCATTGATCCGTCGCTGGTGCGCGCGCCCAACTACATCAAGGCGTGCGGCATCCTCGGGGACACGGATCAGTTCGACGCGGCCTTCTTCGGGCTCAACCCGCGCGAGGCGGCGTTGATGGACCCGCAGCACCGCGTCTTCCTGCAGTGCGCCTGGGAGGCGATGGAGACGGCGGGCTACAGCCCCGAGCGGCAACCGGGCCGGACGGGCGTGTTCGGCGGCATGAGCATGAACACGTACCTGCTCACCAACGTGTACCCGCACCTGTCGCACGTGGCGTCCGTGGAGAGCCTCCAGGCCTCCATCGGCAACGACAAGGACGCGCTCACCACCGAGGTCGCCTACCGGCTCAACCTCAAGGGCCCGGCCGTCACCATCCAGTCGTCCTCGTCCACCTCGCTCACCGCCATCCACTACGCCTGCCAGAGCCTGCTCAGCTACGAGTGCGACATGGCCCTGGCCGGTGGCGTGTCCATCCACTTCCCGGAGAAGCAGGGCTACCTGCACTACGAGGGTGGCACCACCTCGTCGGACGGCCACTGCCGCCCCTTCGACGCCAAGGCCGAGGGCTTCGTCTCCGGGCACGGCGCGGGCGTGGTGGCGCTGCGGCGCCTCGCGGATGCCGTCGCCGCCGGTGACACCATCTACGCCGTCGTGAAGGCCACGGCGGTGAACAACGACGGCTCCCAGAAGGTCAGCTACATGGCCCCCAGCGTCGAGGGCCAGGCCGAGGTCGTCTCGCTCGCGCAGGCCCTCGCGGGCGTGGAGCCGGACAGCATCGGCTACATCGAGTGCCACGGCACCGCCACGCACATGGGGGACCCGATCGAGATCGCCGGCCTCACGCAGGCCTTCCGCGCCGGCACGGACGAGAAGAACTTCTGCGCGCTCGGCTCGGTGAAGGGCAACATCGGCCACCTGGACTCGGCCGCGGGCGCGGTGGGCTTCATCAAGGCCGCGCTGGTGCTCCACCACAAGCAGATCCCCGCCACGCTCCACTTCGAGTCGCCCAACCCCGCCATCGACTTCGACAACAGCCCCTTCTACGTGAACGCGAAGCTGTCCGACTGGCCCGAGGGGGAAACTCCGCGCCGCGCGGGCGTCACGTCCCTGGGCATGGGCGGCACCAACGCGCACGCCATCCTCGAGGAGACTCCCGCGCTCCCCGCCACCGACAAGCCGCGCCGCTCCTCCCAGGTGGTGATGCTCTCGGCGCGCTCGGACGCCTCGCTGGAGGCCGCCACGGACCGGCTCGTCTCGCACCTGCGCGCCAACCCGGACGTGAGCCTCGCCGACGCCGCCTTCACGCTCCAGGTGGGCCGCAAGCGCTTCGCCCGCCGCCGCGCCCTCGTGGCCCACTCCGTGGCGGATGCGATCGAGGCCCTGTCCTCGCGTGACCCCGCCCGCGTCTTCACCGGCGGCCAGGAGACCGGCGGCCGCCCCGTCATGTTCATGTTCTCCGGCCAGGGCGCCCAGTACGTGGACATGGGCCGGCAGCTCTACGAGTCCGAGCCCCTGTTCCGCGACGAGGTCGACGCCTGCTCGAAGAAGCTGGAGAAGCACCTCGGCTTCGACCTGCGCACCGTCCTCTACCCGCCCGAGGCCCAGCGCGAGGCCGCCACCGAGCGCCTCAAGCAGACCTCCCTCACCCAGCCCGCCCTCTTCGTCATCGAGTACGCGCTGGCGAAGCTGTGGATGTCGTGGGGCCTCAAGCCCCGGGCGATGATCGGTCACAGCATCGGCGAGTACGTGGCCGCCTGCCTCGCCGGTGTGTTCTCCCTGGACGACGCGCTGGCGCTCGTGGCCGCGCGCGGCCGGCTCATGCAGCAGATGCCCGCCGGCGCCATGCTCGCCGTGCCCATGACCGAGGCCCAGGTGCTGCCGCTGCTCGGGGACGGGCTCTCGCTCGCCGCCGTCAACAGCCACGAGACCTGCGTCATCGCCGGCCCCATCCCCGCCATCGACGCGCTCGCGGAGAAGCTCACCCTCCAGGCCATCGCCACCACCCGCCTGCACACCTCGCACGCGTTCCACTCGTCCATGATGGACCCCATCCTGGACACGTTCCGCGAGCAGGTCCGCCGCGTCTCCCGGCAGGTGCCGCAGCTGCCCTACCTGTCCAACGTCACCGGTAAGTGGATCACCGCCGAGGAGGCCACCAGCCCCGACTACTGGGCGAAGCACCTGCGCCAGGCCGTGCGCTTCGCCGACGGGCTCGGCGAGTTGCTCAAGGAGGCCGACGCCATCCTCCTGGAGGTGGGCCCCGGCCAGACGCTCACCACGCTCGCCCGGCAGAACCCGGCCAAGGGCGCCCAGCACGTGGTCCTCAACTCCCTGCGCCACCCGCGCGAGCAGAAGAACGACCTCGACTTCCTCCTGGGCATCCTCGGCCGCCTGTGGCTCTCCGGCATCGAGCCCGACTGGGACGCCTTCCACGGCGACGAGAAGCGCCGCCGCATCCCCCTGCCGACGTCCCCGTTCGAGCGCCAGCGCCACTGGGTGGATCCGCCCAAGGACTCCGTCCACGGCAAGCCCCAGGGCGCCGCCGCGGACAAGAAGCAGGACGTGGCCCGCTGGTTCTACCTGCCCTCGTGGCAGCGCGCCCTCCCGCCCTCGGCCGCCTGGAGCGAGCAGAAGGCGTGCTGGTGGCTGCTCGTCTCCGAGTCGCACGCCAACGGCCTGGGTGCCAGCCTCGCGCGGCGCCTCACGGAGGCCGGCCAGCAGGCCATCACCCTCACCCCGGGCACGCACCTCGCGCAGCTCGGCGAGCGCCACTGGTCCATCAACCCGCGTGAGGCTTCCGACTTCGCGTCCCTGGTGCAGCAGCTCACGGCCCAGGGCCTCGGGCCCGACCGCGTCCTCCACCTCTGGAGCGCCGTCCCCGAAAGCACCCCGTTCGACACGGCCCAGGAGCGGGGCTTCCACAGCCTCCTCTTCCTGGCCCAGGCGCTCGGCCGCCAGGAGGCGAAGCCCGTGTCGCTCACCGTGGTCACCCACCGGATGCAGGCGCTCGGCGAGGAGCTGCCCGCCCCCGAGAAGGCCACCGTGCTCGGCCCCGTCCGCGTCATCCCCCAGGAGTACCCGCACCTCTCCGCGAAGTCCGTGGACGTGAGCCTCCCCACCCCGGGCGGCTGGCAGGAGGCCCACCTCGTCGAGCAGCTCCTGGCCGAGGGCGCCGACGACTCCCGGAGCCACAACGTCATCGCGTACCGCGGCCAGCAGCGCCAGGTGCAGGTGTTCGAGCCCGTCCCCGCTCGCGAGCCGGGTTACGTCCCCGTGCGTGACCGGGGCGTCTACCTCCTGCTCGGTGGCTTCGGCACCATCGGCTACAGCCACGCCGAGGTGCTCGCGAAGCGCGCCCAGGCGCGGCTCGTGCTCGTCGGCCGCTCCGCCCTGCCCGAGCGCTCCACGTGGGACTCGTGGCTCGCCACGCACGATGAGAAGGACCCCATCGGCCAGCGCATCCGCAAGGTGCGCGCGCTCGAGGCCCTGGGCGCCGAGGTGCTCGTGGTCAGCGCGGACGTGTCCGACCGGGCGCAGCTGCGCGCCGCCGTCGAGCAGACCCTCGCGCGCTTCGGCGAGCTGCACGGCGTGGTGTTCTCCGCGGGCACGGTGGATGCCTCGCTCTTCCGCTCGCTCGCGGACGCGACTCCCACTGACGCGCACTTCCTCTTCCAGAGCCGGGCGCTCGGGCTCTACGCGCTCGAGGAGGTGCTGCGCGGCCGGACGCTCGACTTCTGCATGCTGGCCTCGTCGCTCGCGGCGGTGCTCGGTGGCGTCGGACGCGCTTCGTACGCTGCCGCCATGAGCTTCATGGACGCGTTCGCCCTCCGCCAGACGCAGGAGTCCCCGGTGCCCTGGATGAGCGTGGGCTGGGATGCCTGGGCCGCCGACGCGGGCCCCAACCCCTTCGGGGCCCTGTCCATCTCCGCCAGCGAGGGCGCCGAGGCCTTCACGCACCTGCTCTCCATGGGCCCGGTGGCCCAGGTCGCCGTCTCCACCAGCAACCTGCTGGCCCGCGCCGCGCAGACGTCGCCGTCCGAAACCAAGAAGGCCACCGACGCCAAGGCCGAGCACGTGGTGCCCGACGCGCAGTCGCAGCAGACCGCTCCCCGCCCCGCCATGCAGAACGCCTACGTGGCCCCGCGGGACGAGCTGGAGGAGTCCGTCGCCAAGCTGTGGCAGTCCATGCTGGGCATCACCCAGGTGGGCATCCACGACAACTTCTTCGAGCTGGGCGGCAACTCGCTCGTGGGCATCAAGCTGATTGCCCGGGTGCGCGAGCAGTTCGGCGTCCAGATCCCCGCCGTCACCCTGTACGAGGGCCCGACGGTGCAGGCGCTGGCGAAGCTGCTCAAGGCCGCCGCGGGTGGCGCCGAGGAAGAGTCCGGCGAGCCCGACAGCCGCAGCCGGGGCGAGCGGCGCCGCGCGAAGAGACAGCGCCGCGGCGACGACTCCGCCACCGAAGAGTAGCACCGAGCCCCTTCGTCCCGAGACACACTGCCCATGCCTCCCGAGACCTTCATCGACGAGCAGGACATCGCCATCATCGGCATGACCGGCCGCTTCCCTGGCGCGCAGGACCTCGACACGTTCTGGAGGAACCTGTGCGACGGGAAGGAGTCCATCCGCCCGCTCAGTGACGCCGATCTGGAGAAGCTCGGCGTGGATCCCGCCCTGCGCAAGGATCCGAACTACGTGAAGGCCAGCGCCGCGCTGGAGGGCATGGAGCTGTTCGACGCGGGCTTCTTCGGCTTCACGCCTCGCGAGGCGGAGCTGATGGATCCGCAGCACCGCGTCTTCCTGGAGTGCGCCTGGCAGGCCCTGGAGCACGCCGGCTACGCGCCGGACCGGTACGACGGGGCCATCGGCGTGTTCGCGGGCGCCTCCACGAACACGTACCTCATCTACAACCTCGTGCCCAACGCGGACCGGCTCGGCGCGCTGGACATGGTGCAGATGGACATCGGCAACGGCGGCGACTTCCTCAGCACCCGCGTCGCCTACAAGCTGGACCTGCGCGGCCCCAGCTACTCCATCCTCAGCGCGTGCTCGACGTCGCTCGTGGCCACCCACGTGGCCTGCCAGAGCCTGCTGAATGAAGAGTGCGACATGGCGCTGGCCGGCGGCGTGTCCATCCAGGTGAAGCACCCGGAGGGCTACCCGTACATCCCCGGCGGCATCGTGTCCCCCGACGGCCACTGCCGCGCCTTCGACGCCAAGGCGGAAGGCACCGTGTTCGGCAGCGGCGCGGGCGTGGTGGTGCTCAAGCGCCTCAAGGACGCCCTCAAGGACGGCGACTTCGTCCACGCCGTCATCAAGGGCACGGCCATCAACAACGACGGCGCTCACAAGGTGGGCTACACCGCCCCCAGCGTGGAGGGCCAGGCGGCCGTCATCGGCGAGGCGCTCGGCGCCGCGGGCGTGGAGCCAGAGACGATCGGCTACATCGAGGCCCACGGCACCGGCACCCAGATGGGCGACCCGATCGAGATCCGCGCCCTCACCAAGGCGTTCCGCTACAAGCCCGGCACCCCGCGCGCGGCGAAGATGCGCTGCGCCATCGGCTCGCTCAAGAGCAACATCGGCCACCTGGCCAACGCCGCCGGTGTCTCCAGCCTCATCAAGGCCGTGCTCACGCTCGAGCACAAGAAGCTGCCGCCCAGCCTGCACTTCGAGAAGCCGAGCCCCGAGATCGACTTCGCCAACAGCCCCTTCTACGTGAACACCACGCTGGCCGACTGGCAGGCGCCCGCCAACGCGCCGCGCCGCGCCGGGGTCAGCTCCTTCGGCGTCGGCGGCACGAACGCCCATATCGTGCTCCAGGAGGCCCCCGCCGTGGCGGCTCCGGCCGCGTCCCGGCCCGTGCAACTGCTCGTGCTCTCGGCCAAGTCCGAGGCGGCGCTCGAGGCGGCCACCGACAACCTCGCCCAGCACCTCCAGGCGAACCCCGGGCTCAACCTGGCCGACGTCGCCCATACGCTCCAGGTGGGCCGGCAGGACATGGCCTTCCGCCGCGTGGTGGCGTGCCGCGATACCGCCGAGGCCGTGAACGCCCTGCGGACGCGGGACGCCGAGCGCGTCTGGACCGGCTCGCCCACCGCGCAGGACCGGCCGGTGGCGTTCCTCTTCCCCGGCCAGGGCTCGCAGTACGTGGACATGGCGCGCGAGCTGTACGCCTCCGAGCCCGTGTTCCGCGAGCACCTGGACGCCTGCGCCACGCAGCTCCAGCCGCACCTCGGGTTGGACCTGCGCAAGCTGCTCTACCCCGAGCAGGCCCAGGCCGAGGACTCCGCCCGGGCGCTCACCCGCACGGGCATCGCCCAGCCGGCGCTCTTCTCCATCGAGTACGCGCTCGCCCAGTTGTGGATGTCCTGGGGCGTGAAGCCCAAGGCGATGCTCGGACACAGCATCGGTGAGTACGTGGCCGCCTGCCTCGCCGGGGTCTTCGAGCTGCGCGATGCGCTCGCGCTGGTCGCCGCCCGCGGGCAGTTGATGCAGGAGCTGCCCGCCGGCTCCATGCTGAGCGTCCAGCTCCCCGAGCAGGAGCTGCGGCCCCTGCTGGGCGCGGAGCTGTCCGTGGCCGCCGTCAACGCACCGGCCTTCACCGTCGTCGCCGGGCCCACTCCCGCCATCGAGGCGCTCCAGGAGAAGCTCAAGGACCGCGGCGTCAACGCGCAGCGGCTGCACACGTCCCACGCCTTCCACTCGGCGATGATGGACCCCATCCTCGCGCCCTTCACCGCGCGCGTGCGCCAGGTGAAGCTCAACGCGCCGAAGCTTCCCTTCGTCTCCAACGTCACCGGCACGTGGATCAACGCGGCCCAGGCCACCAGCCCCGAGTACTGGGCCACGCACCTGCGCCAGGCCGTCCGCTTCGCCGATGGCCTCAAGACGCTGGCGCAGAAGCCTCAGCAGGTGCTGCTCGAGGTGGGCCCCGGCAACACGCTCGCCTCCCTCACCCGGCAGCAGCCCCCCCAGGCCGAGCGCATCGTGCTGTCCTCGACCCGCCACCCGCGTGAGCAGGTCTCCGACGAGGCCGTGCTGCTCGGCACGCTGGGCCGGCTCTGGCTCAGCGGCGTCAGCCCCGATTGGAAGGGCTTCTACGCCCGCGAGAAGCGCCGCCGCCTCCCGCTGCCCACCTACCCCTTCGAGCGCCAGCGCTACTGGATCGACGCCCGGCCCTCCGGCGCGGCTCCGCGTCCCGCCGCCTCCGCCGAGAAGAAGCGCGACGTCGCCGACTGGTTCTACGTGCCCTCGTGGAAGCGCACGCCCGCGCCGCGTCCCGCTGTGCAGGGCTCCTCGAAGACCTCCAGCCGGGGCTGGCTGCTCTTCGCCGATGCGGGCGGAGTGGCGGACGCGCTCGCGCCCAAGCTGGCCCAGGCGGGTCAGCCCGTCATCCGCGTCATCCCCGGGGAGTCGTTCGGCCGCCGCGCCGATGGCACCTATACGCTCGACCCGCGGAAGCGTGAGGATTACGCCGCCCTGCTCCAGGCGCTCCAGACGCAGGGCCAGCCCTTCGACGGCGTGGTGCACCTGTGGGGCGTGACGCCCGAGCCCGTGT
Organism: Archangium gephyra; assembly: GCF_042230915.1. Classification (GTDB taxonomy): domain Bacteria; phylum Myxococcota; class Myxococcia; order Myxococcales; family Myxococcaceae; genus Archangium; species Archangium gephyra_B. Next base: position 5,042,688 of record NZ_CP102578.1, on the reverse strand, counting down.
CCCTCGAGCGTTCGCTGGACACCGGCTTCTACAGCCTGCTGTTCCTCGCGCAGGCAATGGGCGCCCAGGGCCGCTCGGAGCCGCTCGCGTGGTGGGTGGCGTCCAACGGCGCCTGCAAGGTGGAGAGCTCGGACGCGCCCGCGCCCGAGAAGGCGACGCTGCTCGGCCCGTGCCGCGTGGTGCCCCAGGAGTACCCGCACATCACCTGCCGCTTCGTGGACGTGGCCTCGGGCAACGCGGCCACCGTGGCGGGCCAGCTCCTCGCGGAGCTCGAGTCCGGCGGCACCGAGCCCGTCATCGCCTGGCGCGGACGTCAGCGCTGGGTGCAGACCTTCGAGCCGCTGCGCCTGGAGGCCGACGCCGCTCCCCTGCGGACGCTGAAGGAGCAGGGCGTGTACCTGCTCACGGAGGGGCTCACGGGCATCGGCCACGCGCTGGCCGGTGAGCTGGTCCGGACGTGGAAGGCCCGGCTGGCGCTGGTGGAGGGCAAGGACTTCCCGCCCAAGGCCGAGTGGACCCAGTGGCTGTCGAGCCAGGGCGCGCAGGACGCCATCAGCCGGAAGATCCAGGCCGCGCAGGCGCTGGAGAAGGCCGGGGCCTCGGTGCTGGTGCTCGGTGCGGACCTGACCGACGAGGGCCAGATGCGCCAGGCCGTCACGCGGACCCTGGAGCACTTCGGCGGCATCGACGGCGTCATCCACGCCGCGGGCGGCCTGCGTCAAGGCGCCACGCTCGGAACCATCCAGGAGACGGGCTCCGCCGAGTGCGCCTCGCACTTCGCCCCGCAGGTGCACGGCCTGCGCGTGCTGGAGAAGGTGCTCCCGGCCGAGGGGCCCGCGTTCTGTCTGCTGGTCTCCTCGCTGTCGTCCATCCTCGGCGGCCTCGGGCAGGTGGTGCACGCGGCGGCCAGCCAGTACATGGACACCTTCGCCGAGCGCCGGAGCGAGGCCGGTGCCTTCCCGTGGCTCAGCGTGGACTGGGACGCCTGGCAGTTCGAGGAGGCGCCCTCCATGTCGGCCATGAGCCCGGCCCTGGCGCGGTACGCCATGCAGCCGCAGGAGGGACTCGAGGCCGTCCGCCGCATCCTCACCCAGGCTCCCGGCGGGCAGCTCGTGCTCTCCACGGGTGACCTGGAGGCCCGCCAGCGCCAGACGTCGAGCCCGTCCCAGGCCCCGGGTGCCTCGGGCAAGAAGGCCGCCACGTCCCAGCACGCGCGGCCCTCGCTGGCCACCACCTACGTGGCGCCCCGCACGGACCTGGAGCGGACCGTCGCCGCGGTGTGGCAGCAGGTGCTCGGCATCGAGCAGATCGGCGTCAACGACAACTTCTTCGAGCTGGGTGGGCACTCGCTGCTCGCGACACAGCTGCGCAACCAGCTCCACGCCGAGCTCAAGGTGGACCTGCCGCTGCGCGGCCTGTTCGAGACCCCCACCGTGGGCGCCACCGCCGCGAAGATCGAGCAGGAGCTGCGCAAGAACGCCGCGGCCTCGGAGAAGCCCATTGGCGAGCGGCTGCGCGCCGCGTTCCCCACCGAGCGCCAGGGCATCATGGAGGACTACCTCCAGCGGAAGATCGCCGCGGGCCTCCGCCTCACCGTCGAGCAGCTCCCCGCCGACGGCAGCCTCAAGAGCTACGACCTGAACCTGCTCGGCGCCGAGGTGGAGTACAGCCTGCGGCAGGACTTCAAGTTCCAGCTCTACCCGCATGAGATCCAGGAGCACGCCGCCATCCCCGCGCTGGCCCGCTACCTCCTGGCCGAGATGGAGCGGCTGGCGAACCCGGCGAAGTACGTTTCCGACAAGCCGCTGTCGGCGTACACGCTCAAGCCCTACCGCGTGCACGCGGAGGGTGGCGCGTCCCGGCCGCAGGGCAAGCGCAAGAACCCGCCCATGGTGTTCGTGCACTCCAGCCCGCGCGCCGGCTCGACCCTGTTCCGCGTGATGCTCGCGGGACACCCGAAGCTCTTCTGCCCGCCCGAGGTCAACCTCCTGTTCTTCGAGAACATGCGCGAGTGGCGCGAGAACATCGGGTTCGGCCACGAGATGGAGTGGACCACCGGCGGCCTCCAGTGGGCCTTCATGGAGCTGATGGGCATCGACTCCGCCGCGGGTCAGGCGCTCGTGGACAAGTTCGTCGCCGAGAACACCCCGGCCCAGGAGATCTTCGCCAAGCTCCAGGAGCTGTCCGCCCCGCGCCTGCTGGTGGACAAGACGCCCTCGTACGCGCTGGATGCCGGGACGCTCTGGCGCTCGGAGGAGATGTTCGATCAGCCGAAGTACATCTTCCTCTACCGCCACCCGTACCCGGTGATGGAGTCGCTGCTGCGCGTGCGCTTCGACCGGCTCTTCGGCCCCAGCCTCTTCGGTGACGCCGAGGTGGATCCGCACGTGGTCGCCGAGACCGTCTGGGCGCTCTGCAACCGGAACCTGATCGACTTCTTCTCGCGCGTGCCGAAGGAGCGCGTCCTCTGGGTGCAGTACGAGCAGCTCGTGCGCGAGCCCACCCCGGTGATGACCCGCGTGTGCGAGTTCCTCGAGATTCCCTTCGACGAGCGCGTGGTCCAGCCGTACGACGGCAAGAAGGAGCGCATGATGGGCGGTCTGGGAGACCCCAACATCCTCCAGCACAAGGGCATCGAGAAGGGCCTCGGCGAGAGCTGGAAGAAGATCAAGTGGCCGCGTCCGCTGGATCCCTCCACGCTCGAGCTGGTGGCCCGGCTCGGCTACGAGGTGGAGCAGGCCGCTGCGCCGCCGAAGCCCGCCGAACCCAAGCCCGCCGCCAAGAAGGCCGTCACCGCGGAAGAGGCCGAGAAGCTCCTGGCGAACATGGAGCAGCTCTCGGATGAGCAGGTCGCGGAGCTGCTCGCGGTGCTGGAAGCCGACAAAGAGAAGGCCTGAGCCATGTCCACCCCCGATGACAAGCGCGCATTGCTCGCGCAGCTCCTGAAGGAGAAGGCCCAGAAGGCGAAACAGGCGCCCCTGTCCTTCGCGCAGGAGCGCATGTGGTTCCTCTACCAGTGGAACCCCACCAGCGCGGCCTTCAACATGCCCGGCGCCGTCCGCCTCTCGGGCGAGGTCGACACCGAGGCGCTGCGGCGGGCGCTGCAGGAGCTGGCGCGCCGTCACGAGACGCTGCGCACCACCTTCTCCGACCAGGACGGGGGCTTGAAGCAGCTCGTCGCGCCCTCGCTGGAGATTCCGCTGTCCGTGGTGGACCTGCGGGACGTGCCGGAAGGCGAGCGCGAGCAGAAGGCCCGCGAGCACACCACCGCCGAGGCCCGGCAGACCTTCGATCTCACCAAGGGTCCCCTGCTGCGCGCCGCGCTGCTGCGGCTGGCCGAGCGCGAGCACGTGCTGCTGCTGAGCATGCACCACATCATCTCGGACGGCTGGTCCCTAGGAGTGCTCGTCCGCGAGCTGGCGGCGCTCTACGCGGCCTTCGTCCAGGGACAGCCCTCGCCGCTGAAGGCCCTGCCGCTCCAGTACGCGGAGCTCGCCTCCTGGCAGCGCGAGGCGCTCCAGGGCGAGGCGCTCGAGACGCAGCTGTCCTGGTGGCGCGAGCGGTTGGATCCCAACGCCATCCTGGAGCTGCCCACCGACCGGCCCCGTCCCACGGCGCTCAGTCCCCATGGCGCGCGTCAGACGGTGATGCTGCCCCTGGCGCTCACCCAGACCCTCAAGTCCCTGGGCCAGCGCGAGGGCAAGACGCTCTTCGTCACCCTGCTCTCCGCCTTCGAGGTCCTGCTCCACCGCTACACCGGGCAGGAGGACCTGGTGGTGGGCACTCCCATCGCCGGCCGCAACCGCTCCGAACTGGAGGGGATGATCGGCCTGTTCATCAACACGCTGGCGCTGCGCACGTCGCTGTCCGGTAGGCCCTCGTTCCGCGAGCTGATGGGCCGCGTCCACCAGACGACCGTGGACGCCTTCGCGCACCAGGAGCTCCCGTTCGAGCGGCTGGTGGACGCGCTCAAGCCCGAGCGCCGGTTGAGCCACAGCCCGCTCTTCCAGGTGATGTTCATCCTGCAGAACGCGCCCATGCCCCCGCTCCAGGCGCCGGGTCTGGTGATGGAGTTCCAGCAGCCCGAGACCGGGACGACCAAGTTCGACCTGACGCTGATCGCCACGGAGCTGCCCGAGGGCCTGCGGCTCGTCGCCGAGTACAGCACCGACCTCTTCGAGGCCGGGACGATCTCCCGCCTGCTGGAGCACTTCCAGACGCTGCTGTCCGGCATCGCCGCCAACCCCGAGCAGCCGATCAGCACCCTCCCGCTCCTCCCCGAGCCGGAGCGACGGACCGTGCTGGCCGACTGGAACGGCGCCGCCACCCCCTACCCGCGCGACGTCTGCCTGCACCAGCTCATCGAGGCCCAGGTGGAGCGCTCGCCCGAGGCCGTGGCGCTCACCTTCGAGGGGCAGTCGCTCACGTACCGGGAGCTGGATGCCCGCGCCAACCAGCTCGCCTGGCACCTGCGCTCCCTCGGCGTCGGCCCCGAGTCGCGCGTGGGCCTGTGCCTGGAGCGCTCGCTGGAGATGGTCGTCGCCCTGCTGGCCACCCTCAAGGCCGGCGGCGCCTACGTGCCCCTGGATCCCGCCTATCCCCAGGAGCGCATCTCCTGGATGCTCGAGGACGCCAGCCCCACCGTGCTGCTGGTGCAGGAGCGGCTGCTGCCGCGGCTGCCGTCCCAGGGCGCCCGCGTGGTGTGCCTGGACTCGGGTTGGGCGGACATCTCCACGCAGCCCCGCCACGCGCCTCCGGCCCTGGCCAGCGCCAACAACCTCGCCTACATCATCTTCACCTCCGGCAGCACCGGCCGCCCCAAGGGCGCCATGAACGAGCACCACCCCGTGGTGAACCGGCTGCTCTGGATGCAGGACGAGTACAAGCTGGGCCCCCAGGACGTGGTGCTGCAGAAGACGCCCTTCAGCTTCGACGTCTCCGTGTGGGAGTTCTTCTGGCCCCTCATGCAGGGCGCCCGGCTGGTGCTCGCGAAGCCCGGCGGCCATCAGGACCCGGACTACCTCGCGCGCCTCATCTCCGAGCAGCGCGTCACCACCCTGCACTTCGTCCCCTCCATGCTGAAGGTGTTCCTGGAGGAGCCGAACCTGGAGCGCTGCGCGTCACTCAGGCGCGTGGTGTGCAGCGGCGAGGCCCTGCCCGTGGAGTTCCAGGATCAGTGCCTCCAGCGGCTGCCCTGGGCCGGGCTGCACAACCTCTACGGCCCCACCGAGGCCGCCGTCGACGTCACCTACTACGCCTGCCAGACGCGCGAGGCGCAGCGCTCGGTGCCCATCGGCCGCGCCGTGGCCAACACCTCCATCCGCATCCTGGATGCCCAGCTCCAGCCGGTGCCGGTGGGCGTGTCCGGCGAGCTGTACATCGGCGGCGTGCAGGTGGGCCGCGGCTACCGCGCCCGTCCGGACCTCACCGCCGAGCGCTTCATCCCGGATCCCTTCAGCGCCTCGCCGGGTGCCCGCATGTACCGCACCGGTGACGTGGCCCGGTGGCTCGCGGACGGCAACATCGAGTACGTGGGCCGCGCCGACTTCCAGGTGAAGATCCGCGGCTTCCGCATCGAGCTGGGGGAGATCGAGACGCTGCTGGCCCAGCACCCGTCGGTGCGCCAGGTGGCGGTGGTGGCGCGCGAGGACCGGCCCGGCGACAAGCGCCTGGTGGCGTACGTCGTGCCCATGATGCCCACTGCCCCCACTTCCCCTCTCCCTCCGGGAGAGGGACGGGGTGAGGGTGCCGGGGCCCCCGGGTTGAACCCCGCCGAGCTGCGCACCTTCCTCCAGTCGCGCCTGCCCGAGCACATGGTGCCCTCGGCCTTCGTGGCCCTGGAGAAGCTCCCGCTCAGCCCCAACGGCAAGCTGGACAGGAAGGCACTCCCCGCTCCGGAGCTCGGCGTCCAGAGCGCGGGCCAGCCCTTCGAGGCGCCTCGCACCGGGGTGGAGCAGCTCATCGCCGGCATCTGGAAGGAAGTCCTCCAGGTGGAGCGCGTGGGCCTCGATGACCCCTTCTTCGCGCTGGGCGGCAACTCGCTGCTCGCGCTCCAGGTGCACCGCCGCCTCAAGGCGGGCCTGGGGACCGACCTGGCCCTGACCCAGCTCTTCCAATACCCCACCGTCCGCGCCCTGGCGGAGCGGCTCTCCAAGCAGGACACCGCTGCCCAGGACTCGGCCCAGGCGGGCCGCGCCCGCGCCGAGGCCCGCAGGATCCTCACCCGCCGCGTGAGCGGAGCGCGTGGACGCACGGATTCGAACGACGACGGAGACGACTCGGATGTCTGAGCAGCACGAAGAGGTGGAGCGCATCGCCATCGTCGGCATCTCGGGACGCTTCCCGGGGGCACGCGACCTCGACACCTTCTGGGACAACCTCCGGCGTGGCGTCTCCGCCCGGCGCGAGCTGACGGACGCGGACATGGACGAGGCCGGGGTGCCCCGTGCCCTGCGCGAGCGCCCGGACTGGGTGCGCGCGGCCTACGTGCTCGAGGACGCCACGCACTTCGACGCGGGCCTCTTCGGCTACAGCCCGCGCGAGGCGGAGCTGATGGATCCGCAGCAGCGCATCTTCCTGGAGTGCGCGGTGGAGGCGCTGGATCACGCCGGGTACGACCCCGAGCGCTTCACCGGCGCCGCCTCCGTGTTCGCCAGCGTGAGCCTCAGCTCGTACCTGATCCGCGCGCTGATGCGGCGGCCGGACCTGATGGAGAGCGCGGGCACCTTCGGGCTGATGGTGGCCAACGACAAGGACTACGTCGCCACGCGCATCTCGCACCGGCTCAACCTGCGCGGCCCGAGCTTCACCGTGCAGACGGCGTGCTCCAGCTCGCTGGTGGCCATCCACCTCGCCTGCCAGAGCCTCATGTCGGGCGAGAGCGACCTGGCGCTCGCGGGCGCCTCCTCGGTGTCCTTCCCCCAGACGGGCGGCTACCAGTACCAGCCGGGGATGATCCTCTCGCCGGACGGCCACTGCCGCGCCTTCGACGAGCAGGCCCAGGGCACGGTGCGCGGTGCCGGCGCGGGCATCGTGGTGCTCAAGCGCCTGTCGGACGCGCTGCGGGACCGGGACACGGTGCACGCCGTCATCCTCGGCTCGGCGATCAACAACGACGGCTCCTCCAAGGTGGGCTTCACCGCCCCCAGCGTGGAGGGCCAGACGGCCGTCGTCTCCGAGGCCCTGGCCATCGCCGGGGTGGAGCCGGAGGACATCCAGTACATCGAGGCCCACGGCACGGGCACCTCCATTGGAGACCCCATCGAGGTGGCCGCGCTCAACCAGGCCTTCGGCGGCAACCGCGTGGGGACGCGGCGCTGCGTGCTCGGCTCGCTCAAGTCGAACATCGGCCACCTGGACGCGGCCGCGGGCGTGGCGGGCGTGGTGAAGACGGTGCTCGCCCTGAAGAACCGCACCCTGCCGCCCACCGCGCACTTCAAGCGGCCCAACCCGAGCATCGACTTCGACGGCGGGCCCTTCTACGTCACCGGCGAGGCGCTCCCCTGGGACACCGCCGGCAAGACGCGGCGCGCGGGCGTCAGCTCCTTCGGCATCGGCGGCACCAACGCGCACGTGGTGCTGGAGGAGGCTCCCGCCCAGGCCCAGGCCACGCCCTCCAAGCGGCCCATGCACGTGCTGGCGCTGTCGGCGCGAAGCCCGGCCGGTCTGGACGATGCCACCTCGCGGCTGGCCGCGCACCTGGAGCGCAACCCCGGCGCCGACCTCGCGGACGTGGCGTACACGCTGCAGGTGGGCCGCCGTCCCCAGGAGCACCGCCGGGTCCTGCTGTGCCGTGACACCCAGGACGCGCGAGTGGCGCTGGAGGCGGAGCTCGAGCGGCGCGCGCTCAACTCCTCGGGCGTGGAGTCCAAGCGGCCCGTGGTGTTCCTCTTCCCGGGCCAGGGCGCCCAGCACGTGCGCATGGGCCAGACGCTCCACGAGACGGAGCCCGTGTTCCGCAAGCACCTGGATGCGTGCTGCGAGGGGCTGCTCCCCCACCTTGGCCGGGATTTGCGGACGCTGCTGTTCCCCGCTCCGGGCGCCGAGCAGGAGGCCGAGGCGCTGCTCCAGCAGACGCGCTTCACCCAGCCGGTCCTGTTCGCCATCGAGTACGCGCTCGCGCGGCTGTGGATGGCGTGGGGCATCGAGCCGGAGGCGATGATCGGCCACAGCCTGGGCGAGTACGTGGCCGCGTGCCTCGCGGGCGTCTTCTCCCTGGAGGACGCGCTCGCGCTGGTGGCGGCGCGCGGGCGGCTGATGGACTCGGTCGCGCCGGGTGCGATGCTGTCCGTCAGCCTGCCGGAGCGGGAGCTCACGCCGCTGCTGCCCGCCGGCGTGTCGATCGCCGCGGTGAATGCCCCGTCGATGCTGGTGGCCTCCGGAACGCCGGAGGGCATCTCCGCGCTGGAGGCCACGCTCACCGGCCGCGGCGTGGAGACGCGCAGGCTGCTCGTCTCCCACGCCTACCACTCGGCGATGGTGGAGCCGGTGCTGGAGTCCTTCGCGCGAGAGCTGGCCCGCGTGCGCCTCTCGCCCCCGAAGCTGCCCTATGTGTCCACGCTGACGGGCACCTGGGTGACGGCGGAGCAGGCCACGGACCCGCGCACCTGGGTGCGCCACGTGCGGGAGACGGTCCGCTTCCATGAAGGGGCGGCGCAGCTGCTCGCCCGGCCGGAGCGCATCTTCCTGGAGACGGGCCCGGGACAGGGGCTGTCGACGTTGATCCGCCAGAGCGCCTCGGCGGGAAGCAACCCCACGGCGCTGCTGAGCCTGCCGCTGCCTCGCGAGGCGCAAAACGCCGTCCTCCACGTGACGAACACGGCCGCGCGCCTGTGGCTGGCGGGAGCACGCATCGAGCTGGCGCGGATGTACGGGAAGGAGCCGCGCCGCCGCCTGCCGCTGCCCGGCCAGCCGTTCCAGCGCGAGAACTACGACATGCTGCGCGGCCTCCCCGCGGACGCCTCGCGGCCCCTGGTCCCCCTGGCCACGGACGCGGGAGCGGAAGCACGAGGCGTGGAGCTCTCCCTGCCCGTCTGGCGGCGCACGGCGGCGGGCGCGACGCCTCCGCGGCTCGACGGCCAGCGCTGGCTCGTCGCCGGGGGTGACGACTCCCTGTCCGCCCAGGCCGCCGAGCGGCTGCGCGCCGCGGGCGCCGAGGTGGACACCCTGGCCGTGGGAGGCCAGCCCGAGAGCCTCCAGGAGCGGCTGGCCGCGCTCTGTGCTGACGGGAAGCGGCCGGCTCACATCGCCTGGCTCTGGCCCCTGGCCACGGACGCCCGCGAGGAGCTCATCACCCAGGGCCTGCTCGCCGCCGCCCGCGCCATGGGCCCCGGAGCCATCTCCCAGCCCGTGACGCTCACCGTGGTCACCCGGGGAGCACAGGACGTGACGGGCGAGGAGCCCCTCGATGCCTGGCAGGCCACCGCGACGGGGGTCTGCCGGGTCCTGCCGCTGGAGTACCCGGGCCTGCGCTGCCGCACCATCGACGTGAGCCGCCCTCCGGAGGACGCGGGCGCGGCCGCCTGGATGGACCGGCTCGTGGCGGAGCTGGGCGCGGACGATGCGCCCGTGGTGGCGCTGCGCGGCCCGTACCGGTTCATCGAGGGCTACGAGCCGCAGCCCGCTCCGAAGGCGCCCGCCGCACCGGCGCCACTGAAGGAGGGAGGCGTCTACCTCATCGCGGGAGGCCTGGGACGCATCGGCCTGTCGCTGGCGGAGCAGCTCGCCACCGCGGTCCGGCCCAGGCTGGTGCTGCTCTCGCGCCGGGCCCTCCCCGCCCCCGAGGAGCGGGACGCTTGGCTCGCGGGGCACGGCGCCGAGGATGCCGTGTCCCGCTCCATCGAGCGCGTGCGCGCACTGGAGAAGACCGGAGCCCAGGTGCTCGTGCTGCGGGCGGACCTGGGAGACCCGGGCCAGGTCGAGCGCGCCCTGCAGGCGGCGGAGAGCCGGTTCGGCCCGGTGGACGGTGTGTTCTTCGCCGCGGGCACGAGCGGGACGGCCGCGCGGACGCCCGTGTCGGAGGCGACGCCCGAGGCGTGCGCCCCGGTGTTCCAGGGCCGCCTGCGCGGGTTGATGCACCTGGCCGAGGCCCTGAAGGGACGCCGCCCGGAGTTCGTGGTGGTGCACTCGTCGCTCACCTCGGTGCTGGGAGGCGTGGGCTGTGCGGCGCTCGCGGCGGCCCATGCCGGCATGGACGCCTTCAGCGCGCACCAGGCCCGCGTGCCGGGCACCCGCTGGTACACCATCGACTGGGACGTCTGGGGCGTGGGCACGGGCTTCCGGCCCGAGACGGTGATCGCCCAGGACGAGGGCTTCCGGCTCCTGCTCGGCCTGCTGGCGTCGCCCACGGGTGGGCGGTGGCTCGCCGTGAGGGGCTCGCTGGAGGCCCGGCGGCGGACTCCGGCGGCGGCCGGGAGCACCGCGGAGAAGGCGGGCCACCGGCATCCGCGCCCGTCCCTGGCCAATGCCTACGTGGCCCCTCGCGACGAGAACGAGCAGACCCTGGCCGGCATCTGGCAGGAGCTGCTCGGGCTCGAGCAGGTCGGCATCACCGACAACTTCTTCGAGCTCGGCGGCCACTCGCTGCTGGGTGTGCAGATCATCGCGCGCGTCCGGGAGACCTTCCAGGTGGAGCTCCCCCTGCGCGCGCTCTTCGATTCACCGACCGTGGAAGTCATGGCGCTGACCATCGTGCAGACACGAGCCAGCGAGACCGACACCTCCACATTGGAAGCACTGCTGGCCGAGCTGGAACAGTCATGAACGATCTTTCCAAGCGAATCGCCAATCTTCCGCCCGAGAAGCGCGCGGAGCTGCTGAGGCGGTTGGAGCAGGCGGGCAACAAGGTCTCCCGGCCCAGCACCCGCGTGCGCGAGCCGGGGCGTCCCCTCCCGCTGTCGTTCTCGCAGCAACGGCTGTGGCTGCTGTACCAGTTCGAGCCGCGGAGCGTGGCGTACAACCTGCCCCAGATGCTGCGCATCCAGGGCCCGTTGGACACGGACCTGCTGGAGCGCGCCCTGCGCAAGGTGGCGGAGCGGCACGAGTCCCTGCGCACCACGTTCCGGGCCGGCACCGAGGGCCCCGAGCAGGTGGTGGCGCCCTCGGCCAGCCTCCAGTTGGAGCGCGTGGACCTGACGGGCCTGCCCACCGAGCGCCGCGAGGAGGCGCTCCACGAGCAGGCGCACGCCGAGGCGAGGCGGCCGTTCGATCTGGGCACCGGGCCCCTGCTGCGCGCGAAGGTGATCCGGCTGGCCGGGCAGGACCACGTGCTGCTGGTGGTGCTGCACCACATCATCACGGACGGGTGGTCCTTCGGAGTGCTCGCGCGCGAGCTGCTCGCGAGTTACGACGCGCTCGCGTCGGGCAAGGTGCTGGCGCTCCCGCCGCTGCCGGTGCAGTACCCCGACTTCGCGCTCTGGCAGCGAGAGCGGCTCCAGGGCCCCTTCCTCCAGGAGCAGGTGGACTGGTGGCGCAAGCAGCTCGAGGGCGCTCCCACGGCCCTGGAGCTCCCCACGGACCGTCCCCGTCCCCCGGCGCTCTCCGGCCGGGGCCAGGAGTACCCCTTCGCCCTGTCGCGCGAGCTCTCGGAGGCGGTGCGCGCGTTCGCGACGCGTGAGGGCGCGAGCAGCTTCATGGTGCTGATGGCCGCGTTCCACGTGCTGCTGTCGCGCTACGGCGGGCAGGAGGACATCTGCGTTGGAACGCCCGTCGCGGGGCGCAGCCACGCGGAGCTGGAGGGGCTCATCGGCTTCTTCATCAACACGGCCGTGGTGCGCTCGCGGCCGGTGGGAAGCAAGCCGTTCCGGCAGTTCCTGAAGGAGGTGCGCGAGACGGCGCTGGGCGTCTTCTCGCATCAGGAAGTGCCCATCGAGAAGCTCGTCGAGGAGCTCCGTCCGGCACGAGAGCCGGGCCGCAATCCGCTCTTCCAGGTGGTGCTCGCGCTCCTGCCCCAGCAGGGCGCGTCCATGAACGTCGCGGGGCTGGATGTGCGCATGGTCCCGATCACCTCGGGCGCCTCCACCTTCGAGCTCACCGTGTTCCTGACGGAGCGCCCGGACGGGTTCTCCGGACGCATCGAGTTCAGCACCGACCTCTTCGAGCCGGCGACGATCGCCCGCATGGCCGAGCACCTGCAGGTGCTGCTGGCCGCCGCGGTGGCCTCGCCCGGCACGCCCGTGTCCCGCCTGGCGCTGCTCTCCGAGGCCGAGCAGCACAAGGTGCTGGTGGAGTGGAATGACACGCGCGTGGACTACCCGCGCCAGGCCTGCATCCACGAGCTGTTCGAGGCCCAGGCCGCCCGTACTCCGGATGCCCTCGCCGTGCAGTTCGAGGGCGCCTCCCTCACCTACCGCCAGCTCGACTCGCGCTCCAACCAGCTGGCTCACCACCTGCGCCACCTGGGCCTGCGGCCCGGCACTCCCGTGGCCCTGTGCGTCGAGCGCTCCCTGGAGATGGTGGTGGCCACCCTCGCCATTCTCAAAGCTGGCGGCGCCTACGTCCCGCTCGACCCCTCCTACCCCCGCGAGCGCCTGGAGTTCATGCTCCAGGACGTCCAGGCGCCCCTGCTGCTGGCCCAGCGCCACCTCGCCGAGCGCCTGCCTCCCAACGACGCCCGCCTCGTGCTGCTGGATGCCGAGTGGCACCTCATTGCCCAAGAGAGCCAGGAGCCCGTGCGCTCCGGGGTGACGTCCGAGGCGCTGGCCTACGTCATGTACACCTCGGGCTCCACCGGCCGGCCCAAGGGCGTGTGCATTCCTCACCGGGGCGTGGTGCGCCTCGTCATGGGCAGCAGCTTCATCCGCTTCGGCCCCGACGAAGTCATGCTGCAGCTGGCCCCCATCTCCTTCGACGCCGCCACCCTGGAGCTGTGGGGCAGCCTGCTGCACGGCGGCAAGCTCGTCGTCTTCCCCCCGCACGCTCCCTCTTTCGAGGAGCTGGGACTGGCCCTGCGCCAGCACGGGATTACCACCCTGTGGCTCACCGCCGCCCTCTTCGACCAGATGGCCCTCACGCAGCCCGAGGCCCTGGGGCATGTGCGCCAGGTGCTCGCCGGTGGTGACGTGCTGGCGCCCGAGCGCGTCAAGGCGCGCCTGGCCCGCGGCCTGCTCGTCAACGGCTACGGCCCCACCGAGAGCACCACCTTCGCCACCACCCACGTGCTCTCGCGTCCCGAGCAGGTGGGCCACTCCGTCTCCATCGGCCGCCCCATCTCCAACACCCAGGTGTACGTGCTGGACGAACGGCTGCAGCCAGTGCCCACCGGCGTGCCCGGCGAGCTCTACATCGGCGGCGACGGCCTGGGCTGGGGCTACCTGAACCGCCCGGAGCTCACGGCCGAGAAGTTCGTTCCCCACCCCTTCGCCACTGCCCCTGGCGAGCGCCTCTACCGCACCGGAGACAAGGTGCGCTGGCTGGCCGATGGCACCCTGGACTTCCTGGGGCGCCTGGACTCCCAGGTGAAGGTGCGCGGCTTCCGCATCGAGCTGGGTGAAATCGAGTCCGTGCTCGACAAGCACCCCGCCGTTCGCCAGTCCGTCGTCATCGCTCGCGAGGACAGCCCCGGCGACAAGCGCCTCGTGGCCTACGCCGTGCTCTCGCACGAGGTTCCCACCGCCGAGCTGCGCTCCTTCCTCGAGGAGCGCCTGCCCCGCTACATGGTGCCCTCGGCCTTCGTGGCGCTCGAGCAGGTGCCCGTCACCCCCAACGGCAAGGTGGACCGCAAGGCCCTGCCCGCCCCGGAAGCCATGGGCTCCGACGCCGGGTACGTCGCCCCGCGCACGCCCACCGAGGAGCAGCTCGCCACCCTCTGGGCCGAGGTGCTCTCCGTGCCTCGCGTGGGTGCCGAGGACAACTTCCTCGACCTGGGCGGCCACTCCCTGCTCGCCACGCAGGTGATCTCCCGCGTGCGCACCGGCTTCCAGGTGGAGCTGCCCGTGCGCGCCCTCTTCGAGGCCCCTACCCTCTCCGCGCTCGCGCGGAAGATCGACGACGCACTCGCCCAGCAGACCCGGAGCACGTCCCAGGTGCCGGCGCTGCGGCCCGCCCCGCGCACGGGTGAGCTTCCGCTGTCGTTCGCGCAGCAGCGCTTGTGGTTCCTCGACCAGCTCGAGCCCGGCAGCCCCTTCTACAACATCCCCTCGGCCACCCGGCTCTCCGGCCCGTTGGACACCGAGGCCCTCCGCCGTGCCATCGCGGAGCTCGTGCGCCGTCACGAGTCCCTGCGCACCACCTTCGCCACCCGTGACGGCCAGCCCGTGCAGCGCATCGCTCCGGCCCTCGAGGTTCCACTCGACCTCCAGGATCTGCGGGACGTGCCCGCCGCCGAGCGCGAGACCCGGGCCCGCGAGCTGGCCCGCCAGGAAGCCCTGCGCCCCTTCGCGCTGGCCCACGGCCCGCTCCTGCGCACCTGCCTGCTGCGCCTGAGCGCCGACGAGCACGTGCTGCTCGTCACCCAGCACCACATCATCTCCGATGGCTGGTCCATGGGCGTGCTCGTGCGCGAGGTGGCCGCGCTCTACGCCACCTTCGCGTCCGGCCAGCAGCCGGCGCTTCCGCCCCTGTCCATCCAGTACGCCGACTTCGCCCTCTGGCAGCGCTCGTGGCTGCAGGGCGAGGTGCTCGACGCCCAGCTGGGCTATTGGAAGCAGCAGCTCGCCGGAGCGACGCCCCACCTGGAGCTGGCCACCGACAAGCCGCGTCCTCCCGTCCAGTCCTTCCGCGGCGCCCTGCACGCCTTCCTCCTCCCGCCCGCGCTCACCGAGGCGCTCACCGCCACCAGCCAACAGCACGGCGTCAGCCTCTTCATGACGCTGCTGGCCGGCTTCCAGGTGCTGCTGCACCGCTACTCGCACCAGGACGACATCTCCGTCGGCTCGCCCATCGCCGGCCGCCGCAACACCGAGCTCGAAGGCCTGATCGGCTTCTTCGTCAACACGCTCGTCCTGCGCTCGCGCATCTCTCCCGAGGCCTCGTTCCGCGACCTGCTGCTGCAGGTGCGTGACACCACCCTGGGCGCCTACGAGCACCAGGACATCCCCTTCGAGAAGCTCGTCGAGCAGCTCCAGCCCCAGCGCGATCCCAGCCGCTCGCCGCTCTTCCAGGTCCTGTTCGCCCTGCAGAACATGCCGGTGCCGAAGCTGACGCTGGGTGGACTCGAGCTCTCCCCGCTGGAGCTCGACGGTGGCGTCTCCAAGTTCGACCTGTCCCTCTTCATGCAGGAGACCCCGCGCGGACTGCGCGGCTTCTTCGAGTTCAGCACCGACCTATTCGAGCCGGCGACGATCGCCCGCATGGCCGAGCACCTGCAGGTGCTGCTGGCCGCCGCGGTGGCCTCGCCCGACACGGCGCTCTCACATCTGCCGCTCCTCACCCAGGCCGAGCAGAACAAGCTGCTGGTGGAGTGGAACGACACGCGCGTGGACTACCCGCGCGAGGCTTGCATCCACGAGCTGTTCGAGGCCCAGGCCGCCCGTACTCCGGATGCCCTCGCCGTTGAGTTCGAGGGCACCTCCCTCACCTACCGCCAGCTCGACTCTCGCTCCAACCAGCTCGCCCACCACCTGCGCCACCTGGGCCTGTGGCCCGGCACTCCCGTGGCCATGTGCGTCGAGCGCTCCCTGGAGATGGTGGTCGCCACCCTGGCCATCCTCAAGGCCGGTGGCGCCTACGTCCCGCTCGACCCCGCCTACCCCCGCGAGCGCCTGGAGTTCATGCTCCAGGACGTCCAGGCCCCCCTGCTGCTGGCCCAGCGTCACCTCGCCGAGCGCCTGCCTCCCAACAACGCCCGCCTGGTGCTGCTGGATGCCGAGTGGCACCTCATCGCCCAGCACAGCCAGGAGCCCGTGCGCTCCAGGGTGACGTCCGAGGCGCTGGCCTACGTCATGTACACCTCGGGCTCCACCGGCCGGCCCAAGGGCGTGTGCATTCCTCACCGGGGCGTGGTGCGCCTCGTCATGGGCAGCAGCTTCATCCGCTTCGGCCCCGACGAAGTCATGCTGCAGCTGGCCCCCATCTCCTTCGACGCCGCCACCCTGGAGCTGTGGGGCAGCCTGCTGCACGGCGGCAAGCTCGTCGTCTTCTCCCCTCGCGCCCCCTCCTTCGAGGAGCTGGGACACGCCCTGCGCCAACACGGGATTACCACCCTGTGGTTGACGGCCGCGCTCTTCGACCAGATTGCCCTCACGCAGTCCGAGGCGCTCTCTCATGTGCGTCAGGTGCTCGCCGGTGGTGACGTGCTGGCGCCCGAGCGTGTCAAGGCGCGCCTGGCCCGAGGCCTGCTCGTCAACGGCTACGGGCCCACCGAGAGCACCACCTTCGCCACCACCCACGTGCTCACCCGTCCGGAGCAGGTGGGTCACTCCGTCTCCATCGGCCGCCCCATCTCCAACACCCAGGTGTACGTGCTGGACGAGCGGCTGCTCCCGGTGCCCACCGGTGTGCCCGGCGAGCTCTACATCGGCGGCGACGGCCTGGGCTGGGGCTACCTGAACCGCCCGGAGCTCACGGCCGAGAAGTTCGTTCCCCACCCCTTCGCCACTGCCCCTGGCGAGCGCCTCTACCGCACCGGCGACAAGGTGCGCTGGCTGGCCAATGGCACCCTGGACTTCCTGGGCCGCCTGGACTCCCAGGTGAAGGTGCGTGGCTTCCGCATCGAGCTGGGTGAAATCGAGTCCGTGCTCGACAAGCACCCCGCCGTTCGCCAGTCCGTCGTCATCGCCCGCGAGGACCGGCCCGGCGACAAGCGTCTCGTGGCCTACGTGGTGCCCAGGTCCTCCACTTCGCCCACTTCCCCTCTCCCTCCGGGAGAGGGACGGGGTGAGGGTGCCACGGACCCCGGGTTGAACCTCGCGGAGCTGCGCGGCTGGCTCGAGCAGCAACTGCCCGGGTACATGGTGCCGTCGGCCTTCGTGGTGCTCGAGCAGGTTCCCGTCACGCCCAACGGCAAGGTGGACCGCAAGGCCCTGCCCGCTCCGGAGACCACGCTCTCCAGCGCCGGGTACGTCGCCCCGCGCACGCCCACCGAGGAGCAGCTCGCCACCCTCTGGGCCGAGGTGCTCTCCGTGCCTCGCGCCGGTGCCGAGGACAACTTCTTCGACCTGGGCGGCCACTCCCTGCTCGCCACCCAGCTCGTCTCCCGCGTGCGCACCAGCTTCCAGGTGGAGCTGCCCGTGCGCGCCCTCTTCGAGGCCCCTACCCTCTCCGCGCTCGCGCGGAAAATCGACGAGGCGCGCGGTGTCCCGGCCGGGAACGCGCCGCGAGCGCCCGCACTGCGGCCCACGCCGCGCACGGAAGACAGCCCGCTGTCCTTCGCCCAGCAGCGGCTGTGGTTCCTCGACCAGCTCGAGCCCGGCAGCCCCTTCTACAATGTCCCCCTGGCCCTGCGGCTCTCCGGACAGGTGAACACCGAGGCGCTGCGCCAGGCCTTCGAGGCCCTCGTGCGCCGTCACGAGTCCCTGCGCACCACCTTCGCCTCCCGCGAGGGCCAGCCCGTGCAGCTCATCGCTCCGGCCCTCGAGGTTCCGCTCGACCTCCACGACCTGCGGGACGTGCCCGCCGCCGAGCGCGAGGCGCGGGCCCGTGAGCTGCTGCGTCAGCAGTCCCTGCGTCCCTTCGACCTGGCACATGGCCCGCTGCTGCGCACCTCGCTGCTACGTCTGGCCCCGGATGACCATGTGCTGCTCGTGGCCATGCACCACATCGTCTCCGACGGTTGGTCCACGGGTGTGCTGGTGCGCGAGGTGGCCGCGCTCTACGCCGCCTTCGCTTCCGGCCAGCAGCCGTCGCTTCCGTCCCTGCCCATCCAGTACCCTGACTTCGCTCACTGGCAGCGCTCGTGGCTGCAAGGCGAGGCGCTCGACGCACAGGTGCGTTACTGGAAGCAGCAGCTCTCCGGAGCGCCGCCCCACCTGGAGCTGGCCACCGACAAGCCTCGTCCTCCCGTGCAGTCCTTCCGCGGTGCCCTGCACACCTTCGTGCTTCCGCGCGCGCTCTCCGAAGCGCTCACCGCCACCAGCCAACAGCACGGCGTCAGCCTCTTCATGACGCTGCTGGCCGGCTTCCAGGTGCTGCTGCACCGCTACTCGCGCCAGGACGACATCTCCGTCGGCTCGCCCATCGCCGGACGGACCCGCGCCGAGCTGGAGGGCCTCATCGGCTTCTTCGTCAACACGCTCGTCCTGCGCTCGCGCTTCTCTCCCGAGGCTTCCTTCCGCGACCTGCTGCGGCAGGTGCGTGACACCACCCTGGGTGCCTACGAGCACCAGGACATCCCCTTCGAGAAGCTCGTCGAGGAGCTTCAGCCCCAGCGCGATCCCAGCCGCTCGCCGCTCTTCCAGGTCATGTTCGCCCTGCAGAACATGCCGATTCCCGAGCTGAAGTTGGGAGGGCTCGAGATCTCGCCCCTGGAGTCCGAGGGAGGCATCTCCAAGTTCGACCTGTCTCTCTTCATGCAGGAGGCTCCGGAAGGGCTGCGCGCGAGCCTGGAGTACAACACCGACCTCTTCGAGCCGGCGACGATCGCCCGCATGGCCGAGCACCTGCAGGTGCTGCTGGCCGCCGCGGTGGCCTCGCCCGGCACGCCCGTGTCCCGCCTGGCGCTGCTCTCCGAGGCCGAGCAGCACAAGGTGCTGGTGGAGTGGAATGACACGCGCGTGGACTACCCGCGCCAGGCCTGCATCCACGAGCTGTTCGAGGCCCAGGCCGCCCGTACTCCGGACGCCCTCGCCGTTGAGTTCGAGGGCGCCTCCCTCACCTACCGCCAGCTCGACTCGCGCTCCAACCAGCTCGCCCACCACCTGCGCCACCTGGGCCTGCGGCCCGGCACTCCCGTGGCCATGTGCGTCGAGCGCTCCCTGGAGATGGTGGTCGCCACCCTCGCCATTCTCAAAGCCGGCGGCGCCTACGTCCCGCTCGACCCCGCCTACCCCCGCGAGCGCCTGGAGTTCATGCTCCAGGACGTCCAGGCCCCCCTGCTGCTGGCCCAGCGTCACCTCGCCGAGCGCCTGCCTCCCAACGACGCCCGCCTGGTGCTGCTGGATGCCGAGTGGCACCTCATTGCCCAGCACAGCCAGGAGCCCGTGCGCTCCGGGGTGACGTCCGAGGCGCTGGCCTACGTCATGTACACCTCGGGCTCCACCGGCCGGCCCAAGGGCGTGTGCATTCCCCACCGGGGCGTGGTGCGCCTCGTCATGGGCAGCAGCTTCATCCGCTTCGGCCCCGACGAAGTCATGCTGCAGCTGGCCCCCATCTCCTTCGACGCCGCCACCCTGGAGCTGTGGGGCAGCCTGCTGCACGGCGGCAAGCTCGTCGTCTTCCCCCCGCACGCCCCCTCTTTCGAGGAGCTGGGGCTCGCCCTGCGCCAGCACGGCATTACCACCCTGTGGCTCACCGCCGCCCTCTTCGACCAGATGGCCGCCACGCAGTCCGAGGCCCTGGGGCACGTGCGTCAGGTGCTCGCTGGCGGTGACGTGCTCGCCCCCGAGCGCGTCAAAGCGCGCCTGGCCCGCGGCCTGCTCGTCAACGGCTACGGCCCCACCGAGAGCACCACCTTCGCCACCACCCACGTGCTCTCCCGTCCCGAGCAGGTGGGCCACTCCGTCTCCATCGGCCGCCCCATCTCCAACACCCAGGTGTACGTGCTGGACGAGCGGCTGCTCCCGGTGCCCACCGGGGTGCCCGGCGAGCTCTACATCGGCGGTGACGGCCTGGGCTGGGGCTACCTGCACCGTCCGGAGCTCACGGCCGAGAAGTTCGTCCCCCACCCCTTCGCCACTGCCCCTGGCGAGCGCCTCTACCGCACCGGCGACAAGGTGCGCTGGCTGGCCAATGGCACCCTGGACTTCCTGGGCCGCCTGGACTCCCAGGTGAAGGTGCGTGGCTTCCGCATCGAGCTGGGTGAAATCGAGTCCGTGCTCGACAAGCACCCCGCCGTTCGCCAGTCCGTCGTCATCGCCCGCGAGGACCGGCCCGGCGACAAGCGTCTCGTGGCCTACGTGGTGCCCAGGTCCTCCACTTCGCCCACTTCCCCTCTCCCTCCGGGAGAGGGACGGGGTGAGGGTGCCACGGACCCCGGGTTGAACCTCGCGGAGCTGCGCGGCTGGCTCGAGCAGCAACTGCCCGGGTACATGGTGCCGTCGGCCTTCGTGGTGCTCGAGCAGGTTCCCGTCACGCCCAACGGCAAGGTGGACCGCAAGGCCCTGCCCGCTCCGGAGACCACGCTCTCCAGCGCCGGGTACGTCGCCCCGCGCACGCCCACCGAGGAGCAGCTCGCCACCCTCTGGGCCGAGGTGCTCTCCGTGCCTCGCGCCGGTGCCGAGGACAACTTCTTCGACCTGGGCGGCCACTCCCTGCTCGCCACCCAGCTCGTCTCCCGCGTGCGCACCAGCTTCCAGGTGGAGCTGCCCGTGCGCGCCCTCTTCGAGGCCCCTACCCTCTCCGCGCTCGCGCGGAAAATCGACGAGGCGCGCGGTGTCCCGGCCGGGAACGCGCCGCGAGCGCCCGCACTGCGGCCCACGCCGCGCACGGAAGACAGCCCGCTGTCCTTCGCCCAGCAGCGGCTGTGGTTCCTCGACCAGCTCGAGCCCGGCAGCCCCTTCTACAATGTCCCCCTGGCCCTGCGGCTCTCCGGACAGGTGAACACCGAGGCGCTGCGCCAGGCCTTCGAGGCCCTCGTGCGCCGTCACGAGTCCCTGCGCACCACCTTCGCCTCCCGCGAGGGCCAGCCCGTGCAGCTCATCGCTCCGGCCCTCGAGGTTCCGCTCGACCTCCACGACCTGCGGGACGTGCCCGCCGCCGAGCGCGAGGCGCGGGCCCGTGAGCTGCTGCGTCAGCAGTCCCTGCGTCCCTTCGACCTGGCACATGGCCCGCTGCTGCGCACCTCGCTGCTACGTCTGGCCCCGGATGACCATGTGCTGCTCGTGGCCATGCACCACATCGTCTCCGACGGTTGGTCCACGGGTGTGCTGGTGCGCGAGGTGGCCGCGCTCTACGCCGCCTTCGCTTCCGGCCAGCAGCCGTCGCTTCCGTCCCTGCCCATCCAGTACCCTGACTTCGCTCACTGGCAGCGCTCGTGGCTGCAAGGCGAGGCGCTCGACGCACAGGTGCGTTACTGGAAGCAGCAGCTCTCCGGAGCGCCGCCCCACCTGGAGCTGGCCACCGACAAGCCTCGTCCTCCCGTGCAGTCCTTCCGCGGTGCCCTGCACACCTTCGTGCTTCCGCGCGCGCTCTCCGAAGCGCTCACCGCCACCAGCCAACAGCACGGCGTCAGCCTCTTCATGACGCTGCTGGCCGGCTTCCAGGTGCTGCTGCACCGCTACTCGCGCCAGGACGACATCTCCGTCGGCTCGCCCATCGCCGGACGGACCCGCGCCGAGCTGGAGGGCCTCATCGGCTTCTTCGTCAACACGCTCGTCCTGCGCTCGCGCTTCTCTCCCGAGGCCTCGTTCCGCGACCTGCTGCGGCAGGTGCGTGACACCACCCTGGGCGCCTACGAGCACCAGGACATCCCCTTCGAGAAGCTCGTCGAGGAGCTTCAGCCTCAGCGTGACTCCAGCCGCTCGCCGCTCTTCCAGGTCCTGTTCGCCCTGCAGAACATGCCGGCTTCCCAGGTGGCACTGGGCGGACTCACCCTTTCGCCCCTGGAGTTCGAAGGAGGCATCTCCAAGTTCGACCTGTCCCTCTACATGCAGGAGACGCCGGAGGGACTGCGCGGCATCTTCGAATACAACACCGACCTCTTCGAGCCGGAGACGATCGGCCGCATGACCGGGCACCTGCAGGTGCTGCTGTCGGCCGCGGTGGCCTCGCCCGGCACGCCCGTGTCCCGGCTGCCGCTGCTCCCGCAGGCCGAGCAGCACAAGGTGCTGGTGGAGTGGAACGACCTGCCGCTGGACTACCCGCGCGAGGCCTGCATCCACGAGCTGTTCGAGGCCCAGGTGGCTCGTACCCCCGACGCCGAGGCCCTCGTCGACGGCTCCCGCTCGCTCTCCTACGCCGAGCTCAACGCCCGCGCCAACCAGCTCGCCCACTCCCTGCGCGCCCTCGGTGTCACGCCTGAAACGCCCGTCGGCATCTGCTCCAGGCGCTCGGCCGACCTCGTCGTCGGTCTGCTCGGCATCCTCAAGGCCGGCGGCCTCTACGTCCCGCTCGACCCCGCCTACCCTCGCGAGCGTCTGGGCTTCATCGTCGAGGACGCCCAACTGCGCTTCCTCGTCGCTCAGTCCGCTGTGACTGACAGCCTCCCCCCGCACTCCGCTCATGTGCTGCTGCTCGACAAGGACGTGGAGGCCCTCTCGCGCGCCAGCACCAGCAACCCCGCCCGGGCCGCCACCAGCGCCAACCTCGCCTACCTCATCTACACCTCGGGCAGCACGGGCCGTCCCAAGGGCGTCTCCATCGAGCACCGCAACGCCGTCTCCTTCCTCTCCTGGGCCCGCACCGTCTTCTCTCCGGAGCTGCTCTCCGGAATGCTCGCCTCCACCTCCATTGCCTTCGACCTGTCCGTCTTCGAGCTCTTCCTCCCCCTGAGCCTTGGCGGCACCGTCCTGCTCTCCGGCAATGCCCTGGAGCTGCCCTCGCTGCCCGCTGCCCAGCGTGTCTCGCTCGTCAACACCGTCCCCTCCGCCATGTCCGAGCTGCTGCGCTCCGGCGGCCTCCCCGCTTCCGTTCGCGTCGTCAACCTCGCTGGCGAGCCCCTGGCCACCTCCCTCGTCCAGCAGCTCTACCAGCAGCCCGGCCTCTCCCTCGTCTACGACCTCTACGGGCCCTCGGAGACCACCACCTACTCCACCTTCACCCTGCGCCACGCCGACAAGCCGGCCACCATCGGCCGCCCCATCTCCGGCACCCAGGTGTACCTCCTCGACTCCCTCCTGCAGCCCGTCCCCATGGGCGTGCCCGGTGAAGTCTTCATCGCTGGCGCTGGTGTCTCCCGCGGCTACCTCGGCCGTCCGGAGCTCACCGCAGAGAAGTTCCTCCCAGACCCCTTCAGCTCCTCGCCCGGCGCTCGCATGTACCGCACCGGCGACCTGGCCCGGTACCGCGCCGACGGCAACCTGGAGTACCTCGGCCGCACCGACTTCCAGGTGAAGGTGCGCGGCTTCCGCATCGAGCTGGGCGAAATCGAGTCCGTGCTCGACAAACACCCTGGCGTGCGTCAGGTGGTCGTCGTCGCCCGCGAGGACAAGCCCGGCGACAAGCGGCTGGTGGCCTACCTCACGCCTTCCGGTGCGCAGGCCCCCACCACCGCCGAGCTGCGCTCCCATCTCAAGCAGCACCTGCCCGAGCACATGGTGCCCTCGGCCTTCGTGGTGCTCGAGCAGCTGCCCCTTACCCCCAACGGCAAGATCAACCGCAAGGCCCTGCCCGCTCCGGAAATGGGTGAGCCGGGAGGCGAGTACGTCGCCCCACGTACGCCCACCGAGGAGCTGCTCGCTGGCATCTGGGCCGAAGTGCTGGCGGTGCCGCGCGTGGGTGCCGAGGACAACTTCTTCGAGCTGGGCGGCCACTCGCTGCTGGCCACCCGCGTCCTCTCGCGCCTGCGCACCACCTTCGAGGTGGAGCTGCCCGTGCGCGCCCTCTTCGAGGCTCCCACCCTCTCCGCGCTGGCTCGCAAGATCGACGAGGCCCGAGGCGGACGAAACCAGGGCGTGCCGGGGATTGCGCTCGCGGGCTCCGTGGAGGCGGAGCGCTCCAATGCGCGTCCCCTGTCCTTCGCCCAGCAGCGGCTGTGGTTCCTCGACCAGCTCGAGCCCGGCAGCCCCTTCTACAATCTCCCGGTGGCGCTGCGGCTCACCGGCACGCTGGACCCCGAGGCCCTGCGCCGCGCCTTCCAGGCCCTCGTGCGCCGTCATGAGTCCCTGCGCACCACCTTCGCCTCCCGCGACGGCCAGCCCGTGCAGTTCATCGCTCCGGCCCTCGAGCTTCCGCTCGAGGTGATGGACCTGGGGGACGTGCCCGCCGCCGAGCGCGAGACCCGGGCCCAGGAGCTGGCCCGCCAGGAGGCGCTGCGCCCGTTCGACCTGGCCCACGGCCCGCTCGTGCGCACCTGCCTGCTGCGCCTGAGCGCCGACGAGCACGTGCTGCTCGTCACCCAGCACCACATCGTCTCCGACGGCTGGTCCATGGGCGTGCTCGTGCGCGAGATGGCCGCGCTCTACGCCGCCTTCGCTTCCGGCCAGCAGCCCACCCTGCCGGCGCTGCCGCTGCAGTACCCCGACTTCGCCCACTGGCAGCGCTCCTGGTTGCAGGGCGAGGTGCTCGACGCCCAGGTGCGTTACTGGAAGCAGCAGCTCGCCGGTGCTCCCGCCTACCTGGAGCTGCCCACCGACAAGCCGCGTCCCGCCCACCAGACCGTGCGCGGCGCCCAACACCTCTTCCGCCTGCCGCCCGCGCTCTCCGAGGCGCTCACCGCCACCAGCAAGCAGAATGGCGCCAGCCTCTTCATGACGCTGCTGGCCGCCTTCCAGGTGCTGTTGCACCGCTACTCCGGCCAGGATGACATCATCGTCGGCTCACCCATCGCCGGACGGACGCGTGCCGAGCTGGAGGGGCTGATCGGCTTCTTCGTCAACACGCTCGCCCTGCGCTCGCGCATTTCGCCGGAGGCGTCCTTCCGCGACCTGCTCCGCCAGGTGCGTGACACCACCCTGGGCGCCTACGAGCACCAGGACATCCCCTTCGAGAAGCTCGTCGAGGAGCTCTCTCCGCAGCGCTCGCTAGGCCACTCGCCCCTGTTCCAGGTGATGTTCTCCCTGCAGAACACGCCGATCTCCCGGCTGGCGTTGAGCGGGCTCGAGCTATCGCCCCTGGAGCTCGAGGGCGCCACCGCCAGGTTCGACCTCTCGCTCTCGTTCGTCGAGGGCCCGAATGGCCTCATGGGCGGCCTCACCTACAAGACCGACCTGTTCCACGCGGACACGGTGGCGCGGATGGTGCGCCACTTCCAGGTCCTCCTGGAGGCCATCACCGCGAGCCCGGACACCGCCATCCGCGACCTGCCGCTGCTCACGCCCGAGGAGCGCCAGCAGGTGCTCGTGACGTGGAATGACACGCGCGCGGACTTCCCGCGGGAGGCCACGCTCCACTCGCTCTTCCAGGCCCAGGCCCTCCGCACGCCCGGCGCCATCGCCGTGGAGACCGAGACCGCCTCCCTCACCTACCGCCAGCTCGACGAGGCCGCCACCCGCCTCGCCTTTCACCTGCGCTCGCTCGGCGTGGGCCCCGGCGCGCGTGTCGCCCTCTGCTTCGAGCGCTCCCCCGAGCTCGTCGTCGCCCTGCTCGCCACCCTCGAGGCCGGCGCCGCCTGGGTTCCGCTGGATCCGGACTACCCCTCCGAGCGCCTGGAGCTGATGCTCGAGGACAGCGGCGCCGCGCTGCTGCTCGCCCGCGCCTCCGTGCAGGAGGCCCTGCGCTCCACCACGGCCCAGCGCCTCCGGGTGGACTCGCTGGAGTCGCTCGACGCGCTGCCCACGCCGCCCCAGGGCACGCGGCTGCCCGAGACCGGGGCCAGCAGCCCCGCCTACGTCATCTACACCTCGGGCAGCACCGGCCGGCCCAAGGGTGTCCAGGTGGCGCACCGCGCCGCCGTCAACCACCTGCACTGGCGCCAGCAGCACTTCCCCATGGGCCCCCAGGATGCCTTCCTCCAGAAGGCCTCCTTCAGCTTCGACATCTCCGTCTGGGAGCTGTTCGCGCCGCTGCTGGCCGGAGCGCGCCTGGTGCTCGCACGTCCCGGTGGCCAGCGGGATCCCGAGTACCTGGCCCAGGCCGTGGTCCGCCACGCCATCACCCACCTGCACTTCGGCCCCGCGCCGCTCTCGGTCTTCCTCCAGACGCCGGGCGTGGAGCGCTGCCAGTCGCTGCGCTACGTCTTCTGCGGTGGCGAGCCCCTTACGCCCGAGCTGCACTCGCGCTTCGTCTCCACGCTGGGTGCCCGGCTGGTCCACCAGTACGGGCCCACGGAGACGTGCATCGACTGCACGGCCTGGGAGTGCCCGCCGCACGCGGTGTCCGCGCTGCCCATCGGCCGCCCCATCGCCAACACCCAGGCGTACGTGCTGGACGCGTGGCTGCGGCCCGTGCCTCCCGGCTTGCCCGGAGAGCTCTTCATCGGCGGCGAGGGCCTGGCGCTGGGCTACCTCCACCGTCCGGAGCTCACCACCGAGCGATTCCTCCCGGATCCGTTCAGCGCCGTCCCGGGAGCCCGCCTCTACCGTACCGGTGACAAGGCGCGCTGGCTGGCCGACGGCACCCTCGAGTTCCTGGGCCGCCTGGACACGCAGGTGAAGGTGCGGGGCTACCGCATCGAGCTGGGCGAGCTCGAATCCGTCCTGAGCCGTCACCCGGCCGTGCGCCAGAGCGCCGTGATGGCCCGGGAGGACCGGCCCGGCGACAAGCGCCTCGTGGCCTACGTGGTGACCACGGCCCCCACGTCCCCCGCGGAGCTACGCGCCTTCCTGCAGCGGCACCTGCCCGAGTACATGGTGCCCTCCGCCTTCGTGACGCTCGCGCAACTGCCGCTCACGGCCAACGGCAAGGTGGACAGGAAGGCGCTGCCCGCCCCGGAGGCCACCGACGCCGGTCCTGGCGCCGGGTACATCGCCCCGCGCACGCCCACCGAGGAGCAGCTCGCCGCCATCTGGACGCAGCTCCTCTCCGTGCCGCGCGCTGGCGCCGAGGACGACTTCTTCGAGCTGGGCGGCCACTCGCTGCTGGCCACCCAGGTCGTCTCCCGCGTGCGCACCGCCTTCGGGGTAGAGCTGCCCGTGCGCACCGTCTTCGAGGCCCCCACCCTCGCCGCGCTCGCGCTGGAGATCGACCGGGCACGGCCCTCCCAGAGCGCGCCGCGGGTCTCGCGCCCGAAGTCCATCGAGCGCACGGGAGACATCCCGCTCGCCTTCTCGCAGCAGCGGCTGTGGTTCCTCGATCAGCTCGAGCCCGGCAGCCCCGTCTACAACATCCCCTCCGCGCTGCGGCTCTCGGGCACGCTCGACATCGAGGCCCTGCGCCAGGCCTTCGAGGCCCTCGTGCGCCGTCACGAGTCCCTGCGCACCACCTTCGCCTCGCGCGACGGGCAGCCCGTGCAGGTCATCGCTCCGGCGCTCACCGTGCCGCTCGAGGTGAGGGACCTGGCGGACGTGCCCGCCGCCGAGCGTGAGGCCCGGGCCCATGAGCTGGCCCGTCACGAGTCCCTGCGCCCGTTCGATCTGGCCAACGGCCCGCTCGTGCGCACCTCGCTGTTGCGCCTGACGCCGGAGGACCACGTGCTGCTCGTGGCCATGCACCACATCGTCTCCGATGGTTGGTCCATGGGCGTGCTGGTGCGGGAGATGGCCTCGCTCTACGCGGCCTTCGCGTCCGGCCAGCAGCCGTCGCTTCCGCCCCTGCCGCTCCAGTACCCCGACTTCGCGCTCTGGCAGCGCTCGTGGCTGCGGGGCGAGGTGCTCGACGCGCAGGTGGGCTTCTGGAAGCAGCAGCTCTCCGGTGCCACCCTCTCGCTGGAGCTGCCCACCGACAAGCCGCGTCCCCCGGTGCAGACGTTCCGGGGTGACCACCTGCCCGTCACCCTGCCCAAGGCGCTCTCCG
Source organism: Archangium gephyra (assembly GCF_042230915.1). GTDB lineage: Bacteria > Myxococcota > Myxococcia > Myxococcales > Myxococcaceae > Archangium > Archangium gephyra_B. Next base: position 5,015,109 of record NZ_CP102578.1, on the reverse strand, counting down.
ACTCCATCAAGTCGCTCTCCATGCGCCTGGGCGTCACGCCCTTCATGACGTTGCTGGCGGGCTTCCAGGTGCTCCTGCACCGCTACTCGCGCCAGGACGACATCTCCGTCGGCTCGCCCATCGCCGGCCGCCGCGACACCGAGCTGGAAGGGCTCATCGGCTTCTTCGTCAACACGCTCGTCCTGCGCGCGCGCTTCTCGCCCGGGACGTCCTTCCGCGACCTGCTCCTGCAGGTGCGTGACACCACCCTGGGCGCCTACGAGCACCAGGACATCCCCTTCGAGAAGCTCGTCGAGGAGGTCCAGCCGCAGCGCGACCTCAGCCGCTCGCCGCTCTTCCAGGTGATGTTCGTGCTGCAGAACGCGCCGTCGGAGACGCTGAGACTGCCGGGCCTCACCCTGCGCTCGGTGCCGCAGCCGAGCGGCACGTCCAAGTTCGACTGGACGCTCGCGCTCACCGACACGCCCAACGGCTTCGCCGGAGGACTCGAGTACAACACCGACCTCTTCGAGCGCGGCACGGTGGCGCGCGCCATGGAGCACCTGCGCATCCTGCTCGAGGCCGCGGTGGCCTCGCCCGATACGGCGGTGTCCTGGCTGCCGATGCTCCCCGAGGCCGAGAAGCGCAAGCTGCTCGTCGAGCTCAACGACACCCGCGCCGACTTCCCACGCGACGCGCTCATCCACGAGCTGTTCCAGGCCCAGGCCGCGAAGACGCCCGGCGCCCTGGCCGTCCTCTTCGGCCAGCACACGCTCACCTATGCCGAGCTCGACGCGCGCGCCAACCAGCTCGCTCATGCCCTGGTGCAGCTGGGCGCCGGTCCCGACATCCCCGTGGCCCTGTGCGTCGAGGCCTCCCTGGAGATGGTCATCGGCCTGCTGGGCATCCTCAAGGCCGGTGCCACCTACGTCCCGCTCGACCCGGCCCATCCCCCCGAGCGCCTCTCCTTCATGCTGGAGGACAGCCGCGCGCCGCTGCTCCTCACCCAGTCCCACCTGCGGGGCAAGCTGCCGGCGTTCTCCGGCCAGGTGCTCCAGCTCGACACCGGCTGGCCGTCCGAGCCGGAGCGGAGCGCCGGGCCGCCCGCCTCCCGCGTCACCCCGGACAACCTCGCCTACATCATCTACACCTCGGGCAGCACCGGCCGGCCCAAGGGCGTCATGGTGCCCCACCGCGGCGTGCCCAACCTCGTCCAGGCGCAGGCCCGGGAGTTCGGCATCCGCCCCGGCAGCCGCGTCCTCCAGTTCGCCTCCTTCAGCTTCGACGCCTCCGTGTCCGAGGTGGCCGTCACGCTGCTGTCCGGCGCCACGCTCTGCCTGGCCCGCCGTGACACCCTGATGCCGGGGCCCGGGCTGCTCGCCCTGCTGCGCGAGCAGACCATCAACGTCGTCACCTTCCCGCCGTCGTTGCTGGCCCTGCTGCCGAGCGACGGGCTGGACGCACTGCACACCGTGGTGTCCGCCGGTGAAGCCTGCTCCCCGGAGCTCGTCGCCCGCTGGGCCACGCCCCGCCGCCGCTTCCTCAATGCCTACGGCCCCACGGAGACCACCGTATGCGCCACCATGGCCACGAGTGAGCCCGACGGCCAGCGTCCGCCCATCGGCCGCCCCATCTCCAACTTCCAGGTGTACGTGCTCGACGAGCGGCTGCAGCCGGTGCCCACCGGCGTGCCCGGCGAGCTCTACATCGGCGGCGTGGGAGTCTCGCGCGGCTACCTCGGCCGCCCGGAGCTCACCGCCGAGAAGTTCATCCCGGACACGTTCAGTGGGGAGCCGGGTGCCCGCCTCTATCGCACGGGAGACCTCGTCCGGTACCTGGCCAGCGGCGAGCTGGAGTACCTGGGCCGTACCGACTTCCAGGTGAAGGTGCGCGGCTTCCGCATCGAGCTGGGCGAAATCGAGTCCGTGCTCGACCGCCATGCCGGTGTGCGCCAGAGCCTCGTCATCGCCCGCGAGGACAGGCCCGGCGACAAGCGCCTCGTGGCCTACGTCGTGCCCGTGGAGCCCAAGTCCCCCACTTCCCCTCTCCCCTCGGGAGAGGGACGGGGTGAGGGTGCCGAGAGCCCCGGGTTGAATCCCGCGGAGCTGCGCACCTGGCTCAAGCAGCACCTGCCCGAGTACATGGTGCCCTCGGCCTTCGTGGTGCTGGAGCAGCTGCCGCTCAGCCCCAACGGCAAGGTGGACAGGAGGGAGCTGCCCGCTCCGGAGGCGACGGCTTCCACCGCCGAGTACCTCGCCCCGCGCACGCCCACCGAGGAGCAGCTCGCCGCCATCTGGGCCGAAGTGCTCTCCGTGCCGCGCGTGGGCGCCGAGGAAAACTTCTTCGAGCTGGGTGGCCACTCGCTGCTGGCCACGCGAGTCCTCTCGCGCATGCGCACCACCTTCGAGGTGGAGCTGCCCGTGCGCGCCCTCTTCGAAGCGCCCACGCTCTCCGCGCTGGCGCTCAAGATCGACGAGGCGCGCATCCAGCAGACGAGGAAGGGGCCGCAGGCGCCTCCGCTGCGTCCGGCGCCGCGCACGGGAGACATCCCGCTCGCCTTCACCCAGCAACGGCTGTGGTTCCTCGACCAGCTCGAGCCGGGCAGCCCCGTCTACAACATCCCCATCGCGCTTCGGCTCTCCGGCCAGTTGGACACGGGCGCGCTGCGCCGCGCCTTCGAGGCCCTCGTGCACCGTCACGAGTCCCTGCGCACCACCTTCGCCACCCGCGATGGGCAGCCCGTGCAGATCATCACTCCGGCGGCCAGCGTCCCGCTCGAGGTGCGGGACCTGTCGGACGTGCCCGCCGCCGAGCGTGAGGGCCGGGCCCAGGAGCTGGCCCGTCAGGAGGCGCTGCGCCCGTTCGATCTGGCCCGTGGTCCGCTCCTGCGTGCGGCCCTGCTGCGCCTGGGTGCGGACGACCATGTGCTGCTCGTGGCCATGCACCACATCGTCTCGGACGGTTGGTCCATGGGCGTGCTGGTGCGCGAGGTGGCCGCCTTCTACGCCGCCTTCGCCTCCGGCCAGCAGCCGTCGCTGCCGCCCCTGCCCGTCCAGTACCCCGACTTCGCCCTCTGGCAGCGCGCGTGGCTGCAGGGCGAGGCGCTCGATGCGCAGCTGAGCTACTGGAAGCAGCAGCTCGCCAGTGCGCCCGCGCACCTGGAGCTGAGCACCGACAAGCCCCGGCCTCCGGTGCAGACATTCCGGGGTGACAACCTGCCCGTCACCCTGCCCAAGGCGCTCTCCGAGTCCCTCAAGACCCTGTCCACGCGCCTGGGCGTCACGCCCTTCATGACGCTGCTGGCGGGCTTCCAGGTGCTGCTGCACCGCTACTCGCGCCAGGACGACATCCTGGTCGGCTCGCCCATCGCCGGCCGCCGCAGCACCGAGCTGGAGGGCCTCATCGGCTTCTTCATCAACACGCTCGTCCTGCGCGCGCGCTTCTCGCCCGGGATGAGCTTCCGCGATCTGCTGTTGCAGGTGCGCGACACCACCCTGGCGGGCTACGAGCACCAGGAGCTGCCTTTCGAGAAGCTCGTCGAGGAGCTCCAGCCGCAGCGCGACCTGAGCCGTACGCCCTTCTTCCAGGTGATGTTCATCCTGCAGAACGCGCCGTCCGAGACGCTGAGGCTGCCGGGCCTCACCCTGCGCCCGGTGTCTCAGGCGAGCGGCACGGCGAAGTTCGACTGGACGCTCGCGCTCACCGACACGCCGGACGGCTTCTCGGGAGGACTCGAGTACAACACCGACCTCTTCGAGCGCGACACCGTGGCGCGTGCCATGGAGCACCTGTGCATCCTGCTCGAGACCGCCATCGCCCACCCGGAGACGCGGCTCTCCGACCTGCCGCTGCTGTCCGAGGCGGAGAAGCACAAGGTGCTGGTGGAGTGGAACGACCTGCCGCTCGACTACCCGCGCGAGGCCTGCATCCACGAGCTGTTCGAGGCCCAGGTGGCGCGTACGCCTGACGCCGAGGCCCTCGTCGACGGCTCCCGCTCGCTCACCTACGCCGAGCTCAACGCCCGCGCCAACCAGCTCGCCCACTCCCTGCGCGCTCTCGGCGTCACGCCTGAAACGCCCGTCGGCATCTGCTCCAAGCGCTCGGCCGACCTCGTCGTCGGCCTGCTCGGCATCCTCAAGGCCGGTGGCCTCTACGTCCCGCTCGACCCCGCCTACCCCCGCGAGCGCCTGGGCTTCATCGTCGAGGACGCCCAACTGCGCTTCCTCGTCGCTCAGTCCGCTGTGACTGACAGCCTGCCCCCGCACTCCGCTCATGTGCTGCTGCTCGACAAGGACGTGGAGGCCCTCTCGCGCGCCAGCACCAGCAACCCCGCCCGGGCCGCCACCAGCGCCAACCTCGCCTACCTCATCTACACCTCGGGCAGCACCGGCCGTCCCAAGGGCGTCTCCATCGAGCACCGCAACGCCGTCTCCTTCCTCTCCTGGGCCCGCACCGTCTTCTCTCCGGAGCTCCTCTCCGGAATGCTCGCCTCCACCTCCATTGCCTTCGACCTGTCCGTCTTCGAGCTCTTCCTCCCCCTGAGCCTCGGCGGCACCGTCCTCCTCTCCGGCAATGCCCTGGAGCTGCCCTCGCTGCCCGCTGCCCAGCGTGTCTCGCTCGTCAACACCGTCCCCTCCGCCATGTCCGAGCTGCTGCGCTCCGGCGGCCTCCCCTCCTCCGTGCGTGTCGTCAACCTCGCTGGCGAGCCCCTGGCCACCTCCCTCGTCCAGCAGCTCTACCAGCAGCCCGGCCTCTCCCTCGTCTACGACCTCTACGGGCCCTCGGAGACCACCACCTACTCCACCTTCACCCTGCGCCATGCCGACAAGCCGGCCACCATCGGCCGTCCCATCTCCGGCACCCAGGTGTACCTCCTCGACTCCCTCCTGCAGCCCGTCCCCATGGGCGTGCCCGGTGAAGTCTTCATCGCTGGCGCTGGTGTCTCCCGCGGCTACCTCGGCCGTCCGGAGCTCACCGCAGAGAAGTTCCTCCCAGACCCCTTCAGCTCCTCGCCGGGCGCGCGCATGTACCGCACCGGTGACCTGGCCCGGTACCGCGCTGACGGCAACCTGGAGTACCTCGGCCGCACCGACTTCCAGGTGAAGGTGCGCGGCTTCCGCATCGAGCTGGGCGAAATCGAGTCCGTGCTCGACAAGCACCCCGGCGTGCGCCAGGTCGTCGTCGTCGCCCGCGAGGACAAGCCCGGTGACAAGCGGCTGGTGGCCTACCTCACGCCCTCGGGCGAGCAGGCACCCACCACCGCCGAGCTGCGCGCTCACCTCAAGCAGCACCTGCCCGAGCACATGGTTCCCTCGGCCTTCATGGTGCTGGAGCAACTGCCCCTCACCCCCAACGGCAAGATCAACCGCAAGGCACTGCCCGCTCCGGAAATGGGTGAGCCGGGAGGCGAGTACATCGCCCCGCGCACCCCCACCGAGGAGCTGCTCGCCGGCATCTGGGCCGAAGTGCTGGCGGTGCCGCGCGTCGGTGCCGAGGACAACTTCTTCGAGTTGGGCGGCCACTCGCTGCTGGCGACCCGGGTCCTCTCGCGCCTGCGCACCACCTTCGGGGTGGAGCTGCCCGTGCGCGCCCTCTTCGAGGCTCCCACCCTCTCCGCGCTCGCGCACGCGCTCGATGAGGCCCGGCGTACCCAGAACGATCTGCAGACCGTGCACCAGCGGGCCTCCGGAGAGAGAGACATCCCGCTCGCCTTCTCGCAGCAGCGGCTGTGGTTCCTCGACCAGCTCGAGCCCGGCAGCCCCGTCTACAACATCCCCGTCGCGATCAAGTTCTCCGGGCAACTCGACATCGAGGCCCTGCGCCAGGCCTTCCAGGAGCTCGTGCGCCGTCACGAGTCCCTGCGCACCACCTTCGCCTCGCGCGACGGCCAGCCCGTGCAGCTCATCGCTCCGGCGCTCGACATCCCCCTCGAGGTGATCGACCTGGGGGACGTGCCCGCTCCGGAGCGTGAGACCCAGGCCCGCGAGCTGGCCCGTCAGGAGGCGCTGCGCCCGTTCGATCTGGCCCATGGTCCGCTCCTGCGTGCGGCCCTGTTGCGCCTGAGCGCCGACGAGCATGTGCTGCTCGCCGCCATGCACCACATCGTCTCCGACGGCTGGTCCATGGGGGTGCTGGTGCGCGAGGTGGCCGTGCTCTACGCCGCCTTCGCCGCTGGCCAGCAGCCGTCCCTGCCGCCGCTGCCCGTCCAGTACCCCGACTTCGCCCTCTGGCAGCACTCGTGGCTGCAGGGCGAGGTGCTCGCTACGCAGCTGAGCTACTGGAAGCAGCAGCTCTCCGGTGCTCCCGCGCACCTGGAGCTGCCCACGGACAAGCCGCGGCCTCCCGTGCAGACCTTCCGGGGAACCAGCCTGCCCGTGGCCCTGCCCAAGGCGCTCTCCGAGTCCATCAAGTCGCTCTCCACGCGCCTCGGTGTCACGCCGTTCATGACGCTGCTGGCGGGCTTCCAGGCGCTGCTGCATCACTACTCGCGCCAGGACGACATCTCGGTCGGCTCACCCATCGCCGGCCGCCGGAGCACCGAGCTGGAAGGCCTCATCGGGTTCTTCGTCAACACGCTCGTCCTGCGCTCGCGCTTCTCGCCCGGGATGTCCTTCCGGGACCTGCTGTTGCAGGTGCGTGACACCACGCTCGGGGCCTACGAGCACCAGGAGCTGCCCTTCGAGAAGCTCATCGAGCAGCTCCAGCCCCAGCGCGACCTCAGCCGCCCGCCGCTCTTCCAGGTGATGTTCTCCCTGCAGAACACGCCGTCCGGAGCGACGGTGCCGCCGCCCGGCGCCGCGCCCGGCCTCACCCTGAGCAAGCTGGAGTTCCCGAACAGCACGGCGAAGTTCGACTGGACGCTCGCGCTCACCGACACGCCGGAGGGCTTCTCGGGAAGCCTCGAGTACAACACCGACCTCTTCGAGCGCGACACCGTGGCGCGTGCCATGGAGCACCTGCGCATCCTGCTCGAGGCCGCGGTGGCCTCGCCCGGCACACCCGTGTCCCGGCTGCCGCTGCTCTCCGAGGCGGAGAAGCACAAGGTGCTGGTGGAGTGGAACGACCTGCCGCTCGACTACCCGCGCGAGGCCTGCATCCACGAGCTGTTCGAGGCCCAGGTGGCTCGTACGCCTGACGCCGAGGCCCTCGTCGACGGCTCCCGCTCGCTCTCCTACGCCGAGCTCAACGCCCGCGCCAACCAGCTCGCCCACTCCCTGCGCGCCCTCGGCGTCACTCCTGAAACGCCCGTCGGCATCTGCTCCAGGCGCTCGGCCGACCTCGTCGTCGGTCTGCTCGGCATCCTCAAGGCCGGCGGCCTCTACGTCCCGCTCGACCCCGCCTACCCCCGCGAGCGTCTGGGCTTCATCGTCGAGGACGCCCAACTGCGCTTCCTCGTCGCTCAGTCCGCTGTGACTGACAGCCTGCCCCCGCACTCCGCTCATGTGCTGCTGCTCGACAAGGACTCCGACTCCCTCGCGCGCGCCAGCACCAGCAATCCTCCTCGGGCCGCCACCAGCGCCAACCTCGCCTACCTCATCTACACCTCGGGCAGCACCGGCCGTCCCAAGGGCGTCTCCATCGAGCACCGCAACGCCGTCTCCTTCCTCTCCTGGGCTCGCACCGTCTTCTCTCCGGAGCTGCTCTCCGGAATGCTCGCCTCCACCTCCATTGCCTTCGACCTGTCCGTCTTCGAGCTCTTCCTTCCCCTGAGCCTCGGCGGCACCGTCCTCCTCTCCGGCAATGCCCTGGAGCTGCCCTCGCTGCCCTCTGCCCAGCGCGTCTCGCTCGTCAACACCGTCCCCTCCGCCATGTCGGAGTTGCTGCGCTCCGGCGGCCTCCCCTCCTCCGTTCGCGTCGTCAACCTCGCTGGCGAGCCCCTGGCCACCTCTCTCGTCCAGCAGCTCTACCAGCAGCCCGGCCTCTCCCTCGTCTACGACCTCTACGGGCCCTCGGAGACCACCACCTACTCCACCTTCACCCTGCGCCACGCCGACAAGCCGGCCACCATCGGCCGTCCCATCTCCGGCACCCAGGTGTACCTGCTCGACTCCCTCCTGCAGCCCGTGCCCATGGGCGTGCCCGGTGAAGTCTTCATCGCTGGCGCTGGTGTCTCCCGCGGCTACCTCGGCCGCCCGGAGCTCACCGCAGAGAAGTTCCTCCCAGACCCCTTCAGCTCCTCGCCCGGCGCGCGCATGTACCGCACCGGCGACCTGGCCCGGTACCGCGCCGACGGCAACCTGGAGTACCTGGGCCGCACCGACTTCCAGGTGAAGGTGCGCGGCTTCCGCATCGAGCTGGGTGAAATCGAGTCCGTGCTCGACAAGCACCCCGGCGTGCGCCAGGTGGTCGTCATCGCCCGCGAGGACAAGCCCGGCGACAAGCGGCTGGTGGCCTACCTCACGCCTTCCGGTGAGCAGGCTCCCACCACCACTGAGCTACGCGCTCACCTCAAGCAGCACCTGCCCGAGCACATGGTGCCCTCGGCCTTCGTGGTGCTCGAGCAGCTACCCCTTACCCCCAACGGCAAGATCAACCGCAAGGCCCTGCCCGCTCCGGAGGGCGGCAACGACGCTGGCACCGAGTACCTCGCCCCGCGGACGCCCATCGAGGGGCAGCTCACCGCCATCTGGGCCGAGGTACTCTCGGTGCCGCGCGTCGGCATCCGGGACAACTTCTTCGAGCTGGGCGGCCACTCCCTCCTGGCCACGCGGCTGACGTCCCGCGTGCACCAGGCCCTGGGAATCCGTCCGAGCGTGCTCACGCTCTTCCAGAACCCCACGGTCGAGTCCCTCGCCGCGGCGCTGCGCCGGCAGCGGGACGGCGCGGAGGCCATGCGCTCGATGATGAAGCTGAACGAGGGGGAGCCCCACCAGCGGCCCCTGTTCCTCGCCCACCCCGCGGGCGGTGGCGTGATGAGCTACACGCAGTTGGTGGAACACCTCGGCACGAACCGGCCCATCTACGCGCTGCTCGATCCGGCGCTGCACACGGGGGAGCGGCTCCCGGCCTCCGTGGAGGCGATGGCGCGCCACTACGTCGCGCAGATCCGCGAGGTCCAACCCCAGGGCCCCTACTCCCTGGGCGGCTGGTCCTTCGGCGGCCTGCTGGCCTTCGAGATGGCCCAGCAGCTCCAGGCGGCGGGCGAGATGGTAGAGCTGCTCGCGCTGCTCGACACCCACGCGCCAGGGACCCAGGAGAAGCTCGACGAGCTGTCCATCCTGGCCGGATTCCTCGGCAACCTCGGGCTGCCGCAGAACCTCGCGTTGGACCCCGAGCACATGATGCGGCTCGGCGCGCGGGAGCGGCTGGACTACGTGATGGAGCAGGCCAACGCCGGCATCGAGCCCGAGCAGGCCTGGCGCCTCTTCGAGGTCTTCCAGCGCCACCTCCAGGCGCAGATGAGCTACACGGCCCGCCCGTACGCGGGACGCGCCGTGCTATTCAAGGCCAGTACGCAACCGGAAGGAGTCGCACCGGACGGCCGACTGGGGTGGAGCGCGTTCATCAGCGGCGCGCTCGACATCCACGAGGTCCCGGGCGCGCATCACAATATGTTGAACGATCCCCATGCCGAAACCCTGGCGCAGCGGCTCGCCCAGGTCCTGAACACCCTGTCCGGACGGGAGGCGGCATGAGCACCGCGGAGCCTCGAACCGGCGCCAGCCCGCTGCGCGCCTTCGGTGTCACCTGGGTGGGGCACATGTTCTCGTTGGTGGGCTCGGGGCTGACCAGCTTCGCGCTCGGCGTCGAGGTCTACAAGCGCACTGGCTCCATCACCAAGTTGTCGCTGGTCACCTTCTTCGCCACCGTGCCCTTCGTGCTGGTGGCGCCGTTCGCTGGCGCGCTGGTGGACCGGTGGAACCGCCGCACGGTGATGTTGATCAGCGATCTCTGCGCGGGCATCTGCTCGTTCTTCATCTGGGGCATGATCGCCGGGGTCGAGTCGGGCCGCTGGCCGCTGGAGATCTGGCACTTCTACCTGCCGTTCGCGCTGAGCTCGGTCTTCGCCGCGTTCCGCGGGCCGGCCCTGACCGCCGCCACGACGCAGCTGGTGCCCAAGGAGCACCTGGGCCGGGCCAACGGCATGCTCGAGCTGGCCGCCGGCTCCAGCCAGCTCATCTCGCCCGTGCTCGCGGGAGCGCTGGTGGTGAGGATCGGGCTGCAGGGCATCATCCTGATCGACCTGACGACCTTCGTCTTCGCCTTCGTGAGCCTGCTGTTCGTCCGCATCCCGTCCCTGCCGCCCTCCCAGACGGCGGCGCCCAAGAGTTCGCTGGCGCGCGAGGTGGCCCAGGGCTGGAGCTTCATCCGGACGCGTCCCGGGCTGGTCGGGCTGCTGGCGTCCAGCACCGCCACCAACGTGGTCCTGGGCCTGGTGACGGTGCTGATCACCCCCCTGGTCCTGAGCTTCGGGGACGCGGACACGCTGGGCGCCGTCCTGTCCCTGGCCGGCCTGGGAATGCTGTTCGGAGGCATCGCGATGAGCATCTGGGGCGGCCCCAAGCGGCTGGTCCGGGGCCTGCTCGGCCTGCAGATGGTGGCGGGCTTCGTGCTGTTCGGAGGAGCCCTGCCCGCCAACATGCCGACCGTCGCGCTGTGCGCGGGGCTGTTCCTCTTCACCATGCCCCTCATCATGGGCACCCTGCAGAGCATCTGGCAGCGCAAGGTGCCCCAGGAGTTGCAGGGGCGCGTCTTCGCCACGAAGCGGATGATCGCCATTGCCTCGTCCCCCCTGGCCTCGCTGCTGGCCGGACCCCTGGCGGACCGGTTCTTCGAGCCCTGGCTGTCCCCGGGTGGCGCGCTCGCCGGGAGCGTCGGGCGGGTGGTGGGCACCGGTACCGGGCGGGGCATCGGCTTCCTGCTGGTCGTGCTGGGGCTGGTGCTGGTGGTCAACTCCCTCGTCACCTGGCTGGTCCCTCGCGTGCGCCACATCGAGGCGGAGCTGCCAGATGCCATCCCGGACAAGCCGGCGGACAACGTCACGTCCCTGCCGGGCAACCCCCCCACCGCCGGAGGCGAACCGGCGCTCGCCGCTGCCGCTGGAGACTCGAGGTCATGACGATGCTGAAGCAGGTGTTCCGGCTCCTCAAGATGATGCCCAAGGTGATGGCCGCCGCCACGCCCGGCATCGGCCCCCGCATGGCCCGTGGCCGCTGGCCGCGGACGCAGGGGACGCTGACGGCTCCGGGCCTCAACGGGCCCGTGGAGATCATCCGCGACAGCTGGGGCGTGCCCCACATCTACACGAAGGACGAGCATGACTTGTTCTTCGCCCAGGGCTACGTGCAGGCGCAGGACCGGCTGTGGCAGATGGAGCTGAGCCGCCGGGTCTCCGATGGCACGCTGGCCAGCATGATGGGTCCGCCCGCGGTGGGCGTGGATCGCGTCATGCGCACCCTCGGGCTGCGGCGGGCCGCCGAGCGCGGCTGGGCGCAGGTGAAGGGAGAGGTCCGCGCCTTCGCCGAGGCCTATGCGGCGGGCGTGAACGCGCGCATCCAGTGCGAGCCCCTGCCGCTCGAGTGCTCCATCTTCGACGTCAGCCCGGCGCCCTGGACGCCGGTGGACACGCTGGCGCGAGGCAACATCCTGGCGCTCGCGCTGGGCGGCAACCACCGGCTGGAGCTGTTCCGCGCCCGGTTGCTGGCGGAGGTGGGCGAGGAGCTCACCGCGATGATCCTCCCCTCGCACGCGCCCAACACGCCCCTCATCGTGCCGCCCGAGGCCATGAACCTCCGGGGCCTGCGCGGCGTGACGAAGCTGGAGGGCCTGGATCAGGTGGACGCGTTGCTGGGAGACCCGAACATCGTCTCGGGCAGCAACAACTGGGTGGTGCACGGCGAGCGCACCGCGAGCGGCAAGCCCCTGCTGGCCAATGACGTGCACATCGGCCTGTCACTCCCCTCCACCTGGTACGAGAGCGGCCTGCACGGCGGCCGGTTCGACGTGGTGGGCTTCACGCTGCCGGGCGTGCCCATGGTGGTGCTCGGCCACAACGGGCGCCTCGCCTGGGGCATGTCCAACCTGGGCCCCGACACCCAGGACTTCTACATCGAGAAGCTGGACGACCCGAAGGCCCCCAAGCGCTACGAGTTCAAGGGCGAGTGGCACGACCTGGAGATCCTCCGCGAGGAGATCCCCGTGAAGGGCGGCGCGCCGGTGCCGCTGGAGATCCACCTCACCCGGCATGGCCCCCTCATGAACGGGGTGCTCGGCCCGGCGGTGAAGCCGGACTCCGAGCCCCTGGCCCTGCGCTGGGCGCTGCACGACAGCGCGCCGCTGCTCCAGGCGCTGCTCCAGATGAACGTGGCGAAGAGCTGCCAGGACTTCCGCGCGGCGCTCGAGCGGTGGGAGAGCCCCGGCCAGAACTTCGTGTACGCGGACGTGGAGGGCAACATCGGCTACCAGGCCACGGGGAGGATCCCCATCCGTGCCGCGGGGCACCAGGGCATGGTGCCGGTGCCGGGCTGGAGCGGGGAGTACGAGTGGCAGGGGTGGATTCCCTTCCAGGATCTCCCGGCCACGCTCAACCCGCCCGCGGGCTTCGTGGCCACGGCCAACAACAAGATCACCTCGGACGACTACCCCTACCTGATCGCGCACAACTGGTTCCCGGGGTACCGGGCCAAACGGATCACGGATCTGCTGGCGGCGGGTACGAAGCACACCGTCGAGGACATGCGCCGCATCCAGGCCGAGACGTACTCGCTGCCGGCCGAGGCCCTGCGGCCCTACCTGCTGGCGGCGGTGAAGCCGGGGGACGCGCTGCAGACGCGGGCGCTCGAGGAGGTGAAGTCCTGGGACTTGCACTTCGAGACGGATCGCATCGGCGCGACGGTGTACCAGACCTGGTACATCACCCTGCTGCGCCACCTGCTGAGCAACAAGCTGGGCAAGGAACTGGTGGAGCGCTACCTGGCGAGCGAGTACGAGCGCCACGGCAGCATGCACATGCCCTGGGTCATCGGGCTGATGGAGCAGCCCGGCAGCGAGTGGTGGAACGATCCGAAGACGCCCGGGCAGACGCGGGACGACCTGGTGCGCCGCAGCTTCACCGAGGCCGTGCAGTGGCTGAGCCAGCGGTACGGAGCGGACCCGGCCGGCTGGCAGTGGGGCAAGGTGCACACGGTGACGTTCATCTCGGCCCCGCTGGGGCGGCTGGGCCCGGCCTGGGTGCGGCGCGCCTTCAACACCAAGACGCTTCCGGCACGCGGCGACAACTACACGGTGGACGGCTCGTCCTTCCTGTGGAGCCGGCCGTACGACGTCGTGCACGGCACGGCGATGCGGATGATCATCGACCTGAGTGACTTCTCGAAGTCGGTGGGCGTCCACACGCCGGGGCAGAGCGAGCACCTGTACCACCCGCACCGCGACGACATGCTGGAGATGAGCCAGAAGGTGGAGTTCCACCCGCTGCTCTTCACGCGGCAGCAGGTGGAGGCGCACGCCAAGGGCACGCTGACGCTCCAGCCCGCCAGCGCGCTCGCGAAGGGGTGAGGGCCGTCAGGACGGCCGGGACTTGTGCCAGGGGAGGAACGCGGACTTCATGCGCTCGCGGATCATCCTCTGGAAGTCGGCGGTGTCGTTGAGGCGGGGGAAGGGCTTGTCCTTGGGGACCTCCAGGCCGAGGAACCGGCACAGGGGCTCCCACCCTTCCTTCACCTCGTAGACGAGCAGCCGGTCCGCGGGGACGTTCTTCTTCACGTCCTCGATGTGCCGGTTGAAGACCTCGATGGCGAACTGCTTGTCCTCGAACCGGCCCTTGAAGGTGCCGTCCCAGATGATGCCGTCCACCATGCGCGCCATCCGCCGCATGGGCGGCACGACGTGACGGATGACGTTGAAGGGGAACGCGCGCAGGCTCCCGTAGATGGTGTTGTACGCGCTCTCGTACCACTTCTCCGGATCGCGCACGCTCAGCAGCACCTTCGCGTCGGGGAAGGCCTGCATCAATTCCTTGTAGTAGGTGCAGCCGGGCCAATCCACCGTCGCCTCGTAGCCCTGGAACATCCGCTTCCAGTCGACCGGCCTGCCCTCGGCCGCATCGGTCCAGAGGGCCATGTGGGACGGATCCTTGATGACCTCCGTCATGTGGTAGCAGGGCTTGAGGCCCAGCTCCTCGAGTGCGGCCTGGAGCGACTTCGTCCCCGTGCGTCCGAATCCCGCGCCAATCAGTCTCATGGCCCTCCCATAAACCACTTCCCCGCCTGAGGGGAAACGGGGATCCTCGCGCGGAGAGGAACGTTCATGACGAAGACAGATGAAGCGTTGGTGTCGGCCGTGTGCGAGGTGGCGCGCCAGGCGGGGCGGGCCACGCTCCAGTTCTACGGAGGCAACGTCGCCGTCGAGCGCAAGGGGGATGACTCCCCGCTGACGGCCGCGGACAAGGCCGCGCACACGCTCATCGTCGAGGCCCTGCGGCGGCTGACGCCCGACCTCCCGGTGCTCTCCGAGGAGTCGAGCGAGATGGATGTGGCCGAGCGGCGCAAGTGGAGCACCTTCTGGCTGGTGGATCCGCTCGACGGCACGAAGGAGTTCATCAAGGGCACGGGCGAGTTCACCGTGAACATCGCCCTCGTGTCCGGCAGCGAGCCCGTGATGGGCGTGGTGCACGTGCCCGTGACGGGCGTCACCTACTGGGGCCGCAAGGGAGCGGGCGCATTCATGGCGCAGGCCGGGCAGGCGCCGGTGGCCATCCGCACGCGGCCCGCGAACCTGGAGCGGCTGGTCATCGTGGCGAGCAAGGACCACGCGGGCCCGCAGGTGGAGGCGCTGCTGAAGCGGCTCACCACGGCGAGCACCGCGAACATGGGCAGCTCGCTCAAGTTCTGCCTCGTCGCCGAGGGCAAGGCGGACTTCTACCCGCGGCTCCAGCCCACGTCCGAGTGGGACACCGGGGCGGCGCAGTGCGTCCTGGAGGCCGCGGGAGGAGCGGTGACGGACATGGCGGGCCGGCGGCTCGTCTACAACAAGGAGCAGATCCTCAACCCGTCCTTCCTGGCCTTCGGAGACCCGCGCCAGGACTGGCTCGCGCTGCTCGAGGGACGCGGCGCGTAGCCTCAGCCCTCCAGGGCCTCCACACCGCGCGGGCGCAGGGCGCGCCATGCCAGCACCAGGCCGAGCAACCCCAGCGCGGCGCAAGCGGTGACGGGACGCAGGCCCAGGCGATCGGCGAGCGCGCCCTGCAGCCAGACGCCCACCGAGTAGCCGACGTTGAGCAGCATGACGTAGAAGCTGATCACCCGCGCCAGCGCCTCCCGGGGCGCTCGCGCCTGGCAGACGGTGGACAGCCCAGTGAGCACCCACATGTACACCGCGCCCAGGCAGAACACCGCTACGCCCGCGAAGGCCAGGCTGGGCGAGAGCCAGTACATGGCGGCCACCGGCCCCAGCAGCAGCACGCTCCCCTCCAGCAGGCGCCGGCGGCCCAGCCGCTCGGCCAGCCACCCCGCGAGCACCGCGGCCACCACCGCCCCCAGGCCCTGCGCCGTGATGAGCATGGACGTGGCGGTGGCGTCCCCCTGGAAGACCTGGATGGCGAACACCGGCACCAGCCCGATGAAGGGCGCGATGAGCACCGCCACCGCGAACGTCCCACTCAGCGCCAGCCCGATTCCCTCGTCCCCCCGCGCCACTCGCACTCCCCTCACGAGACCACCCCAGAGGCTCTCGGCGGCGGCGGAAGCGGAGCGGGCCACCGGAGGGAGCTTCGCGAGCGCGAGGAACACCGTCAGGAAGGAGAGCGTGTTGACGAGGAGGGCCCAGCCCACGCCCCATCTGGCGAGCACCACCGCGGCCAGCACCGGCCCGAGGATGCGCCCGAGGTTGAACTGCGCCGAGTCGAGGCTCTGCGCGCTGTGCAGGTGCTGGGGCGAGACGAGCCCGGCGATCAGCGCGGAGTAGACCGGGCCCGCGAGCGTGGCGACACAACCGTTGAGGAAGGAGAGGACGGCCACCACCGGCACGGAGAGCTGCCCGCTGAAGGCCAGCGCCGTGAGGAGGCCGGCGAGCAGCGTCTGTCCCCCCATGCACATCAGCATCCAGGTGCGCCGGTCGAGGCGATCCGCGAGGGCCCCCGCCACCGGCGCGAGCACGGCCGAGGGCAGGTACGTCAACGCGGCGATACCGCCGGTCCACTCGGCCCGGCCCGTCACCTCGGTGACGTAGACGCCCAACGCGAGCGTCTCCATCCACGTGCCGATGTTGGAGACGAACGCGCCGAGCCAGAGCCGCACGTAGTCGCGATGCTCGAAGGCCCGGAAGGAGGGATGGCTGGACAGACGGAAGCTCACAGGCACTTCCTGATCCGCGCCGCCAAACCTTCCAGGTGGGGAGGCCGCAACATGCCCATGTGATCTCCCGGCACGACTTCCACCCGCACCGCCGGGCCCAGCTCGATCCACGCCGTCTCGCCGCGGGGTGGCAGTCCCGGCGCGACCTGCGCGGCGCGGAAGTACTGCAGCGCTCCGTCCTCCCAACGCGGCGCCGTGTACCGGTACATGGCCTCGGCGTTGGCCATCCACACCTGGAGCATCCGGCGGCCCCGCTCGACATCCGAGAAGAGGGCCTCCACTCCCGCCCGCTGCGCCTCATCGAGCACCCGCTGGAGCTGCGCGTCGAGTGACAACCCGCGCAGCTGCTCGGGAGACACCTGGAACCAGTCCCGCACCAGGAAGGAGAGCACATCGGCCTCGTCCTCCCTCCGCTCCGGGAGGCGTCCCGGGCCGGGCGAGTCGAACAACGCGCACAACGGCACCGCGTGGCCCTCGGCCGACAGGCGGCGCGCCATCTCGTACGCGACGATCCCTCCGAAGGACGAGCCCGCGAGCAGGTACGGCCCCTCGGGCCGCACCGACCGGAGCTCCTGGAGGTAGTGCGCCGCCATCTCCTCGACCGACGTGTGGCAGCGCTCGCGCCCGCTCAACCCCGCCGACTCGAAGCCGTAGGCGGGCCGGGAGGGATCGATGCACCGCGCGATCTCCCGGTAGAAGAGCACCTGCCCGCCCATCGCATGGACGAAGAAGAGCGGAGGCCCGTGCGTCCCCTCCTGGAGCTGCACGAGGCAACCGGATCGCGCCTCTGGCGTGCCACCCGACCCCTGGGAGGCCCCGAGCCGCTCCGCCAACGCAGCGGGGGTCGGCGCCTCCACCACGTCCTTGAGGGCCAGCTTGACGCCCAGGTGCTTCGTGAGCCGCGCGGTCAGGCTCAACGCCATGAGTGAATCGCCGCCGAGCGCGAAGAAGTCATCGTGGATACCGAGTGCCTCGATGCGGAACACCTCCTGGAAGCACTCGACCAGGGCCTTCTCGGTCTCATTGCGCGCGGGCACCACCGCGCCACCCCGCCGCGAGGTGCGCTGGGGCGCGGGGTCAGGCCGCGGCTCGTGGCTTCGGGCCCGGGGGGCGGACTGGCGGCTCGCCGGCTCCAGCCAGTACCGCTCGCGGTCGAAGCTGTAGGTCGGCAGAGGCACCCGGCGGCGGCGCTCGCCCGCGCGGAAGCGCTCCCAGTCGATGGGGACTCCCGCCAGCCACGCCTCGCCCAGGGCCAGCAAGGGGCTCGTCCGTGGTGCCGCCACGTCCGGCAGCGTGGCGAGCACCGGCTGGGAGGTGCGCGCGGGATGCTGCCGCGCGAGCGAGCCCAGCGTGGCGCCTGGCCCTACCTCGATCAGCGCCCGCTCCCCGGAGGAGAGCAGGAGCGACAGCGCGTCGGAGAACCGGACCGTGTTGCGCAGGTGGCGGACCCAGTACGCGGGGTCGGTCGCCTCGCGCTCGCTCAGCCACTGGCCGGTGGCGCTCGACAGGACCGGAAGATTCGGCGGCCGCAGCTTCACCCGCTCCACCACCCGCTGGAAGTCAGCGAGGTAGGGGTCGAGCATCGATGAGTGCGCCGCCCGTGCGTAGCGCACCCGCTTGCACGACACCCCGCGCGCCTCCAGCGTCCGCTCGAGGGCTTCAATCTCCTCCAGCGGCCCCGAGAGGACACACGTGGAGGGCCCGTTGATCGCCGCGATGGAGAGCGCCGTGCCGAGCAACGGGGTGAGTTCCTCCACGGGAGCGAGCACCGAGACCATGGCCCCCGGCGGCATCTCCTCCATCATCCGGGCTCGAACGGCCACGATGGAGCAGGCCTCCTCGAGCGTGAAGACGCCCGCCAGGCACGCCGCGACATACTCTCCCAGCGAGTGGCCGAGCAGCGCCTCCGGTTGCACGCCCCACGAGAGCCACAGCTGCGCCATGGCCCAGTCACATGCGAACAGCGCACTCTGCACCCAGAGGGGCCGGTCCAGCTCGCGGCTCGCGGCATCGAAGCGATCGGGCGGCGCGAACATCACCTCCCGGAGATCTCCGCCGAGCGGGCCGCGCATCAGCTCGGCGCACCGGTCGAGCGCCTCCCGGAAGGCCGGCTCGCGCATGAAGCCAGTGCCCATGTTGACGCGCTGCGAGCCGCCTCCGGGAAAGAGGAACACGGCCCCCCGCCGCTCGGCCTCGTCCAACGCGGTGCGCACCCGCTCGGGCTCGCTCCCCCCGAGCAGCGCCGCCGCCTCCTCGGGACGGCCACTCACCACGAAGCGCCTCCAGGGGAAGCGGGCCCGCCCGGTCTGCAGCGTGTGCGCCACGTCCGCGAGCCGCTCGCTCCCCTGTCCGAGGTGCCCGGCGAGCTCGGCGCTCATCCGCTCCAGCGCGGCCTCCGACTTCGCCGACAGCAGCACCAGCTCCTCGCCGCGTGACGGCTCGCCGCTCGGGACGGCGGGGGCCTCCTGCAACACGGCGTGCGCATTAGTGCCGCCGATGCCGAACGCGCTCACCCCCGCGCGCCGCGGTGCCGGTCCCGTCCAGGGGCTCGGCCTGGACACCACGTAGAAGGGGCTGTCCTCCAGCCCCAGCCGGGGGTTGGGCTCCTGGAAATGCAGTGTCGGTGGCAGCAGGCGGTGCTCCAGGGCCAGCACCGTCTTGATCAGCCCGGTGACTCCCGCCGCGGCATCGAGGTGCCCGATGTTCGTCTTCACCGAGCCGAGGCCACACGAGCCCGGTGCGCCCCCCTGGAACACCTGTTTGAGCGCGGCGACCTCGATCGGGTCTCCGAGTGGCGTGCCCGTACCGTGCGCCTCGATGTACGAGAGGGAGGCCGGCTCGACTCCCGCCATCGCCAGGGCCTCGGTGACGACCGCGGCCTGGCCATTCACCGAGGGAGCGGTGAACCCGGTCTTGCCGCTCCCGTCGTTGTTGATGGCCGTGCCGAGGATGACCGCCCGGATGGGATCGCCGTGGGCGAGCGCATCGGAGAGCCGCTTGAGCACGACGACTCCGACACCATTGCCGTCCACCACGCCAGCGGCCCGGGCATCGAAGGCGCGGCAGTGCCCGTCGGGCGAGAGGATGCCGCCGTCCTGGAAGCGGTGCGGATTGAGCTGGGGAACCCGGATGGCCACCCCTCCGGCGAGCGCGAGCTCACACTCTCCGGACAGCAGGGCCTGGCACGCGAGGTGGACCGCGACCAGCGAGGTCGAGCAGGCCGTCTGCACGGTCAGGCCAGGCCCGGTGAGGTCCAGCTCGTAGGCCACCCGCGTCGCCAGATAGTCGCCGCGATTGCCATGGAGGCTCTCGTTCAGACCGCCACCGCTCCGCTCCACCTCCGGGAGCACGCTCGAGAGCAGGTAGGTGCTGAAGGAGGCTCCCGCGTAGACGGACGCGCGCATCGGAGTTCCCCGGGGCGCATACCCGGCGGACTCGAGCGCGGACCAGGCGCACTCGAGGAAGAACCGCTGCTGCGGATCCATCTGCTCGGCCTCGCGGGGCGAGTAGCCGAAGAAGGGGGCATCGAAGAATTCGATTCCCTCGAGGACGCCCGCCGCGGCGACCACGTCGTCGCCCGAGGGCATGCCGGCCCGCGCCCGCGCCGCGGCGTCGAGCAGGGTGATGGACTCCACCCCCGAGGCGAGGTTGGACCAGAAGCGGCGCTCATCCGGTGCACCGGGAACGCGCAAGGAGAGGCCCACGATGGCGATGGCCATCTCCCCTGCCGGGCCCTGGGGGTTGGTGTCGTTCGGGTTGTCCATGATTGCTCCTCAGCCAGAGACCGGGCGTCCACGCCGATGCAGGGCGAGTCGGCGAAGGTTGTCGCGCCGGTTCTCGCCCGTGGCCGCCGAGGCTTCCCCGGCGGTGGCGGCTGGCGCACCGTTGCCCGACAGGTGCGTGGCCAGGGAGCGCACCGTCGAGAATTGGAACAGCTCCACCAGGGGAATCCGGCGGCCCATCCGCGCCTCGAGCCGCATGTGCACGGTCTGAAGCAGGAGGGAGTTGCCACCGAGATCGAAGAAGTTGTCGTCCGCGCCCACCCGCTCCAGCCGGAGCACTTCGGCCCAGATGGCCGCGAGCACCTGCTCGAGCCCGGCCTCCGGGGAGACGAAGTGCCCACTGCTCCGCTGTTGCGAGTCCGGCGCGGGCAGGGCCTTGCGGTCCACCTTGCCGTTGGACGTGAGCGGCAGTGCTTCCAGCACCACGAAGGCCGAGGGCACCATGTACTCGGGCAACTTCTGCTTCAGACAGGTGCGCAGCTCCGCGAGGTTCAACCCGGGGTCCTCGATACCCACGACGTAGGCCACGAGGCGCTTGTCGCCGGGGCTGTCCTCGCGGGCGATGACGATGCTCTGGCGCACCGCCGGGTGGCGGTCGAGCACGGACTCGATTTCGCCCAGCTCGATGCGGAAGCCGCGCACCTTCACCTGCGAGTCCAGGCGGCCGAGGAACTCCAGCGTGCCATCGGCCAGCCAGCGCACCTTGTCTCCGGTGCGGTAGAGGCGCTCGCCAGGGGCAGTGGCGAAGGGGTGGGGAACGAACTTCTCGGCCGTGAGCTCCGGGCGGTGCAGATAGCCCCAGCCCAGGCCGTCGCCGCCGATGTAGAGCTCGCCGGGCACGCCGGTGGGCACTGGCTGCAGCCGTTCGTCCAGCACGTACACCTGGGTGTTGGAGATGGGGCGGCCGATGGAGACGGAGTGGCCCACCTGCTCGGGACGGGTGAGCACGTGGGTGGTGGCGAAGGTGGTGCTCTCGGTGGGCCCGTAGCCGTTGACGAGCAGGCCTCGCGCCAGACGCGCCTTGACACGCTCGGGCGCCAGCACGTCACCACCGGCGAGCACCTGACGCACATGAGAGAGCGCCTCGGACTGCGTGAGGGCCATCTGGTCGAAGAGGGCAGCCGTCAACCACAGGGTGGTAATCCCGTGTTGGCGCAGGGCGTGTCCCAGCTCCTCGAAGGAGGGGGCGCGAGGGGAGAAGACGACGAGCCTGCCACCGTGCAGCAGGCTGCCCCATAGCTCCAGGGTGGCGGCATCGAAGGAGATGGGAGCCAGCTGCAGCATGACTTCGTCTGGGCCGAAGCGGACGAAGCTGGTGCCCATGACGAGGCGCACCACGCCCCGGTGGGGAATGCACACGCCCTTGGGCCGGCCGGTGGAGCCCGAGGTGTACATGACGTAGGCCAGTGCCTCGGGTGTCACCCCGGAGCGCACAGGCGCCTGGCTCTCCTGGGCGATGAGGTGCCACTCGGCATCCAGCAGCACCTGGCGGGCGTCGTTGGGAGGCAGGCGCTCGGCGAGGTGACGCTGGGCCAGCAGCAGCGGGGCCTGGACGTCCTGGAGCATGAACTCCAGGCGCTCGCGGGGGTAGGCGGGGTCGAGCGGGACGTAGGCACCGCCGGCCTTGAGGATGGCGAGGGTGGCGACCACCATCTCCAGGGAGCGCTCGACGCACAGGGCCACGGGAGTGCCGGGCCGCATGCCCAGGTGGCGCAGGTGGTGGGCCAGCTGGTTGGAGCGCGAGTCGAGCTGGCGGTAGGTGAGGGAGACGCCCTCGAACTGCACGGCGAGGGCATCCGGAGTACGGGCGGCCTGGGCCTCGAACAGCTCGTGGATGCAAGCCTCGCGCGGGTAGTCCACGCGCGTGTCGTTCCACTCCACCAGCAGCTTGTTCTGCTCGGCCTGGGTGAGCAGGGGCAGGCGGGACACGGGCGTGCCGGGCGAGGCCACCGCGGCGGCCAGCAGCACCTGCAGGTGCTCGGCCATGCGGGCGATCGTCGCCGGCTCGAAGAGGTCGGTGTTGTACTCGAAGACGCCGCGCAGCCCCTCCGGGGTCTCTTGCATGAAGAGGGACAGCTCGAACTTGGAGAGACCTCCCTCGGATTCCAGGGGAGAGCTCTTGAGCCCGCCCAGAGCCAGCTCGGGGAGGGGCATGTTCTGCAGGGCGAACAGCACCTGGAAGAGCGGCGAGCGGCTCGGGTCGCGCTGGGGCTGGAGCTGCTCGACGAGCTTCTCGAAGGGGATGTCCTGGTGCTCGTACGCACCCAGGGTGGTGTCACGCACCTGCAGCAGCAGGTCGCGGAAGGAGGCCTCGGGGGAGAAGCGCGAGCGCAGGACGAGCGTATTGACGAAGAAGCCGATCAGCCCTTCCACCTCGGAGCGGCCACGGCCCGCGATGGGCGAGCCCACGCTGATGTCGTCCTGTCCCGAGTAGCGGTGCAGCAGCGCCTGGAAGCCCGCCAGCAGCGTCATGAAGAGCGAGACCCCCTCGCGCTGGCTCAGCTTCCGCAAGCCTTCCGTCAACGCCCTGGACAGCAACACCGGCTGGAGCGCACCCCGGTAGGTCTTCACCACGGGCCTCGGCCGATCCGTTGGCAGTTCCAGGACGGGCGAGGCGCCTTCCAGTTGCTGGCGCCACCAGGAGAGTTGAGACTCCAGCACCTCGCCGCGCAGCCACTCCCGCTGCCACCGCGCGTAGTCCGCGTACTGGATGGGCAATGCGCCCAGGGGCGCCTCCCTCCCCGTCACGAGAGCCGCGTACAACACCTCCAGCTCCCGGAGGAGCACGCCCATCGACCAGCCATCCGACACGATGTGGTGCATCACCAGCACCAGCACGTGCGCCTCTTCCTCCAGCCGCAGCAGCGACACCCGCAGGAGCGGCCCCACCGTCAGCTCGAACGGCCGGCGAGCCTCCTCGGCTACGAGCCGCCGCGCCTCCTGCTCCCGGGTGCTGGCGGGCAGCTCCCGCAGATCCACCTTCGACAGAGGCAAGGGACTCGGAGGGGAGATGCGCTGGAGCACATCCTGCTCGTTCTGCTGGAACGTCGTCCGCAGGGACTCGTGCCGGCGGACCAGCTCGTCGAGGGCCCGCTCCAGCACCGCCACGTCGAGCGCCCCTTCCAGGCGCATTGCCATGGGGATGTTGTAGAGCGCGCTCCCCGGCTCGAGCCGATCCAGGAACCACAGCCGCTGCTGCGCGAAGGACAGCGGCAGCGCCCCGTCCCTCGGCGTTGGCACCAGCGCCGGAGCCTCGGGTCCCCGTGGCCTGCCCGACATGGCTTCCAGCCGCCGGGCCAGTTCCGCCACCGTCGGCGCCTCGAAGAGCGCGCGCACCGGCAGCTCCACCTTCAGCACCTCGCGCAGCCTCGATGCCACCTGCGTCGCCAGCAGCGAGTGCCCTCCCAGCTCGAAGAAGTGGTCCTCCGCTCCTACCCGCCTCGCTCCCAGCAGCGCCGCCCAGATTCCCGCCACCACCTCCTCCAGCGCCGTCCGAGGCGCCACGTACCCAGCCTTTCCCTCCCCTCCCTCCGGCGCTGGCAACGCCTTGCGGTCCACCTTGCCGTTGGGCGTGAGCGGCAAGGCCTCCAGGACTACGAAGGCCGAGGGCACCATGTACTCGGGCAGCGTCTGCTTCAGCCAGGTCCGGAGGTCCTCGGGCTTCAACTCGTGGCCCGTGGCACCCTCACCCCGTCCCTCTCCCGGAGGGCGAGGGGAAGTGGGCGCAGTGGGGGAAGTGGGCGCAGTGGGGGAAGTGGGCACCACGTAGGCCACCAGCCACTTGCCTCCGGGGCCGTCCTCCCTGGCCAGCAGCACGGTGTCTCGCACCGCCGGGTGCTGGCGCAGCGTCGCTTCAATCTCCCCCAGCTCGATGCGGAAGCCGCGCACCTTCACCTGGAAATCGGCCCGCCCCAGGTACTCCAGCACTCCGTCGGCCCGGTACCTCACCCGGTCTCCCGTGCGGTACATGCGCGTGCCCGCGAGGCCAAACGGGTCGGGCAGGAAGCGCTCGGCCGTCAGTTCCGGCCGGTGCAGGTATCCTCGCGCCAGCCCCTCTCCCGCCAGGTACAGCTCTCCAATAACTCCCACCGGCACGGGCCTCAGTTGCCCGTCCAGCACGTACGCCTGCGTGTTGGTGATGGGGCGGCCGATGAGCGGCGCCTCTCCCCTCTTCACCAGTGCATACGTGGAGTAGGTTGTGTCCTCCGAGGGGCCGTACAGGTTGTACAGCTTGCTGACTCCGGGCACCTCGTACACCTGCTCCGCCAGCGGCTGCGGCAGCGCCTCTCCGGCCAGGTTGACGGTGCGCACCGAGTCCGGCACCGCTCCCATGCGCAGCAGTTGCGCCATGGCCGAGGGCACCGTGTTGAGCAGCGTCACCTCTCCGGCCGTGGACAGCTCCGCCAGGTGCAGGGCGTTGCGTGCCAGCACCACGCTGCCCCCACACGCCAGGGGCGCGAATACCTCGAAGACGGACAGGTCGAAGTTGAGCGAGGTGGAGCCCAAGACTCCGCGTAACTCCTCGGGCGAGAAGACGCCCAGCGCCCAGTGCAGGAAGGCCACCGCGCTCTGGTGCGCTATGGCCACCCCCTTGGGCCTGCCCGTGCTTCCCGAGGTGTAGATGAGGTAGGCGAGGTTGCCCGCCAGCGCCGAGTCCCCCAGCGGCTGCGTGGACTCACGCCCCAGCAATTCCTCGTCCGAGTCCAGGCACACCACGGGCACCGAGTGTGGCGGCAGCGCCCCCAGCAGGTGCGAGTGCGCCACGAGCGCGGGGCCCCGGGCATCCTCCAGCAGCCAGGCCAGACGCTCCTTGGGGTAGGTGGGGTCCAGCGGCACGTAGGCCCCACCGGCCTTGAGGATGGCCAGCATGGCCACCACCATGTCGGCGTTGCGCTCCACGCACAGGCCCACCCGCACCTCGGGGCCCACTCCCAGCGAGCGCAGCCGCCGCGCCAGTTGATTGGCACGTGCCTCCAACTCCCGGTAGGCGAGCCGCGCCGTCTCGGTGACGACGGCGGTGGCCTCTGGAGTGCGCCGGGCCTGCGCCTCGAACAGGTGGTGGATGCACGCCTCGCGCGGGCAGTCCGCCCGGTCCTCGTTCCACTCCACCAGCACCTGGCGCCGCTCCGCCTCCGACAGCAGCGGCAACTCCCAGGGCCGCTGCTCCGGGTGCGCCACCGCCCCCTCCAGCAGCCGCACGTAGTGCGCCGCCATCCGCGCCACCGTCGCCTCGTCGAACAGGCTGGTGTTGTACTCCCAGAAGCCCTCCCACCCCTCCGTGCCCTCGCGCACGTACAAGGACAGGTCGAACTTCGCCATCCCGGCGTCCACGGCCATCGTCTCCAGCGACAAACCGGGCAGCGCCACCTTCGCCGGAGCCTCCTGCAGGGCGAACAGCACCTGGAAGAGCGGCGTGCGGCTCATGTCCCGCACCGGCTGCACCGCCTCCACCAACTGCTCGAAGGGCACCTCCTGGTACGCGTATGCCCCCAGGCACACCTCCCTCACCCTCCCCAACAACTCCCTGAAGCTCTCCGCCGCCTTCGTCTCCACCCGCAACGCCAGCGTGTTGACGAAGAAGCCCACCAGCCCCTCTACCTCTCCCCTCGTCCGGCCCGCGATGGGCGAGCCCACCACCACGTCCTTCTGTCCGCTGTAGCGCCCCAGCAGCACCTGCAACGCCGCCAGCAGCGTCATGTACGGCGTCACCCCCTCCTTGCGGCTCAGCTCCCTCACCGCCCCGTGCAGCCCCTTGGGCAACTCCACCCTCAGCAGCGCTCCCCGGTGGCTCTGCACCGCCGGCCTCGGCCTGTCCGTCGGCAACTCCAGCACCGGCGGCGCTCCCACAAGCCTCTGCTTCCACCAGGCCAACTGCCCCTCCAGCACCTCCCCCTTCAACCACTCCCGCTGCCACCTCGCGTAGTCCCCGTACTGCACCGGCAGTGCTGGGAGGGCGGGCTCCTCTCCCCTCACGTACGCCCCGTAGTGCGCCTCCACCTCCCTCACCAGCACCCCCATCGACCAGCCGTCACACACGATGTGGTGCATCACCAGCAGCAGCACGTGCTCCTCCGCCGCCAGCCGCAGCAGGCTCGCCCGGAGCAGCGGGCCCTTCTCCAGGTCGAAGGGCTTGCGCGCCTCTTCCTCCGCCCGGCGCTGCACTGCTCGCGGCTTCTCTGCTTGCCCCACGTCCTCCAGGCTCTCCACCGGCAGCGCGAGCGATAGTTGCTCGGCGATGCGCTGCACCGGCTGCCCATTCACCTGCGTGAACGTCGTGCGCAGCACCTCGTGCCGCCTCACCACCTCGCACAGGCTCCGCTCCAGCGCGGCCACGTCCAGCCGTCCCTCGAGTCTGGCGAAGTACGGCACGTTGTAGGTGGAACCTCCGGGCGTCAGCTGCTCCAGGAACAACAGCCGCTGCTGCGCGAACGACAGCGGCAGCGCCCCATCCCTCGGCGTTGGCACCAGGGGTAGCGGCCTCGGCCCCTGCTCTCCTCCGAGCGCTTCCTCCAGCCTCGCCGCGAGCTCCGCCACCGTGGGCGCCTCGAAGAGCGCGCGCACCGGCAGTTCCACCTTCAGCACCTCGCGCAGCCGCGACACCACCTGCGTCGCCAGCAGCGAGTGCCCTCCCAGCGAGAAGAAGTGACCCCGAGCCCCCACCCGCTTCACCCCCAGCAGCGGTGCCCAGAGATCCGCCACCACCTGCTCCATGGCCGTCCGAGGCGGCTCGTACTCCTCGCGGGCCTCCTCCATGTCGGGTGCCGGCAGCGCCTTGCGGTTGAGCTTCCCGTTCGCCGAGAGCGGCATCGCCTCCAGCACCACGAAGGCCGAGGGCACCATGAACTCGGGCAACCGCTGCTGCAGCAGGCCGCGCAGCTCGGCCGTGTCGAGCCCGTCTCCAACGACGTAGGCCACCAGCCGCTTGTCTCCGGGAACGTCCTCCCGGACGAGCACCACCGCCTCGCGGACCGCGGAGTGCCGGGCGATGACGGCCTCGATCTCCCCCAGCTCCACCCGCAGGCCGCGGATCTTCACCTGATGATCGATCCGCCCGAGGTACTCCACGTTTCCATCCCCGAGCAGGCGGGCCAGGTCTCCCGTGCGGTAGAGCCTCGCGCCCGGCTCGGCGCTGAACGGATGCGGAATGAACCGCTCGGCGGTGAGGTCCGGCCGGTGGCAGTAGCCCCGGGCCAGTCCCACGCCACCGATGAACAGCTCCCCGGCCACCCCGAGGGGCACGGGCTGCAGCGCGCCATCCAGGACGTACAGTTGCAGGTTGTCGATGGGCCGGCCGATCGGCACCTTGCGCTCACGGCTGTCGCGCTGGCAGGCCCAGAAGGACACGTCGACCGCGGCCTCCGTGGGGCCGTAGAGGTTGTGCAGCTCGGCGCCGAACGCGCGGAAGAAGCGCTCCTGGAGCTCCGCGGGCAGCTCCTCGCCACTGCAGAAGACGCGGCGGAACGCACAGCGCTCGACGCCGGGGTGGGCCAGGAACATCTGCAGCATCGACGGGACGAAGTGCAGCGTGGTGATGCCCTGCTGGGAAATGACCTCGGCCAGGTAGGCGGGATCCCGATGCCCCTCGGGCCGAGCCATGTACAGGCGAGCGCCGGTGAGCAGCGGCCAGAAGAACTCCCAGACCGACACGTCGAAGGTGAACGGCGTCTTCTGCAGGACGCGATCCTCCGAGGTGAGGCCGTAGCTCTTCTGCATCCAGAGCAGGCGGTTGGCGACCGCGTCGTGGGTGTTCATCGCGCCCTTGGGCTTGCCGGTGCTGCCCGAGGTGTAGATGACGTAGACGAGGTTCTCCGGAGTGACGCCACTCTCCGGGCGCGAGGCCGGCTGGGAGGCCATCCGGGACCAGTCCGAGTCCAGGCACACGGAGCGCGCGCCTGGAGGCAGCCGCGAGGCAACGGCCGCCTGGGTGAGGACGACCGGCGCCCGGGACTCCTCGAGCATGTGCTCCAGCCGCTCGGCCGGGTAGGAGGGATCCAACGGAACGTAGGCGCCACCCGCCTTGAGGATGCCGAGCAGCCCCACCACCATCTCCAGCGAGCGCTCCACGCACAGGCCCACGCACACCTCGGGGCCCACGCCTAGCGAGCGCAGGTACCAGGCCAGCTGGTTGGCACGCGCGTCCAGCTCCCGGTACGTCAGCGCGCCCTGCTCCGAGACCAGGGCGATGGCCTCGGGCGTACGCCGCACCTGTGCTTCCACCAGCGAGTGGACACAGCCCGAGTCCGGGTAGACCGCATGCGTGTCATTCCACTCCACGAGGAACTGGCGCCGCTCCGCCTCCGACAGCAGCGGCAACTCCCAGGGCCGCTGCTCCGGGTGCGTCACCGCCCCCTCCAGCAGCCGCACGTAGTGCGCCGCCATCCGCGCCACCGTCGCCTCGTCGTACAGGCTGGTGTTGTACTCCCAGAAGCCCTCCCACCCCTCCGTGCCCTCGCGCACGTACAAGGACAGGTCGAACTTCGCCATCCCGGCGTCCACGTCCATCGTCTCCAGCGACAAACCGGGCAGCGCCACCTTCGCCGGAGCCTCCTGCAGGGCGAACAGCACCTGGAAGAGCGGCGTGCGGCTCATGTCCCGCACCGGTTGCACCGCCTCCACCAATTGCTCGAAGGGCACCTCCTGGTGCGCGTATGCCCCCAGGCACACCTCCCTCACCCTCCCCAACAACTCCCGGAAGCTCTCCTCCGCCTTCGTCTCCACCCTCAGCGCCAGCGTGTTGACGAAGAAGCCCACCAGCCCCTCCACCTCTCCCCTCGTCCGGCCCGCGATGGGCGAGCCCACCACCACGTCCTTCTGTCCGCTGTAACGCCCCAGCAGCACCTGCAGCGCCGCCAGCAGCGTCATGTACGGCGTCACCCCCTCCTTGCGGCTCAGCTCCCTCACCGCCCCGTGCAGCCCCTTGGGCAGCTCCACCCTCAGCAGCGCTCCCCGGTGGCTCTGCACCGCCGGCCTCGGCCTGTCCGTCGGCAACTCCAGCACCGACGGCGCTCCCACAAGCCTCTGCTTCCACCAGGCCAGCTGCCCCTCCAGCACCTCCCCCTTCAACCACTCCCGCTGCCACCTCGCGTAGTCCCCGTACTGCACCGGCAGTGCTCGCAGCGCCGGCTCCTCCCCTCTCACGTACGCCCCGTAGTGCGCCTCCACCTCCCTCACCAGCACCCCCATTGACCAGCCGTCACACACGATGTGGTGCATCACCAGCAGCAGCACGTGCTCCTCCGCCGCCAGCCGCAGCAGGCTCGCCCGGAGCAGCGGGCCCTTCTCCAGGTCGAAGGGCTTGCGCGCCTCTTCCTCCGCCCGGCGCTGCACTGCTCGCGGCCTCTGTGCCTGCTCCACGTCCTCCAGGCTCTCCACCGGCAGCGCGAGCGACAGCTGCCCGGCAATGCGTTGCACCGGCTGCCCATTCACCTGCGTGAATGTCGTGCGCAGTACCTCGTGCCGCCTCACCACCTCGCACAGGCTCCGCTCCAGTGCGGCCACGTCCAACCGGCCCTCGAGCCTGGCGAAGTACGGCAGGTTGTAGGTGAAGCCTCCAGGCGTCAGCTGCTCCAGGAACCACAGCCGCTGCTGCGCGAAGGACAGCGGCAGCGCCCCGTCCCTCGGCGTTGGCACCAGCGCCGGAGCCTCGGGTCCCCGCGGCCCGCCCGACATGGCTTCCAGCCTCCGGGCCAGCTCCGCCACCGTCGGCGCCTCGAAGAGCGCGCGCACCGGCAGCTCCACCTTCAGCACCTCGCGCAACCTCGACGCCACCTGCGTCGCCAGCAGCGAGTGCCCTCCCAGCTCGAAGAAGTGGTCCTCCGCTCCTACGCGCCGCGCTCCCAGCAGCGACGCCCAGATTCCCGCCACCACCTCCTCCAGCGCCGTCCGAGGCGCCACGTACCCGCCCTTCCCCTCCCCTCCCTCCGGCGCCGGCAGCGCCTTGCGGTCCACCTTGCCGTTGGACGTGAGCGGCAAGGCCTCCAGCACCACGAAGGCCGAGGGCACCATGTACTCGGGCAGCGTCTTCTTCAGCCAGGTACGCAGCTCCTCGGGCTTCAACTCGTGGCCCGAGGTACCCTCACCCCGTCCCTCTCCCGGAGGGCGAGGGGAAGTGGGCGCAGTGGGGGAAGTGGGCACCACGTAGGCCACCAGCCACTTGCCTCCGGGGCCGTCCTCCCGGGCCAGCAACACGGTGTCTCGCACCGCCGGGTGCTGGCGCAGCGCCGCTTCAATCTCCCCCAACTCGATGCGGAAGCCGCGCACCTTCACCTGGAAGTCGGCCCGCCCCAGGTACTCCAGCACTCCGTCGGCCCGGTACCTCACCCGGTCTCCCGTGCGGTACATGCGCGTGCCCGCGGGGCCAAACGGGTCGGGCAGGAAGCGCTCGGCCGTCAACTCCGGCCGGTGCAGGTAGCCTCGCGCCAGCCCCTCTCCCGCCAGGTACAGCTCTCCAATGACTCCCACCGGCACGGGCCTCAACTCCCCGTCCAGCACGTACGCCTGCGTGTTGGTGATGGGGCGGCCGATGAGCGGCGCCTCTCCCTTCTTCACCAGCGCATACGTGGAGTAGGTGGTGTCCTCCGAGGGGCCGTACAGGTTGTACAGCTTGCTGACTCCGGGCACCTCGTACACCTGCTCCGCCAGCGGCTGCGGCAGCGCCTCTCCGGCCAGGTTGACGGTGCGCACCGAGTCCGGCACCGCCCCCATGCGCAGCAGTTGCGCCATGGCCGAGGGCACCGTGTTGAGCAGCGTCACCTCTCCGGCCGTGGACAGCTCCGCCAGGTGCAGGGCGTTGCGTGCCAGCACCACGCTGCCTCCACACGCCAGGGGGGCGAATACCTCGAAGACGGACAGGTCGAAGTTGAGCGAGGTGGAGCCCAAGACTCCGCGTAACTCCTCGGGCGAGAAGACGCCCAGCGCCCAGTGCAGGAAGGCCACCGCGCTCTGGTGCGCTATGGCCACCCCCTTGGGCCTGCCCGTGCTTCCCGAGGTGTAGATGAGGTAGGCGAGGTTTTCCGCCAGCGCCGACTCCCCCAGCGGCTGCGTGGACTCACGCCCCAGCAATTCCGCGTCCGCGTCCAGGCACACCACGGGCACCGAATGCGGCGGCAGCGCCCCCAGCAGGTGCGAGTGCGCCACGAGCGCGGGGCCCCGAGCATCCTCCAGCAGCCAGGCCAGACGCTCCTTGGGGTAGGTGGGGTCCAGTGGCACGTAGGCTCCACCGGCCTTGAGGATGGCCAGCATCGCCACCACCATGTCGGCGTTGCGCTCCACGCACAGTCCCACCCGCACCTCGGGCCCTACTCCCAGCGAGCGCAGCCGCCGCGCCAGTTGATTGGCACGTGCCTCCAGCTCCCGGTAGGTGAGCCGAACCGTCTCGGTGACGACGGCCGTGGCCTCCGGAGTACGCCGGGCCTGCGCCTCGAACAGGTGGTGGATGCACGCTTCGCGCGGGTAGTCCGCACGGCCGTCATTCCACTCCACCAGCACCTGGCGCCGCTCCGCCTCCGACAGCATGGGCAGCGCCGCCAGCGCCTGCTCCGGGTCCGAGAGGGCTCCCTCCAGCAGCCGCGCGTAGTGCGCCGCCATCCGCGCCACCGTCTGCTCGTCGAACAGCTCGCTGTTGTACTCCCAGAGGCCCACCCAGCCCTTCCCCGTCTCCCGCACGAAGAGGGTGAGGTCGAACTTGGCCGTGCCGGGCTCGAAGACGAGCTCCTCCACCGCCACGCCGGGCAGCTCCAGCGCCGCGAAGGGCGCGGCTCCCTGCAGCACGAACGAGGCCTGGAACAGCGGCGTGCGGCTCAGGTCCCGCACCGGCTGCAAGGCATCCACCAGCCGCTCGAAGGGCACGTCCTGGTGGGCATAGGCGCCCAGACACGCCTCCCGCACCCGCTTCAACAACCCCCGGAATCCCTCCTCCCCCGCCGCCTCCACCCTCAGCGCCAACGTGTTGGCGAAGAAGCCCATCAGCCCCTCCACCTCCCGCCGGTTTCGCCCGGAAATCGGCGTCCCCACCACCACGTCCCTCTGCCCGCTGTAGCGCGCCAGCAACGCCTGGAAGCCCGCCAGCAGCGTCATGAACGGCGTCACTCCCTCCTTCCGGCTCACCTCCCGCACCGCTCCGGACAGCGCCGGAGACAGCTCCACCCTCAGCACGGCTCCTCTGGAGGACTGCACCGCGGGCCTGGGCCTGTCCGTCGGCAGCTCCAACACCGGCGGCGCTCCCGCCAGCTGCCGCTTCCACCACGCGAGCTGCTCCTCCAGCGCCTCGCCCTTCAGCCACTCCCGCTGCCACACCGCGTAGTCCACGCACTGCACCGGCAGGGCCGGCAACTCCGGCGTCTCCCCTCGCGCGTAGGCCCGGTACAGCTCCGTCAGCTCGCGCTCCATCAACCCCAGCGACCAGCCATCGCAGACGATGTGGTGCATCACCAGCACCAGCACGTGCTCGTCCGCCGCCAGCCGCAACAGCCTCGCCCTCACCAGTGGGCCTGTCTCCAGCTCGAACGGGCGCCGGGCCTCCTCCTCCACCCGGCGCACGGCCGCACCGGCGCGCTCTGCCTCCGGCACCGCCTCCAGGCTCTCCACCGGCAGCGCCAGCTCCAACTCCGAGGCAATCCGCTGGATCGGCCGCCCGTCCTCCAGGCCGAACGTCGTCCGCAGGGCCTCGTGCCGCTGCACGAGCGCCACCAGACTCCGCTCCAGCGCGCTCACGTCCAGCCGCCCCTTCAGCCTCGCGGCGAGCGGAACGTTGTACGCGAACCCTCCCGGTGCGAGCTGCTCGATGAACCACAACCGCTGCTGCGCGAAGGACAGCGGCAGCTCCCCCTGCCTCGCGACCTGAACCACGGGGGAGGGCCTGCGACTCCGCCGGTCTGCTGGTTTCGCCTCTTGAGGGCTCATGGAGATTCTCGTGTCCTGGAAGGGGGTGGGGAGAAGAAGCGGCGGGCCTCAGGCGGCATGGGCCCGCTCCAGGCACGCCCGGAGCCGCGCCGCCAGACCGTCCACGTGGGGCGGGAGCATCATGCTGATGTGATCTCCCGGGACGACCTCGACCCGCACCGCCGCGCACCGGTCCGTCCACGCCAGCTCCAGATGGCTCGGCATCTCCGGGCGGACGAGGTGTCGTGTTGTTCATTCATGATGATTGATCCTCAATTCGAGCCGGGGCGTCCGCGCCGCCTGGCGAGCTGGCGCATGCCCTCGCGCCGGTTGCCGCCCGACGCCGAGGACTCCTCGGTTCCCGTGGGCCCGGCGTTCCCCGCCAACTGCGCGGCGAGCGTGCGCACCGTGGAGAACTGGAACAGCTCCACCATGGGCACCTTGCGGCCCACCAGGGTCTCCACTTTCACCTGCACCGACTGCAGCAGCAGCGAGTTGCCTCCCAGGTCGAAGAAGTTGTCCTCCGCCCCCACCCGCTCCAGCCGGAGCACCTCGGCCCAGATGGCCGCGAGCGACTGCTCCAGTCCGCTTTCGGGGGCGGTATAGGAGCCACCGGACACCGCCCGCTGCGAGTCCGGCGCGGGCAGTGCCTTGCGGTCCACCTTGCCGTTGGGCGTGAGCGGCAGGGCTTCCAGGAACACGAAGGCGGACGGCACCATGTGCTCGGGCAGCGTCTGCTTCAGCCAGGTGCGCAGCTCGTCGGGCTGCACCCCGGGGCCCGTGGCCCCCTCACCCGCGGTGGGGACCACGTAGGCCACCAGCCATTTGCCGCTGGGGCCGTCGTCCCGTGCGAGGACGACGTTCCCGCTGATTCCCGGGTGTCCGGCCAGGGCTGCTTCGATCTCCCCCAGCTCGATGCGGAACCCGCGCACCTTCACCTGCCCGTCCCGCCGCCCCAGGAACTCGAGCCTCCCGTCCGGCAGGTACTTCACCAGGTCTCCCGTCCGGTACAGCTTCGCTCCAGGCTCCGTGCTGAACGGATGGGAGACGAACTTCTCCGCCGTCGCCTCCGGCCGCTTCAGGTACCCGAGCGCCAGCCCGTCTCCGCCCGTGTACAGCTCTCCCGGGACACCCACCGGCACCGGCTGCATCCGCTCGTCCAGCACGTACACGTCCGTGTTCGACATGGGCCGGCCGATGGGCACCGACAGCGCCCCCTCCGGTACCTCCTTCACCTCCTCCCACGTCGTGACCGTCGTGTTCTCGGTGGGGCCGTACATGTTCAGCAGCTTCGGGGTTCCGCCCTGGCGCAGCACCTCGCGCAGCCGCACGGGGTCCGCCGCCTCGCCCCCGAACATCACGTACCGCATCGTCTGGAAGGCATCCGGACACTCGGCCGCCACCTGGTGGAAGAGCGACGTCGTGAAGACCATCGCGCTCATCCGCTGCTCGCGCAGGAACGCGGCCAGCGCCTTCGGAGACAGCGCCACCTCCCGGGGTACCCCCACCAGGGCCGCTCCGTTGAGCAGCGCGCTCCACAGCTCGAGGTTCGACGAGTCGAAGGACGTGTTGGCCAGCTGGGTGAAGCGATCCTCCGGCGTCACCTCGTAGAAGTCGGTGTTACGCACCAGCCGGACGATGCCGCGGTGCGGGATGCACACGCCCTTGGGCTTGCCCGTCGAGCCCGACGTGTACATGACGTACGCCAGCGACTCCGGTCCCACTGTCTCCCCGAGGTTCTCCCCGCTCTCGTGCGCGAACTCCGCCCACGCCAGCTCCAGCACGAAGGCGCTCCCCGCGGGCAGCACCTCGGCCATCTCCGGCTGGGCCAGCACCACCGGCACGCCCGAGTCCTCCACCATGAGCGCCAGCCGCTCCGGCGGGTACGTCGGATCCAACGGGACGTAGGCCGCGCCCGCCTTCAGGATGCCGAGCATCGCCGCCATCAGCTCCAGCGAGCGGCCGGCACACAGGCCCACCAGGGTTCCCACGCCCACGTCCAGCCGCTGCAGGGCCCGAGCCACCTGGTTGGCCCGCACGTTCAGCTCCGCATACGTGAGCCGTTGGCCCTCGTACTCCACCGCCACCGCCTCGGGCTGGCGCGCAGCGTGCTCCTCGAACAGGCCGTGGACGGTCGCGTGGCGCGGGTACTCCGTCCGCGTCTGGTTCCACTCCACCAGCAGCAGCCGCCGCTCCTCCTCACTCAGCAACGGCAGCTCACCGATGCGGCGTCCGGGGTCCGCCACCACTCCTTCCAGCAACGTCCGCAGATGCCCGAGCATCCGGGCGATGGTGGAGGCATCGAACAGGTCGGTGCTGTACTCGACGATGCCCTCCAGCCCCGTCCCGGTCTCCCTCAACGACAACGTCAGGTCGTACTTCGACACCTGGCCCGTCAGCGCGAGCGGCCTGGCCTGGATCCCCGGCAGCGCCAGGTCCGGCGACAAGGCGTTCTGCAGGGCGAACGACACCTGGAACAGCGGCGCACGGCTGGTGTCGCGCACGGGATTCAACGCCTCCACGAGCTTCTCGAAGGGCACCTCCTCGTGGGCATAGGCCCCCAGCGCCACCTCCCGCACCTGCCGCAGCAGTTGCCGGAAAGACTCCTCTGGCCTCACCCTCGCCCGCAGCACCAGCACGTTGACGAAGAAGCCGATCAGCCCTTCCAGGCCGGCATGGCCGCGGCCCGCGCTGGACGAGCCCACGCTGATGTCGTCCTGTCCCGAGTAGCGGTGCAGCAGCGCCTGGAAGCCCGCCAGCAACGTCATGAAGAGCGTCACGCCCTCCTTCTGGCTGAGCTTGCGCAACCCCTCGGCCAGCTCCAGCGGCAGGTGCAGGTAATGGAGCGCGCCGCGGTTGCTCTGTACCGCCGGTCTCGGCCGATCCGTTGGCAACTCCAGGGCTGGTGACGCACCTCGCAACTGCTCGCACCACCAGGCGAGCTTCGACTCCAACACCTCGCCCCGCAGCCACGCCTGCTGCCACTTCGCGTAGTCCGCGTACTGGATGGGCAACGCTTCCAGCGCGGGCGCCCTGTCCGCCAGGAAGGCCTCGTACAGGGCCGTCAGCTCCCGGGCGAGCACCCCCATCGACCACCCATCCGACACGATGTGGTGCATCGCCAGCACCAGCACGTGCTCCGCCTCGCCCGTCCGCAACAGCGTCACCCGCAGAAGCGGTCCCGCCTTCAGATCGAAGGGCCCCAGGACCGCCTCGTTCGCCAGCCGCCGCGCTTCTTCCTCCCGCATCCCCTCGGGAAGCTCGCGCAGGTCCACCACCGGCAGCGCAAGCTCCACGGGCGCGGAGATGATCTGCACCACGCCCTGTCCGCCCTGCCGGAACGTCGTCCTCAGGGCCTCGTGCCGGTGCACCAGGGCCTGGAAGGCGCGCTCCAGCGCGGCCACGTGAAGCTCCCCCTCCAGCCGCAGCACCAGGGGGAGGTTGTAGAGCGCGCTCTGCGGATTGAACTGATCCAGGAACCACAAGCGCTGCTGCGGGAAGGACAGCGGCAGCTCGCCCTCCCGTGGCACGGGCACCAGGGGAGGAGGCCGGAATTCCTGCGTGCCCTCCGACATCGCCCCGAGCCGCCCCGCCAGCTCCGCCACCGTGGGGGCCTCGAAGAGCGCACGCACCGGCAGCTCCACCTTCAGCACCTCTCGCAGGCGCGACGTCACTTGCGTGGCCAGCAGCGAGTGCCCGCCCAGCTCGAAGAAGTTGTCGTGCACCCCCACACGTCGCAGGCCCAGCAGCGGCGCCCAGATGCCCGCCACCACCTCTTCCAGCGCTGTCCGGGGAGCGACGTACTGCGTGCCCACGGTCTCCAGGTCCGGCGCGGGCAGCGCCTGGCGATCCACCTTTCCACTGGGCGTCAGCGGGAAGGACTCCAGGCACAGGAAGGCCGAGGGCACCATGTACTCGGGCAGCCTCTGCTTCAGCCAGGCGCGGAGCGCCTCGGGGTTCAACCCGGGGCCTGTCGTGGGGAAGGCCGGCACCACGTACGCCACCAGCCGCTTGCCCCCTGGCACGTCCTCCCGTACCACCACCACCGCTTCCTTCACCTCCGCATGGCCCACCAGCGCCGCCTCCACCTCTCCCAATTCGATGCGGAAGCCGCGCAGCTTCACCTGCGAGTCGGAGCGGCCCAGGAACTCCAGCGTTCCTCCGGACAACCACCGGCCCAGGTCTCCCGTCCGGTACATCCGGGCGCCCGGCTCCCCGCCGAAGGGATCCGGGAGGAAGCGCTCCGCCGTCAGTTCCGGCTGCTCCAGGTAGCCCCGCGCGACTCCCGGGCCCCCCACGTACAGCTCCCCCGTGACGCCCACCGGCACGGGCCGCAGCCACCTGTCCAGCACGTACACCCGCCCGTTGGGCAGCGGCCGCCCGAGCGC
This sequence comes from Archangium gephyra, assembly GCF_042230915.1. Taxonomy (GTDB): domain Bacteria; phylum Myxococcota; class Myxococcia; order Myxococcales; family Myxococcaceae; genus Archangium; species Archangium gephyra_B. Next base: position 4,977,789 of record NZ_CP102578.1, on the reverse strand, counting down.
CGGCCTCGAGGCGTCCACGTCCGCGTTGGAGGTGGCGAAGACGGTCACCTCCGTCGGGCCGTACTCGTTGATGAAGCGCCTTCCCGGCCGCCACTTCGCCACCAGCTCCGGCGTGCACGCCTCCCCGCCGGAGACGACGGTCTCGAGCGCCGGATACTCCCCCGCCTCCTGCTGCGCCAGCACGGAGGGAGTCATCGCCCACAGCGTCACCCGCTGCTTCTTCAGCAACGCGTCCAGGGGCGCTCCCGGCAGGAGCGACTCCCGCGGCGCCACCACCACGCACCCGCCCACCACCAGCGTGGGGAAGATGTCGGCCACCGAGGCGTCGAAGCCGAGCGACCCGTACTGCAGCACCCGGCTGCCCGGGTGCAGCCCGCGCGTGTCCACCGCCGCCAGCGCCGTGTTGCACAGGCCCCGGTGTGTCAGCAGCGTCCCCTTGGGCTTGCCCGTGCTGCCCGAGGTGAAGATGACGTAGGCGAGGTTGTCCACCCCCACGCCCGTCACCGGATTGTCCAGCGGCTGGAGGGCCAGCACCCCGGCCTCCGCGTCCAGCAGCACCCGCCGCTCGCCCCGCGAGGGCAAGCCGTCCGCCAGTGCCCGCGAGGTCACCAGCACCGGCATGCGGACCTCGTCCATCATGAAGGCCAGGCGCTCCTGGGGGTAGGAGGGATCCAACGCCACATAGGCGCCTCCGGCCTTGAGCACGCCGAGCAGGCCCACCACCATCTCCAGGGAGCGCTCCAGGCACACGCCCACCGGCGCCTCCGGCCCCACGCCCAGGCTCCGCAAGTGGTGGGCGAGCTGGTTGGCCCGCTGGTTGAGCTCCCGGTACGTGAGCTGGCGGTCCTCGAAGGCCACCGCCACCGCGTCCGGCGTGCGCGCCGCCGTCGCCTCGATGAGGTGGTGGGCACACGTGTTCGGGGGATAGCCGGCCCGGCGGCCGTTCCACTCCACCAGCACCTGGGCCCGCTCGGCCTCGTCCATCAGGGGCAGCTCGCGGACGCGCTGTCCGGCGTCCGCCACCACGCCCTCCAGCAGCGTCCTCAGGTGCCCGGCCATCCGGGCGATGGTGGAGGCCTCGAACAGCGCCGTGTTGTACTCGAGGCCGCCCTCGAGCCCCTCCCCTGTCTCCGCCAGCGCCAGCAGGAGCTCGTTCTTGGCCGTCTGGCTGTGGAGCTCCACCGGCCGCTGCTTCACCCCCGGAAGCGCCAGCTCCGGCGGCGCGCCGTTCTGCAGGGCGAACGCCACCTGGAACAGCGGCGCGCGGCTCGTGTCGCGGGCCGGCTTCAGCTCGTCCACCAACATCTCGAAGGGCACGTCCTGGTGCTCGTAGGCCCCCAGCGCCATCTCCCTCACCCTGCCCAGCAACACGCGGAAGGGCTCCTCTCCCCTCACCCGCGCCCTCATCACCAGCGTGTTGACGAAGAAGCCGATCAGCCCCTCCAACCCCGCATGGCCCCGGCCGGCGATGGGCGAGCCCACGCTGACGTCCTCCTGTCCCGAGTAGCGGTGCAGCAGCACCTGCCAGCCCGCCAGCAGTGTCATGAAGAGCGTCACCCCCTCGCGCTGGCTCAGCTTGCGCAGCCCCTCGGTCAGCGCCAGAGGCAGCTGGAGCCGGTGAAACGCGCCCCGGTAGGACTGCACGGGCGGCCGCGGCTTGTCCGTGGGCAACTCCAGGGCGGGCGACGCGCCTCGAAGCTGCTCGCGCCACCAGGCGAGCTGCGCTTCCAGCACCTCGCCCTTCAACCACTCCCGCTGCCATCGCGCGTAGTCAGCGTACTGGACGGGCAGCCCGGCCAGCGGGGAGTCCCGGCCCTCCAGGAAGGCCTCGTACAGCGCCTTCAACTCCCGGACGAGCACCTCCAGCGACCAGCCATCCGACACGATGTGGTGCACCACCAGCACCAGCACGTGCTCCGCCTCCGCGAGCCTCAGCAGCGTCACCCGCAGGAGGGGCCCCGCCGCCAGCGCGAACGGCCGCCGCACCTCCTCACCGGCCAGCCGCAGCGCCTCCGCCTCGCGCGCGCCTTCGGGTAGCCCGCCCAGCTCCACCACTCTCAGCGGTGGCTCCACCGGGGCGGAGATGGCCTGGTAGGGCCCCTGCTCGCCTTGCGGGAACGTCGTCCGCAGCGACTCGTGGCGCTGGAGGAGCGCGTGGAAGCTCCGCTCCAGCACCCCCGTATCGAGCGCCCCCTCCAACCTGAGCGCCAGGAAGACGTTGTAGAGCGGGCTGTCCGGCTCCAGTTGGTCCAGGAACCACAGCCGCTGCTGTGCGAAGGACAGCGGCGGCGCGCCCTCCCTGGGCATGGGGAGCAGCGGTGGAGTCCGGAAGGCCCGCCTCCCCTCCGCCGACGCCTCGAGCCGCCGCGCGAGTTCCTCCACCGTGGGCGCTTCGAAGAGCACCCGCACCGGCAGCTCCCGCTGGAGCACCTCCCGCAGGCGCGACACCACCTGCGTGGCCAGCAACGAGTGCCCGCCCAGCTCGAAGAAGTGATCGCACGCCCCCACGCGCGCCAGCCCCAGCAGCGGCGCCCAGAGGTCCGCCACCACCTGCTCCATCGGTGTCCGGGGCGCCACGTACGCTTCGCGCTCCGTCCCCTCCGCCTCCGGCGCGGGCAGCGCCTTGCGGTCCACCTTGCCGTTGGGCGTGAGCGGCAGCGCCTCCAGCCGCACGAAGGCCGAGGGCACCATGTGCTCGGGCAGGCTCTGCTTGAGCCAGGTCCGCAGCTCCCCGGGCTTCGGCGGGGACGTGAGGGAAGTAGGCACCACATAGGCCACCAGCTGCTTGCCACCGGGGCCCGCGTCCCTCGCCACCACCACCACCTCGCCCACCGCCGGGTGCCTGGCCAGCACCGCCTCCACCTCCCCCAGCTCGATGCGGAAGCCGCGCACCTTCACCTGCTCGTCCCGGCGGCCCAGGTACTCGATGTTCCCGTCCGGCAGGTACCGGGCCAGGTCTCCCGTCTTGTAGAGCTTCGCCCCGGGCTCCGGGTGGAACGGGTGCGCGACGAACTTCCCGGCCGTCAGCTCCGGCTGGTTCAGGTACCCGAGCGCCAGGCCGTCTCCGCCCACATACAGCTCTCCCGCCACTCCCACCGGCACGGGCTGCATCCGCGCGTCCAGCACGTAGGCTTCCGAGTTCGTCAGCGGTCCGCCAATGGGCACCGTCACCGCGCCCTCCGGCACCTCCCTCACCTCGTAGGCCGTCGAGAACGTCGTGTTCTCCGTCGGCCCATAGACATGCACCAGGTGCTGAGGCGCCCCCCGCTCCAGGACCCTCCTCGGCGGCTTCGCGTCCGCCGCTTCACCTCCGAACAGCACGTACTTCAGCGTCTGGAAGGCGTCCGGACACTCGGCCACCGTCTGGTTGAACAGAGCCGTGGTCAAGAACGTCGCGCTGATCCGCTGCTCCCGCATGAACGAGGACAGCGCCTTGGGAGACAGCATCACCTCCCGGGCAACACCCACGACGCACCCGCCGTTGAGCAGCGCGCCCCACAGCTCGAAGGTGGACCCGTCGAACGAGGTGTTGCTCACCTGCGCGAAGCGCTCCTCCCGCGTCAGCCGGACATACCCGGTGCCGCACACCAGCCGGACGATGGCCCGGTGCGCGATGCACACGCCCTTGGGACGGCCCGTCGAGCCCGACGTGTACATGACGTACGCCATCGCCTCTGGCCTGCTCCGCCCGCCCAGGTTCTCCGCGCGCTCGCTCGCGAAGGCCTCCCACCGGGGCTCCAGCGGCACCACCCTGGCACTCATGGGGGGCAGCTTCGACACCAGCTCCGGCTGCGCCAGCACCACGGGCAGCGCCGTGTCCTCCACCATGAAGGCCAGGCGCTCCCGAGGGTACGACGCGTCGAGCGGCACATAGGTCCCGCCCGCCTTCAGGATGCCGAGCATCGCCGCCACCAGTTCCAGCGAGCGGCTGGCACACAGCCCCACCCGCGTCCCCTCGCCCACGCCCAGCCGCCGCAGGTGTCTGGCGAGCTGGTTGGCCCGGCGGTTCAACTCCGCGTACGTGAGCCGCTCGCCCTCGTACTCCACCGCCAGGGCCTCGGGCCGGGCCGCCACGTGCGCCTCGAACAGCTCCTCGAGGCACGCCTCCCTCGGGTACTCCGTGCGCGTCTGGTTCCACTCCACCAGCACCTGGCGCCGCTCCGCTTCCGACAGCAGTGGCAGCTCCGCCAGTGCCAGCTCCGGGTGCGCGAGGGCCCCCTCCAGCAGCCGCGCGTAGTGCGCCGCCATCCGCGCCACCGTCGCCTCGTCGAACAGCTCGCTGTTGTACTCCCACAGCCCCACCCACCCCTGCTCCGTCTCCCGCACGAAGAGGGTGAGATCGAACCTGGCCGCACCGGGCTCGAAGACGAGCTCCTCCACCGCCACGCCGGGCAGCTCCAGCGCGGCGAAGGGCGCGGCCCCCTGGAACACGAACGAGGCCTGGAACAGGGGCGTGCGGCTCAAGTCCCGCACCGGCTGCAGCGCGTCCACCAGCCGATCAAAAGGCACGTCCTGGTGGGCATAGGCGCCCAGGCACGCCTCCCGCACCCGCTTCAACAGCTCCCGGAAGCTCAGCTCTCCCGGAGCCTCCACCCGCAGCGCCAGCGTGTTGGCGAAGAAGCCGATGAGCCCCTCCACTTCGCGCCGGTTGCGCCCGGAGATGGGCGTGCCCACCACGATGTCGTTCTGCCCGCTGTAGCGCGCCAGCAAGGCCTGGAAGCCCGCCAGCAGCGTCATGAAGGGCGTGACCCCCTCCTCGCGGCTCACCTCCCGCACCGCGCCGGACAGCCCGCGGGGCAGCCCCACGCTCAGCAGGGCGCCTCGGGAGGAAGTCACCGGCGGCCTCGGCCTGTCCGCCAGCAACTCCAACACGGGCGGCGCTCCGGCCAGCTGCCGCTTCCACCAGGCGAGCTGCTCCTCCAGCACCTCCCCCTTCAGCCACTCCCGCTGCCACGCCGCGTAATCCGCGTACTGCACCGGCAGCGCCGGCAGCGAGGGCGCCTCGCCTCGGGAGAACGCCGTGTAGAGCGCGCCCAACTCCCGCTCCAGCAGCCCCATGGACCAGCCATCACAGACGATGTGGTGCAGCGTGAGCAGCAGCACGTGCTCCTCCGCCGACAGGCGCAGCAGCCTCGCCCTCATCAGCGGGCCCTGCTCCAGATCGAACGGACGCCGGGCCTCCTCCTCCGCGAGCCGCCGGGCCGCCGTCTCGCGCTCCCCCCCGGAGACCCCCTCCAGGCTCTCCACCGGCAGCGTCAGCCCCAGCTCCGGCACGGTCCGCTGCACCGGCCGTCCCTCCACCCGGGGAAACGTCGTCCGCAGCGCCTCGTGCCGCTGGACGAGCGCCAACAGGCTCCGCTCGAGCGCGGCCACGTCGAGCGGACCCGTCAGCCGCGCGAACCAGGGCACGTTGTACGCGAAGCTCCCGGGCGCGAGCTGTTCGAGGAACCACAGCCGTTGCTGCGCGAATGACAGTGGCACCCGCCCCTCCCGAGGGATCACCGTCATGGGAGGCGGCCTGCGGACCTGCTTCACTGCCTTCGAGTCGTGCGTGCTCATCAGTGATTCCGTGTTCAGGAGGTGGTGGGCGAGTGCCACTGCCGTGGAGAGGATTCAGCGTCAGGCGATGAGGCCTCGCGCCCGCAGCGTGGCGAGGATGCGCTCCACCCCCGCCTCCACCGTCTCCGAGTCGGTACGCACCGTCACCTCGGGCGACTCGGGGGGCTCATACGGGTCGGAGATGCCGGTGAAATGAGGGATCTCCCCGGCCAGGGCCTTCTTGTAGAGCCCCTTCACATCGCGGTGGACGAGCGCGTCCAGGCTGGCCTGCGCATACACCTCGATGAAAGGGATTCCCGCTTCCGAGGCCAGCCTCCGCACCTCGTTGCGAGACTCGCGGTAGGGCGAGATGGCCGCGGAAATGACGGCCACGCGGTGTCTGGCCAATACCCGGGCCACGTAGCCGATACGCCGGATGTTCTCCTCCCGGTCGGGCCGGGTGAAACCCAACCCTCGCGAGAGGAAGGTGCGGACCTCGTCCCCGTCTAGCACCTCCACGGAGCGGGTGGCCTGCAACTGATTGCGGACGGCCGTGGAGAGGGTGCTCTTGCCCGCGCCGGACATGCCGGTGAACCAGACAATGAAACCCCGCTGGGATGCTGCGTCTGAAGTTGGCTGACTCACGGAGGTGTACCCAATGTTCACGTCGCAGGACCGTTGATCATTCCGGCGGCCACGGTGGCGTTCGTCCCCTCGTCGATGAGGATGAAGCTGCCGGTGTGGCGGTTGCGCCGGTACTCGTCGAAGAAGAGCGGCACGGTGGTGCGCAAGGACACCCGGCCGATCTCGTTCAGCTCGAGGGACTTGCGCACCTCGTCCCGGTGGAGCGTGTTCACGTCGATCCGGTACTGGATGTCCTTGACCAGGGTCCGGGCCGAGCGCGTGGTGTGCTTGATGGCCAGCTTCGCGCCGGGCCGCAGCGGCTGCTCCACCATCCAGCACACCATGGCGTCAATGTCCTGCGCGACGGTGGGCGGATTGCCCGGCCGGCACAACATGTCGCCCCGGCTGATGTCGAGCTCATCCGTCAGCGAGATGTTGACGGACATGGGAGGGAAGGCCTCCTCCACGGGCTTGCCGGCCAGCTCGATGGTGCGGATGCGCGAGGTGAAGCCCGAGGGGAGCACCACCACCTCATCGCCCGGCCGCAGCACGCCGCCCACCACCTGCCCGGAATAGGCGCGGTAGTCGTGGAGCTTCTTGGAGATGGGCCGGGACACGTACTGCACGGGGAAGCGCACCTGGATGAGGTTGCGGTCCGAGGCGATGTGCACGTTCTCCAGGTGGTGCAGCAGCACGGGGCCCTGGTACCAGGGCATCTTCTCCGAGCGCGTCACCACGTTGTCGCCGTTGAGCGCGGAGATGGGGATGAAGGTGAGGTCCGTGAGCTCCAGCTTCATGGAGAACCTGCGGAACTCGTCCTTGATGGACTCGAAGACGGCCTCGTCGTAGCCCACCAGGTCCATCTTGTTGATGCACAGCACCACGTGGGGCACGCGCAGCAGCGAGGCGATGAAGGCATGGCGCCGCGTCTGCTCCAACAAACCCTTGCGCGCGTCCACGAGGATGAGGGCGAGGTCCGCGGTGGAGGCGCCCGTCACCATGTTGCGCGTGTATTGGAGATGGCCGGGGGTGTCCGCGATGATGAACTTGCGCCGGGGCGTGGCGAAGTAGCGGTAGGCCACGTCGATGGTGATGCCCTGCTCGCGCTCGGCGCGCAGTCCGTCCATGAGGAGGGCGAGGTTGGTGTACTCATCCCCGCGCGCCTTGCTGGTGCGCTCCACGGAGGTGAGCTGGTCCTCGAAGATGGATTTCGTGTCGTAGAGCAGCCGGCCGATGAGGGTGCTCTTCCCATCGTCAACCGAGCCAGCCGTGGCGAACCTGAGCAGCTCCATTAGAAATACCCCTCGCGCTTACGGTCTTCCATGGCCGTCTCGCTGAACTTGTCATCGGCCCGGCTCGCCCCCCGCTCGGTCACGCGGGAAGCGGCGACCTCGTCAATCACCTGCTCCACCGTGGAAGCCGTGGACTCGACGCAGGCGGTACACGTCATGTCGCCCACGGTGCGGAAGCGCACCTGGGCGGGCACGGCCCGCTCTCCCGGCAGCAGCGGCAGGTAGGGCGAGCACGCCATCAGCATGCCGTCACGGCGGAACACCTCCCGCCGGTGGCTGAAATAGATGGAGGGCAGCGGAATGCGCTCCTGGGCGATGTATTGCCAGATGTCCATCTCGGTCCAGTTGGACAGGGGGAAGACGCGGATGTGCTCTCCGCGGCGGTGGCGGCCGTTGTAGAGGCTCCACAACTCGGGACGCTGGTTCTTCGGATCCCACTGGCCGAACTCGTCGCGGAAGGAGAAGACACGCTCCTTGGCGCGGGCCTTCTCCTCATCGCGGCGGGCACCGCCGAAGACGGCGTCGAACTGGTGCTTCTCGATGCCATCCAGCAGCGGCGCCGTCTGCAAGCGATTGCGCGAGGCGCGCGGGCCCTTCTCCTCCACCACCCGGCCCGAGTCGATGAACTCCTGCACGGAGGCCACCACCAGGCGGGCGCCCAGGGCGGCCACGCGCTCGTCCCGGTACTCGAGCACCTCGGGAAAGTTGTGCCCCGTGTCCACGTGCATCAGCGGGAAGGGCAGCGGGGCGGGCGCGAAGGCCTTCTCCGCCAGCCACAGCATCACGGCGGAATCCTTGCCACCCGAGAACAGGAGGACGGGCCGCGAGAACTCGGCCACCACTTCCCGGATGATGAAGATGGACTCGGCTTCCAGGGCCTGGAGATGGGACAGCTCGTAGCTCATCTCCCCGCCTCCGCCTGCTCCTGGAGCAGCTGCTCGCAGAGCGTGGCCACCTCCTCCAGGGTGTTGAACAGCTCTCCCATCATCGGGCGGATCCCCAGATCCTCCTCGATGCGGTTGGCGAGCATGGTCGCGAGCAGGGAGTTGCCACCGAGCGAGATGAAATGGTCCCCCGGCGCGATCTCCGGGAGGCCCAGCAATTCACTCCAGTAGCCGGCGAGTCTCTGTTGCAGCTGCGTGCTGGAAGGATGGGTGCTCATGACGGTGCCTCAGGGCTTCTCTGCGTAGGCGACGACGTAGTCATCGCAGTTGAACAGGGCGAGGTGCTGGTACTGCTCGGGGTCCTGCTCCCGGACCTTGCGGACATCCGCGCGGATGCGCTCCGGGGTGACGGAGCCGGGTTGCCGGCTTGCCGCCGTCACGCCGCGCAGGGCCGTGAACGCGGCATTCACCGGCCCATAGACATCCGCCGCGATGGACTCGAGTCTGGCATTCTGGAAGCCCACCGACGTCAGCTCCGTGGCGAAGCGCTGGGTCGTCCAGACATTCGCCTCCGGAAAGGCAATCAGGCCCCGGAAGTAGCGATGACGCAGGCGGCGGCGCAGCCCCGAGCCCGCTTCCCGATCCGTCTTCTGGCTCATGTCCGCCATGACCAGGCGTCCACCCGGACGAAGCACCCGGAACGCCTCGCGCAGGAACGCACGCCGCGTCTTGAAGTGCATGGCGGACTCGAGCGCGAAGACGACGTCGAACTCGCCAGCGCCGAAGGGGATCTCGGTCGCGGAGCCCACGTCCAACTGGACCACCCGCTCGAGACCCGTGAGCCGGATGCGCTCCCGGCCAATCCGTACCTGAGTGGGCGTGACGTTCAACCCGTGGATACGCTTGGGGCGGTATTCCTCGGCCCAGAGGATGTCCTGATCCGCATAGCCAAAGCCGCAGTCCAGCACCACATCGGCCTGGCCCAGGCGCGCGGTCTTCGCGAGCAGGTGCGCCATCTGCGCCTGGGCGGATTTGAACAGCTCGCCCACGCGCTCGAAGTTGTTCTCGTCGACGCGCTCCACGTCGCGCCAATAGCCAAGGTTGATCCACAAGGGCTCACGGCCCGTCTTGACCTGGATCTCTCCCGCCTTGGGGAGACCCGAGACCCACGCCCCCGTATCGGTGGAATAGAAACGCTCGGGATCCGCCAGGATCGCCTTCTTGAGATTCTTCGCGAGAGTCATGACCTTCAGCATCGACAACCTCTTCTTTCATTCGTCAAAGACAGTCATTCCCTGTCAGGGTTTCCGGTGGTGAAGACGGTGACCTCCGCCGAGAGGCCTGCCTGCAGGGGTAGCTCCCCGGGCGGGTCCGTCCAGGAGATGCGCACGGGGACGCGCTGCACCACCTTGACGAAGTTGCCCGAGGCGTTGTCCGGCGGCAGCAGCGAGAAGCTCGCCCCCGTTCCGCCGGAGAGACTCTCCACCCGGCCCGTCAACGTCCGGCCAGGGATGGCATCCACCGTCACCTCCACCCGCTGGCCCGGCCGGATGCGCCCCACCTGCGTCTCCTTGAAGTTGGCGATGACGTACGTCCGCGGCGGAACGAGCCTCGCCACCGGCTGCCCGGCCGATAGGAATTGCCCCTCGCGGATGCTCAGCTTGGACACCTGACCGTCTGCGGGAGCCACCACCCGGGTGTGCTCGAGCTGGAGCCGGGCCTGCTCCAGCGCGGCCTCGGCGGCGGTGACCCGGGCGTGGGCGAGCTCCGCGCTGGCACGCGCCACGGAGATCTTCGCGTCCACGGGAGCGCTCTGATCGAACTGGCCCTGGGCCTCGGCCACCCGGCCGAGGGCGACCTGCCGGGACTGCTCGGCCGCGGCGAGCTGCGCGCGGGCCCCGGCCAGCGACGCCTGCGCTGCCTCGTGGGAGGCCCGGGCGGTGTCGAGCTCCTGCTGCGAGGAGACGTCCGAGCTGCGAAGCCGCTCCACGCGCTCGAGCTCCCGCGCCTGATGGTGGGCCTCGGCCTCCGCGCGAGCCAGGGCCGCACGGGCCACGTCCACCTGGGCCTCGGCGTTGCTCACCGCCGCCGTGCTGGTGGACACCAGGGCGCGCGCGGTGGAGCGGCCTCCACGGGCGCTCGCCTCCGCCACCGCCATTTGCGCATCGGCCGCCTGCGCCTGTGCCCGCGCCGAGGCCAGCTCCGCCTCGGCCTGCTTGACGCGGACGGCGTACTCGCGCGGATCCAGCTCCACCAGCAGCTCGCCCTTCTTCACTCGGGCGTTGTCCTCGACGAGCACGCGCAGCACCGGACCGCCCACGCGCGTGTGGAGCGGCACCAGGTCCGCCTGCACCTGCGCGTTGTCCGTGGACTCCTGCCCGCGCGTGAGCAGCACGTAGCCGCCGAGGCCCGCGAATACCGCCACCGTGACCGCGCCCAGGGCGATGGCGCCCCGGCGGCCCCTGCGCTCGCGCCCGGCCTCCTCGGGGCCCGGTGCGGGCGCTTCCTTCTCCACCAATCGAGGGGTCGCACTCATCTCGCGTCAGACCTCCACATCCGCGTGAACCTCGTTCCGGGACTCCGGCCGGGGCTTCTGGCGCGGCGAGACCCAGAGGAAGGCGAGCAATGGCAGCGCCAGCGCGAACAGCAGCGCGGAGAGCGCGAACAGCCGGTTGAAGGCCAGCAGCGCCGCCTGCCGCTGGAGGGTGGCCGACAGCAGGCGCAGACCCGCCTCGGTGGCCTCGTAACCCTCGACACCGCCCGCCACGAGCCCGCCCGTGGCCGAGGTGAGCCACGCGGACAGCTCGGGGCGCTCGGCGAACACCTGGGCGGAGAGCCCCACCTGGGCCTGCGCGGTGTAGCGCGTCATCAGCGTGGCGAAGAGGGCAAGCCCCACCGAACTGCCGATCTGCCGCAGCAGCGCGTTGAGGCCCGCGGCGTCCGCCAGCCGGGCGCGCTCCACCTTGTCGAACACCACGATGTTGAGCGGCACGAAGAGCAGGCTGGTGCCCAGCCCCTGGAGCATGACGGACGCGATGATGTCGCCGGTGCCCGTGTCCAGGGAGACGCGCATCATCCGGTAGACGCCCAGGCCGAGGATGAGCAGCCCCGTGGCGATGAGCGTCCGGGGAGAGACCCGGTTGTACAGCCGCCCGACGAGGGGCATCACAGCGATCATCACCAGCGTGCGCGGCATGAGCGCGAGGCCGGACTGCATGGCGGTGAAGCCGAGCAGCTCCTGCATGAAGACGGGCAGCAGGAACATGTTCGCGATGAGGATGAAGAACATCACCGCGCCGAGCACGGCGCCCGAGGTGAACACCGGCTCCCGGAAGAGGCGCAGGTCCACCGCGGGCGCGGGCGCGGTGAGCTCACGCAGCACGAAGGCGGCCAGCGAGAAGCCAGCCACCAGGGTGAAGAGGAGGATCTCCCGCGACTCGAACCAGTCCTGGCGCTGGCCCTCCTCCAGCACGAACTGGAGCGAGGCCAGACCCATCCACATGAGTCCGATTCCCGCCCAGTCCATGTTGCGGCGCTGGAGCGCGGCGGCGGCCCGGTTGGCGGCCAGCACGTCCTCGGGCTCCTCGACGAAGCGCCACACCATCAGGAAGCCGAGCAGCCCGATGGGGAGGTTGATGAGGAAGATCCACGACCAGTGGAAGTTGTCGACGATGTAGCCGCCGAGCGTGGGGCCGATGGCGGGGCCCACCGAGATGACCACCGAGAAGAGGCCCATGGCCATGCCCTGCTCCTCGGGGGGCCAGGTCTGACGGAGGATGGCCTGCTCGGTGGGCACGAGCAGCCCGGCGCCAAGGCCTTGCAGGGCCCGGAAGACCACCAGCGAGGGCAGACTCCAGGCGAGCCCGCACAGGAACGAGCTGAGGATGAAGAGCGACAGGAACGCCAGATAGGTGCGCTTCTGGCCGAAGAGCCGCCCGAAGAGGCCCGAGAGCGGCAGCACCAGCACCGTGGCGATAATGAAGCTGGTGCTCGCCCAGGTGATCTCCTGCATGGTGGCGCCGATCGAGCTGCGGATCTGCGACAGGGCCACGTTGACGATGGACGCGTCGATGGACGCCATCATGGTGCCGCAGGACACCGCGAGCGTGACGAGCCACTTGTTGGTGGCGGCCTCAGCCGGCATGGGCCCTCTCCAGGCACGCGCGGATCCGCGCCGCCAGGCCGTCCACGTGGGGCGGGAGCATCATGCTGTTGTGATCTCCCGGGACGACCTCGACCCGCACCGCCGCGCACCGGTCCGTCCACGCCAGCTCCAGATGGCTCGGCATCTCCGGATGGAGCTCGGCGGCCCGGAAGAACTGCAGCTCTCCCCTCTCCCAGCGAGGCGCCGTGTAGCGCAGCAGGGCCTCGACATGGGTCCTCCACACCCGGAGGAAGCGCAGGCCCCGCTCGACGTCGGAGAAGGCGGGCTCGGTGCCCCGCCGGGCAGCCTCGTCGATCACCGCCTGGAGCTGGGCCTCGACGGGCAGCCCGCGCAGCGCCTTGGCCGGGAGGTCCACCCAGGAGGCCACCATGCTCGCCAGGAGCGCGGCATCGTCCTCGGGCGGCGGAGGCATGCGCCCTGGTCCGGGTGAGTCGAGCAGCGCGCACAGCGGCACCGCGTGCCCCTCGGCGGACAAGCGGCGGCCCATCTCGTACGCGAGCACTCCTCCGAAGGACGAACCGACGAGCAGGTACGGCCCCGAGGGCTGCACAGCGCGCAGGAGCCCGAGGTAGTGCTCCGCCATCTCCTCGACGGTGGTGAGCCTGGGCCCTTCCGTCTCCAACCCGGGCGCGTCGAATCCATAGGCGGGCCTGTTGGGATCGATGCACCGAGCCAGCTCCCGGTAGAAGAGCGTCTGCCCGCCGGTCGCGTGCGGGAAGAAGAGCGCGGGCCCGTGCGAGCCCTCCTGGAGCCGCACGAGGCAGCTCGTCCGCTCCGGCGTGGCCGTCTCTCCGGTGCTTCCGAGCTTCTCCGCCAGGCCGGCGATGGTCGGCGACTCCACCAGCGTCTTCAGCGGCACCGGGACACCGAGCCGCTGGCTGATCAGCCGGGTCAGCCGCAGCCCCATGAGCGAGTCACCGCCGAGCGCGAAGAAGTCATCATGGATGCCGACCTCCTCGAGGCGGAACAGCTCGCGGAAGCAGTCGGCCAGGGCCCGCTCGGTGCCGTTGCGCGCCGGCACGGCGGGAGCGCCCTTGCGCGGGCTCCGGCGGGACGTGGCGGAGGGAGACGCGAACACGGGACGCCGCTCCCCGGGAGAGGTGCTGGCGGTGGCCTGGAGGGGCGCCGGCTCTATCCAGTGCCGCTCCCGCTCGAAGCTGTAGGTAGGCAACGCCACCCGGCGGCGGCGCTCTCCGGCGCGGAAACGCTCCCAGTCGATGGAGACACCCGCGAGCCAGGCCTCGCCGAGCGGTGCCAGGGGGCTGGACGGCTGCGCGGCTCCGCCCGGCAGCGTGGCGAGCACCGGCTGCGACGTGCGTGCCGGGTGCTGCCGCGCGAGCGAGCCCAGCGTGGCGCCCGGCCCGACTTCAATCAGCGCCCGCTCGCCCGAGGAGAGCAGGAGCCCCAGCCCGTCGGAGAACCGGACCGTGTCCCGGAGGTGGCGGACCCAGTACGCCGGGTCGGTCGCCTCGCGCTCGCTCAGCCACTGGCCGGTGACGCTCGACACCACCGGCAGCTTCGGCGGCCGCAGCTTCACCCGCGCCACCACGCGCGCGAACTCCGCGAGGTACGGGTCGAGCATCGACGAGTGCGCTGCCCGTGCGTAGCGCACCCGCTTGAACGAGACGCCCCGCTCCGTGAGCGTCCGCTCGAAGGACTCGACCGCCTCCAGGGGCCCCGAGAGGACACACGTGGAAGGCCCGTTGATGGCGGCGACGGAGAGCGCGCCCATCCACGGAGAAACCTCCTCCACGGGAGCGAGCACGGAGACCATGGCCCCCGGCGGCATCTCCTCCGCCATCCGGGCACGGACGGCCACGATGGAGCAGGCCTCCTCGAGCGTGAAGACACCCGCCAGGCACGCCGCGACGTACTCCCCCAGGGAATGGCCGAGCAGCGCCTCGGGCTGCACACCCCAGGAGAGCCACAGCTGCGCCATGGCCCAGTCACACGCGAAGAGCGTGCTCTGCACCCAGAGGGGCCGGTCCAGCTCGCGGCCCGCGGCGTCGAAGCGCTCGGGGCCCGCGAACATGATGTCGCGGAGATCCGCGCCGAGCGGGCCGCGCATCAGCCTCGCGCACTGCTCGAGCGCCTCCCGGAAGGCCGGCTCGCGAAGGAAGGCGGTGCCCATGTTCACCCGCTGCGAGCCGCCTCCGGGAAAGAGGAACACGGCCCCTCTCCGCTCGGTCTCGTCGAACGCGGTACGCACCCGCTCGGGCTCGCTCCCCCCGAGCAGCGCCGCCGCCTCCTCGGGACGGCCGCTCACGACGAAGCGCCTCCAGGGGAAACGCGCCCGCCCGGTCTGCAGCGTGTGCGCCACGTCCGCGAGCCGCGCACTCCCTCCACCACCGAGGTGCCCGGCGAATTCGGCGCTCATCCGCTCCAGCGCGGCCTCCGACTTCGCCGACAGGAGCACCAACTCCTCGCCGCGCCGGGGCTCGTCACTCGGGACGGCCGGGGCCTCTTCCAGCACGACATGAGCGTTGGTGCCGCCGATGCCGAACGCGCTCACCCCCGCGCGCCGCGGTACCGGCCCGGCCCAGGGCCCCGGCTTGGACACCACGTAGAACGGGCTGCCCTCGAGCCCCAGTTGCGGGTTGGGCGTGGTGAAGTGCAGAGAAGGAGGCAGCAGCCTGTTCTCCAGCGCGAGCACCGCCTTGATGAGCCCGGAGACGCCCGCCGCCGAGTCGAGGTGGCCAATGTTCGTCTTCACCGAACCGAGGCCGCACGAGCCCGCTGGCACCTCGCGGAACACCTGCTTGAGCGCGGCGAGCTCGATCGGGTCCCCGAGCGGCGTGCCCGTGCCGTGCGCTTCGATGTACGAGATGGAGGCCGGATCGACGCCCGCCACCGCCTGCGCCTCGGAGATGGCCGCGGCCTGGCCCGGCACCGAGGGAGCGGAGAACCCCGTCTTGGAGCTCCCATCGTTGTTGATGGACGTGCCGAGGATGACGGCGCGGATGGCATCCCGGTCCGCGATCGCATCGGCGAGCCGCTTGAGCACGACGATTCCCACGCCATTGCCGCCTACCGTGCCGGCCGCCCGGGCATCGAAGGCGCGGCAGTGCCCGTCGGGCGAGAGGATGCCTCCCTCCTGGAAGGGGTACGGGCTCAGCTGGGGAGACCGGATGGACACGCCGCCCGCCAACGCGAGCTCGCACTCCCGCGAGAGGAGCGCCTGGCACGCGAGGTGGACCGCGACCAGCGAGGTGGAGCAGCCCGTCTGGACGCTCAGGCTGGGGCCGGTCAAATCCAGCTCGTAGGCCACCCGCGTCGCGAGGAAGTTGCCGCTGCACCCGAAGAGGCTCTCGCCCAGGCTCCTGCCGACCCGCTGCGCCTCGGGCAGCACGCTCGAGAGCAGGTAGGTGCTGAAGGAGGAGCCCGCGTAGACCCCCGCGCGGATGGGCTTGCCCCGAGGTGCGTAGCCCGCCGATTCGAGCGCCGACCAGGCGCACTCCAGGAAGAGCCGGTGCTGCGGATCCATCAGCTCGGCCTCGCTGGGCGAGTAGCCGAAGAAGGCGGCGTCGAAGCACTCGGCGTCCTCGATCACTCCTCCCGCGGCCACCCAACCCTCGGCCGCGGGCAGGATGGAGATGGACTCCACTCCCGAGGCGAGGTTGCTCCAGAAGCGGCGCTCGTCCGGGGCGCCGGGAACGCGCACGGAGAGGCCCACGATGGCGATGGCCATCTCCAGGGACGGCTCCGCGGACGAGGTGTCGTGTTGTTCATTCATGATGATTGATCCTCAATTCGAGCCGGGGCGTCCGCGCCGCCTGGCGAGCTGGCGCATGCCCTCGCGCCGGTTGCCGCCCGACGCCGATGACTCCTCGGTCCCCGTGGGGCCGGTGCTCCCCGCCAGTTGCGCGGCGAGCGTGCGCACCGTGGAGAACTGGAACAGCTCGACCATGGGCACCTTGCGGCCCACCAGTGCCTCCACCTTCAGGTGCACCACCTGCAGCAGCAGCGAGTTGCCTCCCAGGTCGAAGAAGTTGTCGTCCGCGCCCACCCGATCCAGCCGGAGCGCCTCGGCCCAGAGCGCCGCGAGCGACTGCTCGAGTCCGCTCGCCGGTGCGGCATAGGAGCCACCGGCTTCGTTGCGCTGCGAGTCCGGCGCGGGCAGGGCCTTGCGGTCCACCTTGCCGTTGGGCGTGAGCGGCAGTGCGTCCAGGAACACGAAGGCGGACGGCACCATGTGTTCGGGCAGCGTCTGCATCAGCCAGGTGCGCAGCTCCTCGGGCTTCAACCCGGGGCCCGTGGCACCCTCACCCCGTCCCTCTCCCGGAGGGCGAGGGGAAATGGGCACGGTGGGGACCACGTAGGCCACCAGCCACTTGCCGCTGGGGCCGTCGTCACGTGCAAGCACGGCGCTCCCGCTGATTCCCGGGTGCCTGGCCAGGACGGCTTCGATCTCCCCCAACTCGATGCGGAAGCCTCGCACCTTCACCTGCCCGTCCCGCCGCCCCAGGAACTCGAGCCTCCCGTCCGGCAGGTACTTCACCAGGTCTCCTGTCCGGTACAGCTTCGCTCCCGGCTCCGGGCTGAATGGATGGGCGACGAACTTCTCCGCCGTCGCCTCCGGCCGCTTCAGGTACCCGAGCGCCAGCCCGTCTCCGCCCGTGTACAGCTCTCCCGGGACACCCACCGGCACCGGCTGCATCCGCTCGTCCAGCACGTACACGTCCGTGTTCGACATCGGCCGGCCGATGGGCACCGACAGCGCCCCCTCCGGTACCTCCTTCACCTCCTCCCACGTCGTGACCGTCGTGTTCTCGGTGGGCCCGTACATGTTCAGCAGCTTCGGGGTTCCGCCCTGGCGCAGCACCTCGCGCAGCCGCACCGGGTCCGCCGCCTCGCCTCCGAACATCACGTACCGCATCGTCTGGAAGGCATCCGGACACTCGGCCGCCACCTGGTGGAAGAGCGACGTCGTGAAGACCATCGCGCTCATCCGCTGCTCGCGCAGGAACGCGGCCAGCGCCTTCGGAGACAGCGCCACCTCCCGGGGTACCCCCACCAGGGCCGCTCCGTTGAGCAGCGCGCTCCACAGCTCGAGGTTCGACGAGTCGAAGGACGTGTTGGCCAGCTGGGTGAAGCGATCCTCCGCCGTCACCTCGTAGAAGTCGGTGTTACGCACCAGCCGGACGATGCCGCGGTGCGGGATGCACACGCCCTTGGGCTTGCCCGTCGAGCCCGACGTGTACATGACGTACGCCAGCGACTCCGGCCCCACCGGCTCCCCGAGGTTCTCCCCGCTCTCGTGCGCGAAGGCCTCCCACGACAGCTCCTGGACGAAGGCTCTTCCCACGGGCAGCTCGTCCGCCAGCTCCGGCTGGGCCAGCACCACCGGTACCCCTGAGTCCTCCACCATGAGCGCCAGCCGCTCCGGCGGGTACGTCGGATCCAACGGGACGTAGGCCGCCCCCGCCTTCAGGATGCCGAGCATCGCCGCCATCAGCTCCAGCGAGCGGCCGGCACACAGGCCCACCAGGGTTCCCACGCCCACGCCCAGCCGCTGCAGGGCCCGAGCCACCTGGTTGGCCCGCACGTTCAGCTCCGCATACGTGAGCCGTTGGCCCTCGTACTCCACCGCCACCGCCTCGGGCTGGCGCGCAGCGTGCTCCTCGAACAGGCCGTGGACGGTCGCGTGGCGCGGGTACTCCGTGCGCGTCTGGTTCCACTCCACCAGCAGCAGCCGCCGCTCCTCCTCACTCAGCAACGGCAGCTCACCGATGCAGCGGCCGGGGTCCGCCACCACGCCTTCCAACAACGTCCGCAGGTGCCCGGCCATCCGGGCGATGGTGGAGGCGTCGAACAGGTCGGTGCTGTACTCGACGATGCCCTCCAGTCCCGTCCCGGTCTCCCTCAACGACAACGTCAGGTCGTACTTCGACACCTGGCCTGTCAGCTCCAGCGGCCGGGACTCGATCCCCGGCAACTTCAGGTCCGGCGATGGGGCGTTCTGCAGGGCGAACGACACCTGGAACAGCGGTGCACGGCTGGTGTCGCGCGGGGGATTCAGCGCCTCCACCAGCTTGTCGAACGGCACCTCCTCGTGGGCATAGGCCCCCAGCGCCACCTCTCGCACCTGCCGCAGCAGCTCCCGGAAGGACTCTTCTCCCCTCACCCTCGCCCGCATCACCAGCACGTTGACGAAGAAGCCGATCAGCCCTTCCAGCTCGGCCTGGCCGCGGCCCGCCATGGGCGAGCCCACGCTGATGTCGTCCTGTCCCGAGTAACGGTGCAGCAGCACCTGGAAGCCCGCCAGCAACGTCATGAAGAGCGTCACGCCCTCCTGCTGGCTGAGCTTGTGCAGCCCCTCGGCCAGCTCCAGCGGCAGGTGCAGGTAATGGAGCGCGCCGCGGTTGCTCTGCACCGCCGGCCTCGGGCGATCCGTTGGCAGCTCCAGGGCGGGTGCCGCGCCTTGCAACTGCTTGCACCACCAAGCGAGCTTCGACTCCAACACGTCGCCCCGCAGCCACGCCTGCTGCCACGTCGCGTAGTCCGCGTACTGGATGGGCAACACGTCCAGCACGGGCGCCCTCCCCTCCTGGAACGCCTCGTACAGGGCCTTCAGCTCCCGGGCGAGCACCCCCATCGACCACCCGTCCGACACGATGTGGTGCATCGCCAGCACCAGCACGTGCTCCGCCTCGCCCGTCCGCAACAGCGTCACTCGCAGGAGCGGCCCCGCCTTCAGGTCGAAGGGCTTCAGGACCTCCTCGTTGGCCAGCCGCCGCGCCTCTTGCTCTCGCTCTCCCTCGGGAAGCTCGCGCAGGTCCACCACCGTCAGCGGCAGCTCCACGGGAGCGGAGATGACCTGCTCCACGCCCTGCTCGCCCTGATGGAACGTCGTCCTCAGGGCCTCGTGCCGCTGCACCAGTGCATGGAAGCTCCGCTCCAGCGCGGCCACGTCGAGCCCGCCCTCCAGACGCAACACCAGGGCGAGGTTGTAGAGCGCGCTCTGCGGATGGAGGCGATCCAGGAACCACAGCCGCTGCTGCGCGAAGGACAGCGGCAGCGCGCCCTCACGAGGCACGGGCACCAGCGGAGGAGGCCGGGACTCCTGCTTGCCCTCCGTCATCGACTCGAGCCGCCGCGCCAGCTCCGCGACCGTCGGGGCCTCGAAGAGCGCGCGCACGGGCAGCTCCACCTTCAGCGCCTCGCGCAGACGAGACGTCACCTGCATCGCCAGCAGCGAGTGCCCGCCCAACTCGAAGAAGTTGTCGTGCGCGCCCACGCGCCGCAGGCCCAGCAGCGGCGCCCAGATGCCCGCCACCACCTGCTCCAGTTGGGTCCGGGGCGCTACATCTCCCTCCTGCCCGGTGCCCTCCGCCTCCGGCGCGGGCAGGGCCCGGCGGTCCACCTTTCCGCTGGGCGTCAGCGGGAAGGATTCCAGGGACATGAAGGCCGAGGGCACCATGTACTCGGGCAACCTCTGCTTCAGCCAGGTCCGCAGTTCCTCGGGCTTCAACTCGGGGGGCTCGGCACCCTCACCCCGTCCCTCTCCCGGAGGGCGAGGGGAAATGGGCGCAGTGGAGGAAATGGGCGCAGTGGGGGAAATGGGCGCAGTGGAAGCGGCCTGCACCACGTAGGCCACCAGCTTCTTGGCCCCGCTGCCCTCCTCCCTCGCCTCCACCACTACATCCTTCACCCCCGGGTGCTTCGCGAGCACGGCCTCCACCTCCGCCAGCTCGATGCGGAAGCCTCTCACCTTCACCTGCGCGTCCCGTCGCCCCAGGAACTCGATAGTCCCGTCCGCCAGGTACCTCGCGTAGTCCCCCGTCCGGTACAGCCTCCCTCCTGGCTTCGCCCTGTATGCGTCCGGGATGAATCGCTCCTGCGTCAGCTCCGGCCGGTGCAGGTAGCCCCTCGCCACCGCCGTCCCTCCGATGTACAGCTCCCCCACCACTCCCACCGGCACCGGCTCTCCCTTGCCGTCCAGCAGGTGCACGCTCGTGTTGGCGATGGGCTTGCCGATGCTCGGCACCTCTGGCCACTGCTCCGGCTCCCCCTCCAGCCGCAGCGCCGTCGCCACGTGCGTCTCCGTCGGGCCGTACTGGTTCTCCAGCACCCCTCCCAGCCTCTTCATCATCCGCCGCACCGCCGGCGTCACCCTCAGCTGCTCTCCGGCCGTGATGACTTCCTTCAGTGCGCGCGGTGCCAGCCCCGCCCTGTCCGCCTCCTCCGCCAGGTTCTGTAGCGCCACGAAGGGCAGGAACAGCCTCTGCACCCCGCTGCTGTCCATCTTCTCCAGCAGTGCCCGAGCCTCCAGCCTCAGCTCCTCGGGGATGAGCACCAGCTCTCCTCCCGCTCCCCACGTGGAGAACAACTCCTGGAAGCTCACGTCGAAGCTCAGCGCCGAGAACTGCAGTGTCTTGGGCCTCTCCGCCGAGCGCTCCACCTGCCAGCGGATGAGGTTGAGCAGCGGCCGGTGGTGCATCGCCACTCCCTTGGGCTCTCCCGTCGAGCCCGAGGTGTAGATGACGTACGCCAGTGCCTCGGGGCCGGACACCCGCTCCGGGTTGCCCTCCGCGCACCCGGCCCAGGCCTCCTCCTCCACGTCCAGCAACAGTCGCTTCGCCTCACCTGCGGGCAGCGCGTCCACCAGGTGCCGCTGCGTGAGCAACACCGGCGCCCGCGCGGCCCCGAGCATCAACGCCAGACGCTCGGCTGGGTAGGCCGGGTCCAGCGGCACGTAGGCTCCTCCGGCCTTGAGAATGCCCAGCACGCCCACCGCCAGCTCCAACGAGCGCCGGACGCACAGGCCCACCGGCACGTCCGGCCCCACTCCCAACCCTCTCAGGTGGTGCGCCAGCCGGTTGGCCCTCCGGTTCAACTCTCCGTACGTCAGCGTCTGCTCTCCGAAGCTGACAGCCACCGCCTGCGGCGTCCTGTCTGCCCACGCCTCGAACAGCTCCTGCACCCCGCTGGCCGGCGCATGCAGTGCCGCCGTGTCGTTGAACTCCACCAGCACCCGCCGCCGCTCCGCCTCGTCCATCAACGGCAGCGACGACACCCGCTGCTTCGGCTGGGCGACAGCCGCTTGCAGCAGCCGCGCGTAGTGCACCGCCATGCGCGCCACCGTCGCCTCGTCGTACAGGTCCGTGTTGTATTCCCACATGCTCACCAGCCCGTCCGCGGTCTCCCTCACGAACAGGGTCAGGTCGAACCTCGCGACGCCCGGCTCGAAGGGGAACTCCTCCACCACCCCGCCGGGCAGCGACAGCCCAGACAAGGGAGCGGCCTCCTGATGGAGGAACATGACCTGGAAGAGAGGCGTGCGGCTCAGGTCACGCACCGGCTGGAGCGCATCCACCAACTGCTCGAAAGGCACGTCCTGGTGGGAGTAGGCGCCCAGACACGACTCACGCACCCGGCCCACCAAGTCCCGGAAGCTCACGTCTCCCGAGGCATCCACCCGCAACGCCAGGGTGTTGGCGAAGAAGCCGATGAGCCCCTCCACCTCGCGCCGGTTGCGCCCGGAGATGGGCGTCCCCACCACGAGGTCCGTCTGCCCGCTGTAGCGCGCCAGCAGGGCGTACCAGGCCGCCAGGAAGGTCATGAAGGGCGTGACACCCTCCCCACGGCTCAGCTTCCGCACCGCTCCAGAGACGCCCGGGGGAAGCGCCAACTTCAAGAGGGCGCCACGAGAGGACTGCACGGGAGGCCTCGGCCAATCCGTGGGCAGTTCCAGCGCCGGTGGAGCCCCGGCCAGCGCCTGCTTCCACCACGCGAGCTGCTCCTCCAGCACCTCCCCCTTCAGCCACTCCCGCTGCCACGCCGCGTAGTCCGCGTACTGCACCGGCAGGGCCACCAAGGCGTGCGCTCCGCCTCCGGAGAACGCCGCGTACAGCACGGACAGCTCACGCTCCAGCACTCCCAGCGACCAGAGATCGCAGATGGCATGGTGCATCACGAGCAGCAGCACGTGCTCGTCCACTCCCAGGCGCAGCAGCTCCACCCGGAGCAGCGGACCCCGCTCCAGGTCGAACGGGCGCCGCGCCTCCTCCTCCACCCGCCGCCGGACCGCCGCCTCGCGCTCCGCCTGGGGTACGCCCTCCAGGCTCTCCACCCGCAGCGCCAGCCCCAGCTCCGGAGCAATCCGCTGCACCGGCCGTCCCTCCTCCTGAGGGAACGTCGTCCGCAGCGCCTCATGCCGCTGGACGAGCGCCGACAGGCTCCGCTCGAGCGCGGCCACCTCGAGTGGACCCTTCAGCTTCGCGGCGAGTGGAACGTTGTACGTGAAGCCACCGGGCTCGAGCTGGTCGATGAACCACAGCCGCTGCTGCGCGAAGGACAGCGGCACCCGCCCCGCCCGGGAAGCCACCGCCACGGGAGGTGGCCTGCGGACCTGCTTCGTTCCTGCCTTCGAGTCGTGCGTGCTCATGAGTGCGTCCGAGTCCTCGAGGTGTTGGACGTGTTGGAGCGGGCGGCCTCGGCCGACATTGCCCTCTCCAGGCACGCCCGGAGCCGCGCCGCCAGGCCGTCCACATGCGGCGGGAGCAGCATGCTGTCGTGATCTCCCGGGACGACCTCGACCCGCACCGCCGAGCACCGGTCCGTCCAGGCCCGCTCCAAGTGCTCGAGCCTCCCTGGCTGGAGCTCGGCGGCCCGGAAGAACTGCAGCGCTCCCCCCTCCCAGCGCGGGGCCGTGTACCGGTGCAGGGCCTCCACATGGTTCCTCCACACCCGGAGGAAGCGGAGGCCCCGCTCGACGTCCGGGAAGGCGGGCTCGATGCCCCTCCGGGCCGCCTCGTCGAGCACCACCTGGAGTTGTGCCTCGGCCGGCAGTCCGCGCAGCGCCGCGGCCGGGAGGTCCACCCAGGAGGCCACCATGCCCGCCAGGAGCGCGGCGTCGTCCTCAGGCGGTGGAGGGAAGCGCCGCGGGTCGGGCGAGTCGAGCAGCGCGCACAGCTTCACCTCATGCCCCTCGGCGGACAGGCGGCGGCCCATCTCGTACGCGATCACCCCTCCGAAGGACGCACCGACGAGCAGGTACGGCCCCACCGGCTGCACGGCACGCAGCAGCTCGATGTAGTGCGCGGCCATCTCCTCGATGGTGGTGAGTTCCGGCCCTCCCGCCTCCAACCCCGGCGAGTCGAACCCGTAGGCGGGCCGGTGCGGATCGATGCGCCGCGCCAGCTCCCGGTAGAAGCTCGTCCGTCCCCCCATCGCGTGCGGGAAGAAGAGTGCCGGCCCGGTCGAGCCCTCCTGAAGCCGCACGAGGCAGCCCGTACGCTCCGGCGCGGCCGTCTCGGCGAGCCGCGCGGCGAGCGTGCGCACCGTGGAGAACTGGAACAGCTCCACCATGGGCACCGAGCGGCCCACCAGGGCCTCCAGCTTCACGTGCACCGACTGCAGCAGCAGCGAGTTGCCTCCCAGATCGAAGAAGTTGTCATTCGCGCCCACCCGCTCCAGCCGGAGCACCTCGCACCAGATGGCCGCGAGCGACTGCTCGAGCCCGCTGTCGGGGGCGGCATAGGAGCCACCGGCCCCCGCCCTCTGTGAGTCCGGCGCGGGCAGCGCCTGCCGGTCCACCTTGCCGTTGGGCGTGAGGGGCAGGGCTTCCAGGAGCACGAAGGCGGAAGGCACCATGTGCTCGGGCAGCGTCTGCTTCAGCCAGGTGCGCAGCTCCTCGGGATTCAACTCGGGGGAAGTGGGGACCACATAGGCCACCAGCCACCTGCCACTGGGGCCGTCCTCCCTTGCCACGACGAGGCTCGCTCCCACGCCCGGGTGCCTCGCCAGGGCCGCCTCCACCTCTCCCAGTTCGATGCGGAAGCCCCGCACCTTCACCTGTGCGTCCCGCCGGCCCAGGAACTCGAGCGTCCCGTCCGGCAGGTACTTCACCAGGTCTCCCGTCCGGTACAGCTTCGCTCCCGGCTGCGTGCTGAACGGGTGCGCGACGAACTTCTCCGCCGTCAGCTCCGGCCGGTTCAGGTAGCCGAGTGCCAGCCCGTCTCCGCCCGTGTACAGCTCCCCCGGGACGCCCACCGGCACCGGCTGCATCCGCTCGTCCAGCACGTACACGTCCGTGTTCGCCACCGGCCTGCCGATGGGCACCGACACCGCTCCCTCCGGAACCGACTTCACCTCGTGCCACGTCGTGTTCGTGGTGTTCTCGGTGGGCCCGTACAGGTTCAGCAGCCTGGCGCTGCCGCCTTGCGCCAGCACCTCGCGCAGCCTCATGGGATCCGCCGCCTCACCTCCGAACATCACGTACCGCACCGTCTGGAACGCGTCCGGGCACTCGGCCGCCACCTGGTTGAAGAGTGGCGTCGTGAGGACGGCCGCGCTCACCCGCTGCTCGCGCAGGAACGCGGCCAGCGCCTTCGGAGACAGCGCTACTTCCCGGGGCACCCCCACCAACCTCGCTCCGTTGAGCAACGCGCCCCACAGCTCGAGGTTCGACGAGTCGAAGGAGGTGTTGGCCAGCTGGGTGAAGCGATCCTCCGCCGTCACCTGGAGGACGCCGGTGTCGCGCACCAGTCGGACGATGCCGCGGTGCTGGATGCACACGCCCTTGGGCCGGCCCGTCGAGCCCGACGTGTACATGACGTACGCCAGCGACTCCGGCCCCACCCTCTCCCCGAGGTTCTCCCCGCTCTCGTGCGCGAAGGCCTCCCACGACAGCTCCTGGACGAAGGCGCTCCCCGCGGGCAGCTCGTCCGCCAGCTCCGGCTGCGCCAGCACCACTGGCACCGCCGTATCCTCCAGCATGAATGCCAGCCGCTCTGGCGGGTACGACGCATCCAACGGCACGTACGCTCCGCCCGCCTTCAGGATGCCGAGCATCGCCGCCACCAACTCCAGCGAGCGCCCCGCGCACAGTCCCACCAGCGTCCCCTCCCCCACGCCCAGCTGCCTCAGGTGTCTGGCCAGCTGATTGGCCCTGCGGTTCAGCTCCTCGTACGTGAGCTGTTGCCCCTCGTACTCCACCGCCACCGCCTCGGGCTGGCGCGCCGCGTACTCCTCGAACAGGCCGTGGACGGTCGCGTTGCGCGGGTACTCCGTGCGCGTCTGGTTCCACTCCACCAGCAGCCGCTGCCGCTCCTGATCGTCCAACAACGGCAGCTCACCGATGCGGCGTCCGGGGTCCGCCACCACTCCTTCCAACAGCGTCCGCAGATGCCTGAGCATCCGAGTGATGGTGGAGGCCTCGAACAGGTCGGTGCTGTACTCGACGACACCCTCCAGACCCGTCCCGGTCTCCCTCAACGACAACGTGAGGTCGTACTTCGACACCTGGCCCGCCAGCGCGAGCGGCCGGGACTCGATCCCCGGCAGCTTCAGGTCCGGCGAGGGGGCGTTCTGCAGGGAGAACGACACCTGGAACAGCGGCGCACGGCTGGTGTCGCGCGCGGGATTCAGCGCCTCCACCAGCTTCTCGAAGGGCACCTCCTCGTGGGCATAGGCCCCCAGCGCCACCTCCCGCACCTGCCGCAGCAGTTGCCGGAAGGACTCCTCTCCCCTCACCCTCGCCCGCATCACCAGCACGTTGACGAAGAAGCCGATCAGCCCTTCCAGCTGGGCATGGCCGCGGCCCGCCATCGGCGAGCCCACGCTGATGTCGCCCTGTCCCGAATAGCGGTGCAGCAGCGCCTGGAAGCCCGCCAGCAACGTCATGAAGAGCGTCACGCCCTCCTTCTGGCCGAGCTTCCGCAGCCCCTCCGCCAGCGGCAGGGGCAGATGCACGTATTGGAGCGCGCCGCGGTAGCTCTGCACCGCCGGCCTCGGGCGATCCGTCGGCAACTCCAGGGCGGGTGACGCGCCTTCCAACTGCTTGCACCACCACGCGAGCTTCGACTCCAGCACGTCGCCCCGCAGCCACGTCTGCTGCCACGTCGCGTAGTCCGCGTACTGGATGGGCAGCGCGTCCAGCCAGGGCTCCCTCTCCTCCAGGAAGGCCTCGTACAGGGCCTTCAGTTCCTGGGCGAGGACCCCCATCGACCACCCGTCCGATACGATGTGGTGCATCGCCAGCACCAGCACGTGCTCCGCCTCGCCCGTCCGCAACAGCGTCACCCGCAGGAGCGGTCCCAGCTTCAGGGCGAAGGGCCTCAGGACCTCCTCGTTCGCCAGCCGCCTCGCCTCTTGCTCTCGCTCTCCCTCGGGAAGCTCGCGCAGGTCCACCACCGTCAGTGGCAGCGCCACCGGAGCGGAGATGACCTGGACCACGCCTTGTTCTCCCTGGTGGAACGTCGTCCTCAGGGCCTCGTGCCGCTGCACCAGCGCCTGGAAGCTCCGCTCCAGCGCGGCCACGTCGAGCACGCCCTCCAGACGCAACACCAGGGCGAGGTTGTAGAGCGCGCTCTGCGGATTGAACCGATCCAGGAACCACAAGCGCAGCTGCGCGAAGGACAGCGGCAGCGCGCCCTCCCGTGGCACGGGCACCAGCGGAGGAGGCCGGAACTCCTGCCGGCTCTCCGTCATCGACTCGAGCCGCCGCGCCAGCTCCGCCACCGTCGGGGCCTCGAAGAGCGCCCGCACGGGCAGCTCCACCTTCAGCGCCTCGCGCAGGCGTGACGTCACCTGCATCGCCAGCAGCGAGTGCCCGCCCAACTCGAAGAAGTTGTCGTGCGCGCCCACTCGCCGCAGGCCCAGCAGCGGCGCCCAGATGCCCGCCACCCTCTGCTCCAGCGGCGTCTGAGGTGCCACGTACTCTTCCTGCCCGGTGCCCTCCGCATCCGGCGCGGGCAGGGCCCGGCGGTCCACCTTTCCGCTGGGCGTCAGCGGGAAGGACTCCAGGCACATGAAGGCCGAGGGCACCATGTACTCGGGCAACCTCTGCTTCAGCCAGGTCCGCAGTTCCTCGGGCTTCAACTCGGGGGGCTCGGCACCCTCACCCCGTCCCTCTCCCGGCGGGCGAGGGGAAATGGGCGCAGTGGGGGAAATGGGCGCAGTGGGGGAAATGGGCGCAGTGGAAGAAGTCTGCACCACGTAGGCCACCAGCTTCTTGGCCCCGCTGTCCGCCTCCCTCGCCTCCACCACTACATCCTTCACCCCCGGGTGCTTCGCGAGCGCCGCCTCTACTTCCGCCAACTCGATGCGGAAGCCTCTCACCTTCACCTGGGCGTCCCTGCGTCCAAGGAACTCGATAGTCCCGTCCGCCAGGTACCTCGCGTAGTCCCCCGTCCGGTACAGCCTCCCTCCTGGCTTCGCCCGGTACCCGTCTGGGATGAAGCGCTCCTGCGTCAGCTCCGGCCGGTGCAGGTAGCCCCTCGCCACCGCCGCCCCTCCGATGTACAGCTCCCCCACCACTCCCACCGGTACCGGCTCTCCCTTGCCGTCCAGCAGGTGCACGCTCGTGTTGGCGATGGGCTTGCCAATGCTCGGCACCTGCGGCCACTGCTCCGGCTCTCCCTCCAGCCGCAGCGCCGTCGCCACGTGCGTCTCCGTCGGGCCGTACTGGTTCTCCAGCACCCCTCCCAGCCTCTTCATCATCCGCCGCACCGCCGGCGTCACCCTCAGCTGCTCTCCCGCCGTGATGACTTCCTTCAGTGCGCGCGGTGCCAGCCCCGCCCTGTCCGCCTCCTCCGCCAGGTTCTGCAGCGCCACGAAGGGCAGGAACAGCCTCTGCACCCCGCTGCTGTCCATCTTCTCCAGCAGTGCCCGAGCCTCCAGCCTCAGTTCCTCGGGGATGAGCACCAGCTCTCCTCCCGCTCCCCACGTGGAGAACAACTCCTGGAAGCTCACGTCGAAGCTCAGCGCCGAGAACTGCAACGTCTTGGGCCTCTCCGCCGAGCGCTCCACCTGCCAGCGGATGAGGTTGAGCAGCGGCCGGTGGTGCATCGCCACTCCCTTGGGCACCCCCGTCGAGCCCGAGGTGTAGATGACGTACGCCAGTGCCTCGGGGCCGGACACCCGCTCCGGGTTGCCCTCCGCACACCCGGCCCAGGCCTCCTCGTCCGCGTCCAGCAACAGCCGCTTCGACTCACCGGCGGGCAGCGCGTCCACCAGGTGCCGCTGCGTGAGCAACACCGGTGCCCGCGAGGCCCCGAGCATCAACGCCAGACGCTCGGCCGGGTAGGCCGGGTCCAGCGGCACGTAGGCTCCTCCGGCCTTGAGAATGCCTAGCACGCCTACCGCCAGCTCCAACGAGCGCCTGACGCACAGGCCCACCGGCACGTCCGGCCCCACTCCCAACCCTCTCAGGTGGTGCGCCAGCCGGTTGGCCTTCCTGTTCAACTCTCCGTACGTCAGCGTCTGCTCTCCGAAGCTGACGGCCACCGCATCCGGCGTCCTGTCCGCCCATGCCTCGAACAGCTCCTGCACCCCATGGGCTGGGGCATGTAGCGCCGCGGTGCCGTTGAACTCCACCAGCACTCTCCGCCGCTCCGCCTCGTCCATCAATGGCAGCGACGACACCCGCTGCTCCGGCTGGGTGACGGCCCCCTGCAGCAGCCGCGCGTAGTGCGCCGCCATCCGCGCCACCGTCGCCTCGTCGTACAGGTCCGTGTTGTATTCCCACATGCTCACCAGCCCGTCCGCGGTCTCCCTCACGAACAGGGTCAGGTCGAACTTCGCCATCCCCGGCTGGAAGGCGAACTCGTCCGCGGACACCCCAGGGAGCGCCACCGCCGTCAGCTCGGTCTGGTAGACGAACATCACCTGGAAGAGCGGCGACCGGCTCAGGTCACGCGCGGGCTGGAGCGCATCCACCAGTTGCTCGAAAGGCACGTCCTGGTGGGCATAGGCGCCCAGACACGCCTCCCGTACCCGGCCCAGCAACTCCCGGAAGCTCACGTCTCCCGAGGCATCCAACCGCAGCGCCAACGTGTTGAGGAAGAAGCCGATGAGCCCCTCCACCTCGCGCCGGTTGCGTCCGGAGATGGGCGTCCCCACCACGAGGTCCTGCTGTCCGCTGTAGCGCGCCAGCAGGGCCTGGAAGCCCGTCAGGTACGCCATGAACAGCGTGACGCCCGCCTCGTTGCTCAGTTCCTTCACCGCATCGCCCAGCCCCTTGGGCAGTGGCACCGTCAGGTGCGCCCCGCGGAAGGTCTGCACGGGAGGCCTCGGCCTGTCGGCCGGCAACTCCAGCACCGGCGGCGCTCCGGCGAGCTGCTGCTTCCACCACGCCAGCTGCTCCTCCAGCATCTCGCTCCGCAGCCACTCGCGCTGCCACGCCGCGTAATCCGCGTACTGCACCGGCAGTGCTGGCAGCGAAGGCTCCGTCCCCGAGGAGAACGCCGGGTACAGCGTCTCCAGCTCGCGCAGCAGCACACCCAGGGACCAGAGGTCGCAGACGATGTGGTGCATCACCAGCACCAGCACGTGCTCATCCGCCGCCACGCGCAGCAGCGACACTCGCACCAACGGACCCGTCCCCAGGTCGAACGGGCGGCGAGCCTCCTCTTCCACCCGCCGCGTGAGCGCACCGGCCCCCTGCCCCTCCATGTCCTCCACCGCCAGCGTCAGCGCCAGCTCCGGCGCAATCCGCTGGACCGGCCGTCCATCCACCAGGAGGAACGCCGTCCGCAGCACCTCGTGCCGCCGGATGAGCTCCCCCAGGCTCCGCTCCAGCGCGGCCACCTCGAGCCGTCCCCTCAGCCGCACGGCATAGGGAACGTTGTACGTGAAGCCACCGGGCTCGAGCTGCTCGATGAACCACAGCCGCTGCTGCGCGAAGGACAACGGCAGCTCACCCTCTCGCGCAACCGGTGCCAGCGGAAGTACCCGGGCCTCCTGCGTGCTTCCCGGCAGCGACTCGAGCCGCGCCGCCAGCGCCTCCACCGTGGAGGACTCGAAGAGCATCAGGACCGGGAACTCCCGCTGGAGTGCCTCACGCAGCCGCGTGGCCACCTGGGCCGCCAGCAGCGAGTGCCCGCCCAGCTCGAAGAAGTCGTCCCGAGCCCCCACGCGCGGCTGCTTCAGCAGCGGCGCCCAGATGTCCGCCACCAGCTGCTCCATCCGAGTCCGGGGCGCCACGTACTCCTCGCGCTCCGTCCCCTCCGCCTCCGGCGCGGGCAGGGCCCCGCGATCCAGCTTCCCGTTCGGCGTCAGCGGCAACCGCTCCAGCCGCACGAAGGCCGAGGGCACCATGTACTCGGGCAGCGTCTGCTTCAGCCAGGTCCGCAGCTCCTCGGGCAGCGTGGGAGTGGGGGAAGTGGGCACCACATAGGCCACCAGGTGCTTGCCGCTGGGGCCATCGTCCCTGGCCACCACCACCACCTCGCCTACCCCCGGGTGCTTCGCGAGCACCGCCTCCACCTCGCCCAGCTCGATGCGGAAGCCTCGCACCTTCACCTGCTCGTCCCGCCGGCCCAGGTACTCGAGCCTCCCATCCGGCAGGTACCGCACCAGGTCTCCCGTCTTGTACAACCGGGCCCTCGGGTCCGCGCTGAAGGGGTGGGGTACGAACTTCTCGGCCGTCAGCTCCGGCCGGTTCAGGTACCCCAACGCCAGCCCATCTCCTCCCGCGTACAGCTCGCCCACCACGCCCACCGGCACCGGCTGCATCCGCTCGTCCAGCACGTACACGTCCGTGTTGGAGATCGGCCTTCCAATCGGCACCGAGTGACCCACCTGCCCGGACTCCGTCATGACGTAGCAGCAGGTGAAGGTGGTCACCTCCGTCGGTCCGTATCCGTTCACCAGCGCCCCGGTTCTCCCCGTCTCCAGCACCGCCCTGACCCACCGGGGCTCCGCCGCCTCACCGCCGAACAACACCTGCGGCACCGTGAGGAAGGCATCCGGGCACTCGGCCGCCACCTGGTTGAAGAGCGACGTCGTCAGGAACATCGCGCTCACCCGCTGCTCGCGCAGGAACGCGGCCAGGGCCTTCGGTGCCAGCGCCACCTCCTTGGGCACTCCGACCAGGCAACCACCGTTCAGCAGCGCCCCCCACAGCTCCAGGGTGGACGCATCGAACGAGGTGTTGGAAAGCTGCGCGACGCGGTCCTCTTCCGTGAAGCGGACGTAGTTGGTGTCGCGCACCAGCCGGACGATGCCGCGGTGCGGGATGCACACGCCCTTGGGCTTGCCCGTCGAGCCCGACGTGTACATGACGTACACCAGGGCCTCCGGCCCCACCCTCTCCCCGAGGTTCTCCCCGCTCTCGTGCGCGAAGGCCTCCCACGACAGCTCCTGGACGAAGGCGCTCCCCGCGGGCAGCTCGTCCGCCAGCTCCGGCTGCGCCAGCACCACCGGCACCGCCGTATCCTCCAGCATGAACGCCAGCCGCTCTGGCGGGTACGACGCATCCAACGGCACGTACGCTCCGCCCGCCTTCAGGATGCCGAGCATCGCCGCCACCAACTCCAGCGAGCGCCCCGCGCACAGTCCCACCAGCGTCCCCTCCCCCACGCCCAGCTGCCTCAGGTGTCTGGCCAGCTGATTGGCCCTGCGGTTCAGCTCCTCGTACGTGAGCTGTTGCCCCTCGTACTCCACCGCCACCGCCTCGGGCCGGCGTGCCACCTGCTCCTCGAACAGGCCGTGCACACTCGCCTGGCGCGGGTACTCCGTGCGTGTCTGGTTCCACTCCACCAACAGCCGCTGCCGCTCCTCCTCCTCCATCAGCGGCAGCTCCGCCAGCTTCCGCTCCGGGTGCGCCAGGGCG
This sequence comes from Archangium gephyra, assembly GCF_042230915.1. Classification (GTDB taxonomy): domain Bacteria; phylum Myxococcota; class Myxococcia; order Myxococcales; family Myxococcaceae; genus Archangium; species Archangium gephyra_B. Next base: position 4,945,728 of record NZ_CP102578.1, on the reverse strand, counting down.
CCCTCCAGCAGCCGCGCGTAGTGCCCCGACATCCGCTCCACCGTCGCCCTGTCGAACAGGTCGGTGTTGTATTCCCAGAAGCTCTCCCACCCCTCCGTGCTCTCGCGCACGAACAGGCTCAGGTCGAACTTCGCCATCCCCGCATCGATGCCCAGGAACGCCAGGGACAGCCCTGGCAGCTCCTGCGTGGGCGGGGACTCCTGGTGGGAGAAGACCACCTGGAACAGCGGAGCCCTGCTCAGGTCCCGCCCTGGCTGCAGCCCATCCACCAGCTTCTCGAAGGGCACGTCCTGATGGGCATAGGCCCCCAGGCACATCTCGCGCACCTGTCCCAGCAGCTCCCGGAAGCTCGCCTCCGCCGGGGCCCGCGCCCTCAGCGCCAGCATGTTGACGAAGAAGCCGATCAGCCCCTCCACCTCGCGCCGGTTGCGCCCGGCGATGGGCGAGCCCACCACGAGGTCCGTCTGCCCGCTGTAGCGCGCCAGCAACGCCTGGAACGCGGCCAGCAGCGTCATGAACGGGGTGACGCCCTCCGCGACGCTCAGCTCACGGACAGCACTCGAGAGCGCCGGAGGCAGCCGCACGGGCAGCAGGGCTCCTCGGAACGTCTGCACCGGCGGCCTCGGACGGTCCGCTGGCAACTCCAGCACCGGTGGCGCTCCCGCGAGCCGCTGCTTCCACCAGGCGAGCTGCTCCTCCAGCACCGCCCCCTCCAGCCACTCCCGCTGCCACTTCGCATAATCCGCGTACTGCACCGGCAGGGCCGGCAGCGTGGGCTCTTCCCCCGTGGAGAACGCCTGGTAGAGCGCGCTCAGCTCCCGCACCAGCACACCCATGGACCAGCCGTCCACGACGATGTGGTGGATCACGAGCAGCAGGACGTGCTCGTCCGCCGCCACGCGCAGCAGCCGCGCCCGCACCAGCGGGCCCGTCCCCAGGTCGAAGGGGCGCTGGGCTTCCTCCTGGGCGCGCCGCGCGAACACACCGGCCGGCTGCCCCTCCAGGCTCTCCACCGGCAGCGCGAGCGCCAGTTCCGGGGCAATCCGCTGGACCGGCTGCCCCTCCACCTCCACGAACGTCGTCCGCAGCGCCTCGTGCCTGCGCACCACCTCCCCCAGGCTCCGCTCCAGCACGGCCACGTCCAAGCGCCCCTTCAACTGGAGGAAGAAGGGCACGTTGTACGAGTGCCCCCCGGGCGAGAACTGCTCCAGGAACCACAGCCGCTGCTGCGCGAAGGACAGCGGCAGCTCCCCAGTCCTCGGCACGGGCACCAGCGGCGGCTGGCGCGCCCCGGTGCTTCCCAGCAACGACTCGATCCGCGACGCCAGCTCCGCCACCGTCGGCGCCTCGAAGAGCGTGCGCACCGGCAGCTCCACCCCGAGCACCTCACGTACTCGCGAGGCCACCTGCGCCACCATCAGCGACTGGCCTCCCAGCTCGAAGAAGTTGTCGCGCGCCCCCACCTGCTCCTGCTCCAGCTCCAGCAGTGGCGCCCAGATTCCCGCCACCACCTCCTCCATCGCCGTCCTCGGCGCTCCCGCGGCCTCTCTCGCCCCCACCGTGGGCGCCGGCAGCGCCCTGCGGTCCACCTTCCCGTTGGGCGTGAGCGGCAGCTTCTCCAGCGGCACGAAGGCCGAGGGCACCATGTGCTCGGGCAGCCGCCCCTCCAGGTACTGACGCAGTTCCGCGGCAGCGGGCTCCCGCGTCCGGGGCACGTAGTACGCCACCAGCCGCTTTCCTCCGGGCCCGTCCTCCCTCGCCGCCACCACGCAGTCCTTCACCGCCGGGTGCCCGGCCAGCGCCGCCTCCACCTCTCCCAGCTCGATGCGGAAGCCCCGCACCTTCACCTGCTCATCGGCGCGGCCCACGTACTCCAGCTCACCTCCCGGCAACCACCGGACCACGTCCCCCGTCCGGTACAGCCGGGCACCCGGCTCCTCGCTGAACGGGTGGGGAATGAACCGCTCCGCCGTCAGCTCCGGACGGGCCAGGTAGCCGCGTGCGAGACCACGGCCGCCCACGTACAACTCTCCCGCCACCCCCTCAGGTACCGGCCGCAGCCACGTGTCCAGCACGTAGGCCCGCACGTTGGGCAGGGGGCGCCCGATCGTCGGCCGCTCCGCCCTCACGTCCTCGTCGATGGTGGCGCAGACCGTCACCTCCGTCGGGCCGTACTCGTTGAGGAAGCGCCGTCCCGGCTTCCACTTCCTCACCAGCTCCGGCGTGCAGGCCTCGCCCCCGGAGATGATCGTCTCGAGCGCCGGGTACCCGCCATCCTCCTGCTGCGCCAGCACCGAGGGTGTCAGCGCCACCAGCGTCACCCGCTGCTTCTTCAGCAGCGCATCCAGCGGTGCGCCAGGGAGGATGGAGTCACGAGGCGCCAGCACCAGGCATCCACCCACCATCAGCGTGGAGAAGATGTCGCTCACCGAGCTGTCGAAGCTGAACGCCGTGAATTGCAGCACGCGGCTGTCCGGGCGCACCCCGCGCGTGTCCACCGCGGCCAGCGCCGTGTTGCACAAGCCCCGGTGCGTCAGCAGTGTTCCCTTGGGCCTCCCCGTGCTGCCCGAGGTGAAGATGACGTAGGCCAGGTTCTCGCTCACCGCGCTCGGGGGCGGGTCGTGCATGGGTTGCCGGGCGAGCGCCTCCGCGTCCGCGTCCAGGCGTACCCTCCCCACTCCTTGCGAGGGCAGCTCCTCCGCCAGCTCTCCGGTGGTCACGAGCACCGGTATCCCGGCCTCTTGCACCATGAGCTCGAGGCGCTCCTGGGGGTAGGCGGGATCCAGGGGCACGTAGGCGCCGCCGGCCTTGAGCACGCCGAGGATTGCCACCACCATCTCCAGCGAGCGCTCCAGGCACAAGCCCACCGGCACTTCCGGCCCCACCCCCCACCTTCTCAAGTAGTGCGCGAGTTGGTTGGCCCGCTGGTTGAGCTCCCGGTACGTGAGCTGGCTGTCCTCGAAGGCCACGGCCACGGCGTCCGGCGTGCGCTCCGCCTGGGCCTCGATTAGGTGGTGGGCGCACGTGTCCCGGGGGTAGTCCGCACGGCGGCTGTTCCACTCCACCAGCACCCGGTGCCGTTCCGCCTCGGACAGCAGCGGCAGCTCCGCCAGCCTTCGCTCCGGATGCGCCACGGCGGCCTCCAGCAGCCGGGCGTAGTGCGCCGCCATCCGTGCCACCGTCATCTCGTCGAAGAGATCGGTGTTGTATTCCCAGACGCCCACCCACCCGTCCGCGTGCTCGCGCACGTAGAGCGTGAGGTCGAACCTCGCCACCCCGGGCGCGAAGGCGAGCTCCTCCACGGCGATCCCAGGCAACCGCAGCTCGGCGAAAGGCGCGGCGCCCTGGAGGATGAACGAGACCTGGAACAGCGGCGTGCGGCGCATGTCCCGCGCCGGTTGCAGGGCCTCCACGAGCTGATCGAAGGGCACCTCCGGGTGGGCGTAGGCGCCCAGGCACGCCTGGCGAACCCGGCCCAACAGCTCCCGAAAGCTCCCCTCCGCCGGTGCGTCCACTCGCAACGCCAGGCTGTTGGCGAAGAAGCCAACGCTCCCCTCCACCTCGCGCCGGTTGCGCCCGGAGATGGGAGTCCCCACCACGATGTCGTTCTGCCCGCTGTAGCGGGACAGCAAGGAATGGAAGGCCGCCAGGAAGGTCATGAAGGGCGTGACCCCCTCCCCGCGGCTCAGCGCCCGCACCGCTCCGGACAGCTCCGGGGGCAGCCCCACGCTCAGGAGGGCTCCTCGGAAGGACTGCACGGGCGACCTCGGCTTGTCCGTTGGCAACTCCAGCACGGGCGGCGCTCCGGCCAGATGCCGCTTCCACCAGGCGAGCTGCTCCTCCAGCACCGCCCCCTTCAGCCACTCCCGCTGCCACGCCGCGTAGTCCGCGTACTGCACCGGCAGGGGCGGCAGCGAGGGCTGCTGGCCTCGGGAGAATGCCGTGTAGAGCACGCTCAACTCCCGCTCCAGCAGCCCCATCGTCCAGCCATCGCAGACGATGTGATGCAGCGTGAGCAGCAGCACGTGCTCTTCCGCCGACAGGCGCAGCAGCCGCGCCCGCATCAGCGGACCCTTCTCCAGGTCGAACGAGCGCCGGGCCTCCTCCTCCGCGAGCCGCCGGGCCGCCGCCTCACGCTCCGCCGGAGGGATGCCCTCCAGGCGCTCCACCGGCAGCGTCAGCCCCGGCTCCGGAGCAATCCGCTGTACCGGCCGTCCCTCCTCCAGCGGGAACGCCGTCCGCAACGCCTCGTGCCGTTGGACGAGCGCCGACAAGCTCCGCTCGAGCGCGGCCACCTCGAGCGGACCCTTCAGCCGCGCGAACCAGGGCACGTTGTACGCGAAGCCCCCGGGCGCGAGCTGCTCGATGAACCACAGCCGCTGCTGCGCGAAGGACAACGGCATCGCCTCGTTCCGGGGCACCGGTACCAGGGGAGGAGGCCTGCGTCCCGGCCGCTGTCCAATTCTCTCGGAGGGGGGCTGCACATCACGCGCGTTCATATCGGCTGGGGGGTCCTGAATCGGATGCAGGGGGGCAGGAGGAACATCCACGCCCCGGGGGGAAGGGCGCGCATGGCAAGACCAGGCCCGCCGCCCGGAGGCAGCGGGAGGAGCTCGGAACAAAGGCTGAAGACAGACTCAGGTGGGGCTGCCGGGCTGCTCCTTCAAACGCTCCCTCAGGAGGAACTTCCGGATCTTCCCGGAGGGCGTCTTCGGCATCTCGGAGATGATCTCCAAGCGGTCCGGCCAGTACGAGACGGACATGCCGGCCTTGCGCAGATGGTCGCGCAGCTCGTTGAGGGTGGGCGCCTCGTCGCGAGGCACCACGACGGCGCACACCCGTTCGCCACCGATGCGATCATCCGCGTGGGCCACGATGGCGACCTCGCGCACCTTGGGATGCGCATACAGAGCGGACTCGACCTCGACGACGGGAATCTTCAGGCCGTGCCGGAAGATGATGTCCTTGAGCCGGCCGGCGATGCGGATGCCTCCGCGTCCGTCGTCGCGCGCCAGGTCGCCCGTATCGAACCAGCCCTCCGCATCCAGACATGCGTTGTAGATGTCCTCGCGCTTGAAATACCCGAGGCACTGGCTCGCACCGCGGACGAGCAGCCGTCCCGCGCCCTCCGGGAACGGCGTCCCGTCCTCGGCGAGCGCCGGAGCGATCTTCACTTCCATCCAGGGAACGGGCGCACCATCGCTGTTCGCCGGCCAGTCGGGTGGGTCCTCGTTCCGGGTGAGGGTGACGGCGCCGTTCTCGGTCATGCCCCAGAGGGTGTGCAGCCGGACGCCAAACACCTCACGCACCTCGGCGATGAGGTGGGGAGGCACGGGCGTGGAGCCCGTGGCCAGACACCTGAGCGTGCTGACCTTCCGGGGCCGGCGCTTCTGGGACGCGAGCATGTTCAGGTAGTACGTCGGAATCCCATACATGAATGAGATTCCATGCTCCTCGATGAGCTTCAGGTGGAAGTCGGGATCCGCCACGTCCAGGTAGACCGCCGTCGCCCCGAGGAGCACGGGCATCTGGAAGAGGTAGGTGAAGCCACTCGAGGCGGTGAGGAGGCTCGGCAGGGAGACGACATCGTCCGCGCCCAGCCCCATCGTCTCGTTGAGTGCGCGGGTGATGGCGTAGTTGGTGTTGTACGAGTGCACCACGCCCTTGGGCTCGCCCGTCGTGCCGGACGTGTAGAGCACGTTGAACACGTCATCCGCGCGTGCCGTCAGCTCGTCCAGCGTGCTGGCGGGGTAGCGCTCCTCCCACCGGTGGGCGGCGAAGTGGGCGTCGAAATCGAGCTCGCCGTCCGCCAGGCCGCTCCCCGCCCCGAGGAAGATCCGGTGGCGCAGCGCCGGGAGCGCCGGAGCCATCTCCCGGAGCATGTCCCGGTGGGAGAAGCCGGTCCAGCTCGCGGGGCCGATGTAGACGGGCGCCTCCGTCCTGTTGAGGATGAACTCCACCTCGCGCCGCCGGTAGTCGGGAGGAATGGGCGCCAGCACCGCGCCGATCCGCGCGCAGGCCAGGGCGATGGCCGTGAACTGCCACCAGTTCGGCAGTTGCACGGCGACGATCTGCTCGCGCCCGACGCCCAGCTCGCGCAGGGCCCCGGCGAACCGGTCCATGTAGCCGCCCAGCTCCGCGTAGCTGATCCGCGTGACGTCCCTGGAGAAGTACCGGGCCGCGATGATCGCCGTCTTGTCGGGGTGGTTCTTGATCGCCCGGCGAAGGTCATCGACAACGGTCTCGTCGCGCCACCAGCCTTTCTGACGATAGGCCGGGCCATGGACTCGCGCGGCTGTGTTGCCGAACCTCTCCGCCATTTCGATCTCTCCCCTGTCGTTGGTTTTCTTATTTGATTAGACCTTTCAAGCCCTAACACTTTCTTCATGGCTGGCCAATGTCGGATTTTTTTTTTACATCCACCGCCAAGTTCACACATTGACGAGGGCTCGCTCAATTTCCTATACGGTGAGGCCGCGAGAAACATCGAAGTCAGGAATTGCCCCCCCCACAGCCATGACTCGCTCGATGACCGCAGCAACGACAGACGCTCGTCTCGAGCGCCCCTCCGATGACGTCCTGGGTCCGCTCGAGGCCCACGCGAGGCATATCCGGCGGCTCATCGTCCGGCTGGCTGCCACCCCGGCGGGCTGCCATCTCGGCGGCTCCCTCTCCCTGGTGGAGATCCTCGTGGTGCTGCTCGGGCACGTCATGAAAGTCAATCCCAGCGCCCCCCGCTGGGAGGGGCGGGATCACCTCATCCTGTCGAAGGGACACGCCGCGGCGGGGCTGTATGCCGCCCTGTCTGAGTTTGGCTTCTTCGACTCCGAGGAGCTCGTCCAGCGCTACAACACCGAGGGCAGCAGCTTCACGGGACATGTGAATGCAAGGGTTCCCGGGGTGGACTTCTCGACCGGGAGCCTCGGACATGGGCTGGGCCTGGGCACCGGGCTCGCGCTCGGCTACCGGCTCAAGGGCCTGCCCAACCGTGTCTATGTCATCTGTGGTGATGGCGAGATGGGCGAGGGCTCCAACTGGGAGGCCCTCCAGGTTGCCTCCCATCAACGTCTGTCCAACCTGACGGTCATCATCGACCGGAACGGGGGCCAGAACGACGGCCCGACGGAGTCCATCCTCTCGCAGGCGGCCCTCGCGGACCGGCTGCTCATGTTCGGGTTCGAGGCCCTCGAGGTGGACGGGCACGATCTCCAGGCGCTCCGCCAGGCGTTGGAGGCTCCCTCCACCGGGACGGCGCCGCGCGCCATCATCGCGAAGACCCAGAAGGGCGCGGGCGTGCCCATGTTCAAGGGCAAGGGCCCGCACTACGCCGTCTTCTCTCCCGAGCAGCTCCGGCGCGCGCTCGTGTCCATGGGAGAGACCCCGTGAGCGAGACCCAGACGGGCGGCGCGGACCTCGCGAGCGCCCCGGAGGCCTGGCTGCGGGAGAATCCCAAGCTCTCCAACCGGCAGATCTTCCGGCATGCCCTCGCGCGCTTCGCCGAGCAGGACGCCCGGCTCGTGCTGCTCGAGGCGGACCTCGGCGGTGGAGGAGATCCGTTCGAGGCCCGGCACAAGGGCCGCTACTTCAACCTGGGCATCTGCGAGGCGACGATGCTCGACATGGCGTGCGGCATGGCGCACGTGGGGCACGTCGTCTTCGCGCACACCTTCGCGCCCTTCGGGGCGATGCGGGCCTGCGAGCAGGTGCGCCTCGGGATGGCGTACCCGCGAGCCAACGTGAAGCTCGTCTGCGATTACGGCGGCGTCTCGGGCGCCTTCTTCGGGCCCACCCACCATGCCATCGAGGATCTCGCCATCCTCCGGGCCATGCCGGGGATGACGGTGTTCTCCCCCGCGGACGGGCTGGAGACGATCCTCGCCACGCGCGAGATGATCCACCACGACGGCCCGGTGTACATGCGGCTCGGCCGCAACCGGGTGAGCCGGCTGGAGGCGCCACGCGAGGGCTTCGCGCTCGGCCGGGCGCTCTGCCTGCGCGAGGGCACCGGCGTGGGGCTGATCGCCCACGGGGAGATCGGGGTCTCCGTCGCGCTGGAGGCGGCCCGGCTCCTGGAGGGCCAGGGCGTCTCGGCGCGCGTGGTGAACCTGCACACGCTCAAGCCGCTGGACGAGGCGGCCATCCTCGAGACGGCGGAGCGGACGCGGCTGCTCGTCACGGTGGAGGAGCACAACATCCTCGGCGGGTTGGGAGGCGCGGTGTGCGAGACGGTCTGCGCGCACGGGCCCGCCCGGCAGGTGCTCCGCATCGGCATCCAGGATCGCTACGACCCGCTCGCGGGCTCCCACGAGTCGCTGCTCCTCGGGCACGGGCTCGAGGGCGCGGCCGTGGCCGAGCGCATCCTCGGCACGTTGTCGCGTCCCCAATAGCTACCGCTGGAACCTGTCTCAAGGAGGAACGGATGCAGCTGCAAAAGCAGATGGATGCCAAGGATGTCGCGGGAATCAACGGATGCCCCACGTGTGCCTTCGAGATCACCGGGGACGGCTACATGGAGGGCGAGGTCGTCACCTGCCAGGGCTGCTCCGCCGAGCTCGAGGTGATCGGCGTGAAGCCCCTCCGCTTCGCCGAGGCGCCCGAGGTCGAGGAGGACTGGGGCGAGTAGACCCCGGCGGCACGAGCGGTTCATCGGGATCACCTCATCGAGCATTGCGTTGGCGGATGGAGCCGCTCGTACCCCCATGAAGAAGATCGATCTGGTCTACACACGGCTGCGCACGGAAGAACGGATGATCCTCGAGGCGCTCCGCAAGCGGGACTGCACCGTGGAGCTCCACCAGGACGCGGACCTGGTCCTTCCACTGGACGCGGAGCGCTGGGCCGGAGGGAACGTCGTCCTGATGCGGAGCATGTCGCTCACCCGCTCCCGCTACCTGGCGGCCATCCTCGAGGTGAAGGGCGCACGCGTGGTGAACAGCTCCAAGGCCATCACCACGTGCGGGGACAAGATCCTCACGACGCTCGCGCTGGCCGCCCAGGGTGTTCCCATGCCGTGGTCGTTCGCGGGCTTCGAGGAGGAGGCCTGCGTCGCGGAGATCGAGCGCAAGGGCTACCCCGTGGTGACGAAGCCGGCGGTGGGCTCGTGGGGGCGCATGGTCGCGCGCATCGACGGGCGCAGCGCGGCCGAGGGCCTCATGCAGATGCGCTTCGAGACGGGCAGCGCGCAGGACCACGTGGCGCTCGTCCAGCAGTACATCGACAAGCCGGGCTACGATCTGCGCGTCTATGTGATGGGCCGGGCGGTGGGAGGCATCCGCCGGCGCTCGGAGCACTGGGTGACGAACACCGCGCGCGGAGCGGTGCCCGAGCGGTACGAGGTCCCCGAGTCGCACGCGAAGCTCGCCGAGCGCGCGGCGGCGGCCGTCGGGACGGACATCGCGGCCGTGGACCTGCTGGAGACGCGCGACGGGGAGATCCTCGTGAACGAGGTCAACCACTGCGTCGAGTTCGCGCGGAGCATCGAGCTCACCCAGCTTCCGCTGCCGGAGTTGATCGCCGACTACGCCGCCGGGGTGCACCCATGACGCGCGTGGCCGTCCTCGGAGCCTCCGGCTACACGGGCGGCGAGGTGCTGCGGCTGCTGCTCGCCCACCCGGGCGTGGAAGTGGTCCAGGCCACGTCGGATCAGTTCGCCGGCAAGCGCCTCGACTTTCCCCACCCCAACCTCCGGGGCATGAGCGCGCTGCGCTTCGTCCCCCACGACGCGCTGGAGCCGTGCGAGCTGCTCGTGAGCTGCATGCCCCAGGGAGGCTTGCTGCAGCGCTGGGCCCGGGTGCGCGAGCTCGCGGGCCGCATCATCGACCTCAGCGCGGACTTCCGGTTGGATCCGGCGGACCACGAGCGCTGGTACAAGAAGCACCCGAGGCCCGCGGACGTGCCGCGGTTCGTCTACGCCCTCCCGGAGTGGACCGCGCAGCAACTCCCCGAGGCGCGCTACGTCGCGGTGCCCGGGTGCATGGCGCACGCCTCGCTCCTGGGCATCCTCCCGCTGGTGCGCGCGGGCCTGGTGAAGCCGGAGCTCGTCGTGGACGCGAAGACAGGCTCCTCCGGCGGTGGTGCCACGCCGGACCGCGCGTCCCACCACCCCGAGCGCGCCTCGGCCCTGCGCTGCTACCGGGCGGTGGGGCACCGGCACACGGGGGAGATCGAGAACATCGTCGAGCGGCTCACCCAGACGCGCCCGAGCGTGCACTTCAGCGCCACGGCCGTGCCGAGCGTGCGCGGCATCCTCGCGACGGTGCACGCCTTCGCCTCCAGGCCCATCGACGAGAACGAGCCCCTCCGGGCCCTCGCCACCGCCTACCGCGAGAAGCCCTTCGTGCGGCTCATCCGGCCCAACACGAGCGCCTCGCCCTTCCCCGAGCCCGGCCCGCTCCAGGGGACCAACTACTGCGACCTCGCCGTGGACGTGGACACGGAGCGGGGCCGGATCGTCGTGAACGTGGCGATCGACAACCTGGTGAAGGGCGCGGCGGGAACGGCCGTCCACGCCATGAACCTGATGCTCGGGCGACCCGAAACCGAAGGCCTCGGCTTCCGCGGCCTGCATCCCATCTGAACCACAGGGGAGAAACACATGAGCACGAATGGAACCGCGGGGACCGAGCTGTCCCCCGGGCGGGCTTTTGCCGCGGCGGTTGTCTCTCAGGGCACGAAGGCGTCCGTGGAGTTCTCCACGACGATCACCGACTCCTTCCCGGGCTTCAAGCGCCGTCCCCGCATCGCGGTGCGCGGCCTCTTCAAGGTCGTCAAGACGGAGCAGCCCCAGGTCAAGTACTGGTACGAGACGCGTCCCCAGTCCGCCATCACCGAGCAGGTGATCGACGCGCAGCTGAGGCAGGAAGCCACCTTCGAGTTCCACTCGGACAAGGCCGAGCTCAAGCCCACCACGGCGTGGGTGCAGGTGAATCCCGCCCTGCTGGATGATCCCGAGGCGCTCGCGACGTTCATCGACTACCGGCTCCTGGTGCGCCTGTGCACGGCGGAGAACCAGGCCCTCGCCCGCGGCCCCGGCGGCGAGCGCGTGCGCGGTCTGCTGGAGACCCCGGGCGTCACCCGGCTGGCGGCGCGCGAGACGCCCATCGCCTCGCTCCTGGCGGCGTGTGATCGCGTGGAGCAGGTGGGCGGCTCGGCCGACGGCATCCTCATGAACCCGGCGGACTACTACCGCTACTTCGTCGGGCAGAACGGCCTGCTGCGGGACCTGGCGGACATGGGCGTGCGCATCGCCCGCGCGCGCATGGTCAACCCGGGCACCATCATCGTCGGCGACTACACCGCCGCCGCGACCATCTTCGACAGCGGCCGCTCCGTCATCCGCTTCGCCGAGCCCCCCAAGGGAATCTTCCCCCGCGAGGGGCTGGCCGTGTGCGGGGAGATCTACGAGGCCCTCGTGGTCCACCTGCCCACGCACTTCTACGTCGCATCGCTGGTCTGACGGCAGCTCAGGGGGCGCGCGTGTCTCGAGACAATCTCAAGGTTCTCTACATCACCGGCTGGTGCCGCAACGGCAGCACGATCATCGGCAACGTGCTCAACGAGGTGAAGGGCTTCTTCCACACCGGCGAGCTGAGCTTCCTCTGGAAGAACGCCTACGGAAACGGCTCCAACACCTTCTGCGGCTGCGGGGAAGCACTGACCCGCTGCGGCATCTGGTCGAAGGTGCTCGAGGAGGAGACTCCCCCGGGCCAGACCCCCGCGTCCCACGCGCGTGAAGTCGTGAAGCGCCAGACGAAGGCCGTCCGGACACGGCACACGTGGAACATCCTCCGGCAGGGCACCCGCTCGGAGGACGTCCGCCAGTACGCTGCCACGCTCAGCCGGGCCTACCACGCCATCGCGAAGGCGACCGGCAGCCACGTCATCGTGGACAGCGGCAAGCTCCCGTCCGAGGCGGCGCTCCTTCCGCACGTGGAAGGAGTGACGCCCTACTACCTCTATCTGGTGAGGGATCCGCGCGCCGCCGCGCACTCGTGGACGAAGACGAAGCAGTACGTCGTCCCCATGTCCACCTTCCGCAGCACCGCCTACTGGGTCGGGTTCAACCTCGCCTCCGAGGCCGTCATCCAGCGCGCTCCCGAGCGCTCGTTCTTCCTGCGCTACGAGGACTTCATCGCCGATCCCGCCAACGTGGTGGCCGGGCTGCTCAGGCTCGTGGGCGAAGAGGGCGCGGCCAATCCCGTGCAGGGGCGCACGGTGAACCTGGGGAAGAACCACACCGTCACCGGCAATCCGGATCGCTTCCGCAGCGGGCCCACGCTCCTGCGTCCGGAGGACGACGCGTGGCGCAAGGAGCTCCCCTCTCGGGCGAGGGCCCTCACCCAGGCGCTGTCGTGGCCGCTGATGGCCCGCTACGGCTACTTCCAACCCCCGCGCACCCAGGCCGTGGGCCCGGTGGCCGCGAACCAAGACACCCGGGAGGACGTCCGTGGAACTGGGACTGGCAGGTAGGGTCGCGCTCATCGCGGGAGGCTCGAGCGGACTCGGGCTGGCCGTCGCCGAGGAGCTGGCCAAGGAGGGCGCCCATGTCGCCATCGGCGCGAGAGACCCGGAGAAGCTCGCCCGGGCCGAGCGGCGGTTGAAGGAGATCGCCCGTGGCCGCGTGCTCGCGACGGCGGTGGATCTGAAGAACTCCGAAGCCGTCCGTCACTGGGTGGAGGAAGTCGCCGGCACCCTGGGGGCCCTCCACATCGCGGTGACGAACAGCGGCGGGCCGCCGCCTGGCCCGGCGACGAAGTTCGGAGTCGAGGCCTACCGGGACGCCGTGGACGCGGTGCTCCTGCCCCCCATCAGCCTGGCCCTGGCCGCCCTCCCCTACATGAAAGCGGCCGGGTGGGGGCGGCTGCTCTTCATCACCTCCGAGACAGTGGTGCGGCCCGTGGCCCGGTTCGCCCTCTCGGGCTTCTCCCGGCTCGGCATCGTCGGCTTCGCCTCGGCGCTCGTGCAGGAGCTGGGGGACTGCGGCGTCACCGTCAACGTGCTGGCCCCCGGCTACACCCGCACGCCCCCGGTAGAGCGCACCGCCGGAACCGAGGGCGATGTGGACGCAGGACTGCGCGCCATGGCGGCACACATTCCCATGCGCCGCGTGGGGCTCCCCGAGGAGTTCGCCGCCGCCGCCACCTTCCTCGCCAGCGAGCGCGCCTCGTTCATCACGGGCACGGTGCAGCTCGTCGATGGTGGCGCGAGTGTGATCGGATGAGCGGCCCCATCGTCGTGAAGATCGGCGGCGCCCCGGGAGTCGATCTCGAGAACGTCTGCGATGACGTCGCGGAGCTCGTCCGCCAGGGCGAGCGCGTCATCGTGGTGAATGGGGGCTCGGACGCCGGAGAGCGCCTGCTGAAGCTCTACTCGATCGAGCGCCCCGAGGTGACCACGCCCACCGGCAACGTCGTGCGCCTCACCAACGCGGCCACCCTGCGCATCCTGATGATGGCCTGGGTGGGCGAGGTGAACAAACGCATCGTCCTGGCGCTCGGGGAGCGCGGCATCTCCGGGCTCGGGCTGTGCGGCGCCGACGGACGGGTGCTCATCGCCCGGCGCCGGCCTCCGCTGAAGATCAACGACAACGGGCGCGTCCGGATCGACCGCGAGCACCTGGCCGGGGAGATCACCTCGGTGAACACGGGCCTGCTGGAGGTGCTGCTGGAGCGGGGCCACGTGCCCGTCCTCTGCCCTCCCGCGGTCACGGAGGATGGCGTCCTCGTGAATGCCGACGCGGACCAGGTCGCCGCGTCCATCGCCACCGCGCTCCGCGCCCGGGCCTTCGTGATGCTGTCGAACGTGCCGGGACTGCTGGAGAACCCGAACGAGCCGCTGACGCTCGTGCGGCGGAGTGACGACGTGGAGGGCTGCATGCAGCTGGCGGCCGGACGCATGCGCTACAAGCTGGACGCCGCACGCAAGGCGCTCCAGGGCGGTGTCCCCTCGGTGTACGTGAGCTCCTCTCGCGTGCCCCGGCCGGTGTTCGTCGCCCTCACCGAGGAGTCCGGCACGAAGTTCACCCTCCCCCGGAAGGACACGGCCAATGCGGGCACGTGAGAAGACGATCGAGTTCCTCAAGTGGATGGTGGAGCAGTACAGCCCCAGCCACCACGAGCAGGCCTTCTCCCGCGCCCTCGCCGGGCAACTGGAGCGCCGCGGCTGGCGCGCGCACACCGACGAGGTGGGCAACACCATCGCCAGCATGGGCGAGGGCGGCACGTGCATCGCGCTGCTCGGCCACATCGACACGGTGCCCGGTGAGGTGCCGGTGCGCATCGAGGACGGGCGCCTCTTCGGGCGCGGCACGGTGGATGCCAAGGGAGCCATTGGCGCCTTCATCGAGGCGGTCGAGCTGCTCGACGAGAGCGAGCGCGCGGGGAAGAAGTTCCTGCTGCTCGGGTGTGTCGAGGAGGAGGTAGCGATTACCCGCGGCGCGTTCCACGTCCGCGAGCGCTACCGCCCGGACTTCGTCATCAACGGAGAGCCGAGCGGAGCGCATGCCGTCACCATCGGGTACAAGGGGCTCGTCCGGGCCGAGCTCGAGTACCGCGCGAGCCGGCGCCACACGGCGAGCCGGGACTACCGCGCCGCCGCCGAGCACGTCGTCGAGGCCTGGAACCAGCTGCGCGCGGACTGCGACGCGTGGAACCGGGAGCGGCCCCTCTTCGAGCAGAACCTCCCCTCGTTGACCTCGTTCCAGACGGGCGCGACAGACACCGAGGAGTGGGCGCGGGCCAGCGTGAACGTGCGCACCGGGCCGGCCAGCGATGGCGAGCGGCTGCTGGCGCTCCTGGGCGCCGTTCCCGGCGTCACCGTGAAGGCCCTCTCCCACAAGGGGGCGGTGAGCACGGATGGGAACGACGAGCTGTCGCGGTCCTTCAAGCGCGCCATCCGCGAGCGGGGGGCGCGTCCGACGCTCCGGCTGAAGACGGGAACCTCGGACTGGAACACCGTGGCGGCGGCGTGGCAGGTGCCCACCCTCGCCTACGGGCCCGGCGACTCCGCCCTGGACCACACGCCCCACGAGCACATCGGCCTCGACGAGTACGAGGAGGGCGTCGCGGTGCTGGCCCGCGTGCTGGCCCTGCTGCCCGCGAAGACGCCCGGCTGAGGGGTGTGACGGCGCTCACAGGCCGGCTGTCGGCGCCGTCACAGCCGCCTCGCGGCCCAGGGAGCAGAGTGCTTCGTGTCAGGGCGAGCAACCCCCCACGACCCGACGCCCTGGGCCGAGGCAGCCATGTTCCACATCACGAACACCGAAGTCATCCGCCCCCACGCCCTGTCCGCCGAGGCGCGGCGCCAGCTCGTCGATACCCTCTACGCCGTCCACCGGCGGATCTTCGATGGCGTGGGCCGCGAGTCCTTCGCCCGCTACGTGGTCGAGTCCCACGCCGAGCACACGTGGATCCTCGTCCACAAGAACGAGGCGGGAGAGGCCGTCGGCTACTTCGCCCTGCACATCTTCGAGAAGCAGCTAGGCGGAGAGCCCCTGGCGGTGTTCCGCGCGGAGGCGGGCCTGCTGCGGGAGTACCGGGGCGGCAACGTCAACGCGCGCTTCTGGTTCGAGCGGGTGGTGCGCTATGTGCTGAAGCACCCGGGCCGGCGCGTGTTCTACCTGGGCTCGCTGGTGCACCCGTCCAGCTACTGGCTGTTCGCCCGGTACTGTGGCGAGGTGTGGCCCCGGCGCGATCAGGAGACCCCCCCGGAGCTCCTGGGCTTCATGGACACGCTCGCCACGGAGTTCGGCCTGGAGAAGGTGCATCCGGCCCAGCCGCTGGTGCGGCGGGTGGGCTGGCGCACGCGCGAGACGGAGGTGGAGCGCGACTATTGGGCCCACTGTGACAAGCCCGAGGTGCGCTTCTTCCTCGAGGCCAACCCGGGCTATGGCGACGGGCACGGGCTGGTGACGGTGGTGCCCATCACCCTGAAGAACCTGCTGACCATGGCGCGAGCCCTGCTGGAGCGGCGGCTGCGCCAGCCCCTGGAGAGGCTCGCCGCCCTGGCGCAGCGCACGCGGCTCGGAGCCCGCCTGGGCGCCTCCCAGGTGGTTCAGCAGTTGCGCCGGGTGCCATTCCTCGCCCACCTCGACGAGGCCACCCTGCGCGGCCTGGCCGGGCGGGCGGAGCGCCTCGTGCTGCCCGCGGGACGGTACGTCTTCCAGGCGGGGAGCACGTGCGACGAGCTGTACCTGCTGGAGCGCGGCGCCGTCTACGTGACGACCGGGAGCGCCCAGGGGGAGAAGCTCGTGGACGAGCTCGGCAGCGGTGCCGTGTTCGGAGAGTACGCCCTGCTCACGGGCGAGCGCCGCTCGGCCTCCATCCGCACGGCGACGGCCTCGACGCTGGTCCGCATTCCGCGCTCGGCGCTCCTGCAGCTGCTGGAGGGGGATGACCGTCTGCGCGAGGGAATGTGGAAGACGCTCGCCGAGCGGCGCTTCGATGACCTGGTGCGCGGGCTCGAGCGTTACGGGCATCTCGGGCGCAAGGAGCGGCTCTCCCTGCTCCAGCACGGCAAGCACCGCGAGCTGGCGCCGCGGGAGCTGCACGCGCTCGAGGCGGGCACCCGGCTGTTCGTGCTGTCGGGCACGGTGGAGCTCGAGCACGAGGGGCTGGTGATGACCCAGCGCGGCTCCACGCTCGTTGAGGCCCGGCGGCCGCTCCAGCTGAAGGCCCGGGAGACCACGCGGCTCGTCGTCCTGAAGGAGGCGGCACGGCAGGACGGGGAGCACTCGCTCCTGTACCTCGCGGCGTAGAACCTGAGTAGGGGATGGAATCCCCGTGAAACTCCCAGAAGCCTGCCTTATGAATACGGGCCGGAACACTCTGGGACTAGAGGCAGCGCGGGCTGGTGTTCCAGTCCCAGGTGGCACGGGCGGCCCGGCTTCGCGCCCGATCCAGGGCCGGGCTGGCCGCTCTCAGGGCAGCCGGGCTCGCATCGGCTCACCTATCCTCTTGCAGTGGGGCAGCAGTCCCGCTATGAGAGGCACCACTTTTTGGCCAGGTAGCTCACCTGGTTAGAGCGGCGGTCTCATAATCCGCAGGTAGTCGGTTCAAGTCCGACCCTGGCCAAGGCCCCGTCTCCGAGTTCGCTCGGAGACGGGGCTTCTTTTTTCTGCCCGCTGCCCGGTGAACTCTGGCCGGCGCGAGAGGTCCACCTCTCGCCCATGCCGTCCGACTCCGACTCCCGCGCCTCTCCGCCCGGCTCCGAGACGCAGCACCTCAACGAGGAGCGCCTCCGGCTGGCCGTCGAGGCCACCGGCCTCGGCACCTGGGACTTGGATCCCCTCACCGGCACCCTGCTCTGGGACGAGCGCTGCAAGGCCCTCTTCGGCGTCCCCCCGGAGGCCTCCCTCGACTACGACACCTTCCTCTCCCTCTTGCACCCCGAGGACCGCGAGCGCGTGCACCAGGCCGTGCAGCGCTCCCTGGAGCCCTCCGGCAGCGGCTCCTACCGGCTCGACTACCGGTGCGTGAACCCTCGGGACGGCAGGATCCGGTGGCTGTCCACCTCGGGCCGCGCCTTCTTCGATCCGGCGCGCAGCCGCGCGGTGCGCTTCCTCGGTACGGTGCTCGACATCACCGACCGGGTCCTCGCGCGCGAGGCCGCCGAGCGCGAGCGCGGTCGCGTCACCACCCTCCTGGAGAACATCTCCGAGGCCTTCGAGGCCTTCGATCGCGACTGGCGCTTCATCTACGTCAACCGCGAGGCCGAGCGGATCCTGGGAAGGCCTCGCGAGGAGCTGCTGGGCCGCGACCACTGGGAGCTCTACCCCGACACCCTGGGCACCGCCCTGGAGCACCACTTCCGCCGCGCGGCCTCCGAGCGCATCCCCTTCGCCTTCGAGAACCACTATGCCCCGTGGGACCGCTGGTTCGAGGTCCGCCTCTATCCCACCGAGGAAGGACTCGCCGTCCTCTTCCAGGACGTCACCGAGCGCAAGCGCCACGACGCCGAGCGCGAGCGGCTGCTGCGCGAGCAGACCCTCCTGCGCGAACAGGCCGAGAAGGCGCTGCGCGAGCGCCAGCGCGCGGTGGAGGTGCTCGAGCACGGCGAGGCGGTCATCGTCGTGGACAAGGACTTCCGCATCCTCCTGGTGAACGAGCACCAGGAGCGCCTCTCCCAGACGCGGCGCGAGGACACGCTCGGCCGGATCCTCTGGGAGGTGTTCCCCTCCATCGCCCATCCCGAGTCCAGCTACTGGCGCGAGTACCACCGGGTGATGCGGCAGAAGGTGCCGGTGCAGTTCGAGGAGTACTACCCGCCCCTGGAGCTCTGGGTGGGCATGAGCGTCTACCCCACCAGCGAGGGCGGGCTGGCCGTCTTCTTCCGGGACATCTCCGAGCGCAAGCGCGCCGAGCAGTTCCGCGAGCGGCTGATGGGCATCGTCAGCCATGATCTGCGCAGCCCCCTCCACAACATCTCCCTCAATACCGAGCTGCTGCTGCGCCGCGACGACGTGTCCGGCTCCGTGCTCACCGGCGTGCAGCGCATCGCCCGGAGCACCGAGCGCATGTCCCGGATGATCACCGACCTGCTCGACTTCACCCGCGCCCGGCTCGGCGGCGGCATCCCCGTGCAGCGCCGGCCCTGCAACCTGGTGGATCTGGTGCGCGCCACGCTCGAGGAGCTCGAGGTGCCGCACCCGGGCCGCGTCGTGCTCTCCCAGGAGCCGGGCCCGTACACCGGAGCGTGGGACCCCGACCGGCTCGCCCAGGCCCTCTCCAACCTCGTGGGCAACGCGCTCCAGCATGGGGCCCGCGACACGCCGGTAGAGGTGGCCCTGCGCCAGGAAGGCCCCACGCTCGTGCTCACGGTGCACAACCAGGGAGCGCCCATCCCCGAGGCGCTGCTGCCCCATGTTTTCGATCCCTTCCGCCGCGCTGGCGGCGGCTCGCGCGATGGACTGGGCCTGGGCCTCTACATCGTCCAGGAGATCCTCCGGGCCCACGGCGGCTCCATCTCCGTGGACTCCCGCGCGGACTCGGGCACCACCTTCACCGTGCGGCTGCCCCGCGGCGTCCCCTCGCCCTGACGTCAAGCATTCGTTCCCGCGAGGTGGTTTTTTTGACGGCCTCCCCGCCTGCCCTCCTAATGCGCCCACAGGCCGGTAGTGGCCTGTAGCAGCCCCGAGGAGGTAGTTCCGATGCAGGATGCCAGCTCCAGCCCGTTGAGCTCCGAGGTCACCCCGGCCTCCGCCGACTCGAACGGCCCCGATGCCGCCGAGTCCGTGGTCTCCACCCACGTGCTCGTCCCCATCGAGCAGGTCCACAAGCTGCGCGAGCTCGCACGCCGCACCCGCATCCACCAGAGCGAGTACCTGCGCGAGGCCGTCGAGGATCTGCTCGCCAAGTACGGCAAGGCCAGCTCCGAGGGCGAGCTGTGAGGACCGCCCTTCCCCTCCAGGCCCGCACTCCCGCCCTCTCCCGCGAGAAGGCGCCTCTTCCCGCGGACCCCCGGGGCTTCGGCACCCGCGGCTCCTCCGAGCGCCCGCCCTCCATCCGCGAGGCCATCATCCGCTGGCTCAACGAGGAACTGTGACCTCGGGCCGCGGCGGCGGTACGGGGGCAACCCGGGGCGCGTGACACCCTCACCCTGTCCCTCTCCCAGAGGGAGAGGGGTGGGCGCTCAGGCGGACGGCACGGAGGCCTGCTCCTGCTGCCCTTCCTTGTCCAGCTTGCCGGCCAGCTCCTTGAAGGACAGGTGGCCCAGCGACATCAGCACCACGCCGAAGCCCACCTGCTGCACCGTCTGGCACAGCCACAGCACGTTCGCGTACGCCATGCCGTCCCCGTTCACCACCGAGGCCGGCAGGAACAGCGACAGCCCCACGCTGATCGCCGCCTGGAACGTGCCCACCATCCCCGGCGCCGCCGGAATCATCACGCCCACCACCAGCACCGACATCACCACGTACGCCTGGAACAGCGTCAGGCTCGTCGGGCCGAAGGCCCTCGACAGCACCGCCATCCCCGCCCCGTTCAGCCCCCAGTACACCACCGTGTACAGGAAGAAGAGCACCATCTGGCGCCGATCCGGCAACTGCCGCATCGCCCCCACGAAGGTGTCCACGATGTCCGCCATCTTGTCCGCCACCTTCGGCACCACCCGGCCCACCGTGGAGCGCACCAGCCCCACCGCCGTCGCCTGGTGCTTCAGCGCGAAGAGCAGGAACAGCAACCCGCCGCCGAACACCGCGAACATCAGGTTCGCCCCCAACTTCACGTAGCGGACCGCGGGCACCTCCGCCGGCACGAAGAAGAGCAACACCCGCATCAGCATCGCGACCGCCATGCCATCCGTGATGCGCTCGAGCACCACCGACGTCATCGCCGCGCTCCGGCGGATGGAGCTGCGCTGGGCAATCAGCAACGGCCGCGCGAACTCGCCCAGCCGGAACGGCAGCACCAGCAGCATCATGAAGCCGATGCCCGAGGCCTCGTTCAGCTTGCGGAACGGCACCCGCTCCATCCCCGACAGCAGGCAGCCCCAGCGCAGCGTCCGCGACAGGTGCACCAGCATCAGGAGAACGAAGTACGGCAACACCCAGAGGTAGTTGGCCGACTTCAGGCTGGTCATCTGCGAGCTCCAGTCCGTGTGCCGGAAGGCCCACCAGGAGCAGACGAGGGTGACGAGCAGGCTGGCGATCAATTTGACGGCGCGATTCACGTCAGCCCGTATACCCTCACCCCACTCCGGACTCCAGGGGTTCACCCGCCAGCAAGCGGCCGGGCGAGGTGGCCATCAACCGGGTGTAGGCCCGATCCCCCACCCTGCTCCGCAGCTCTCCCAGCGCCTTCCCCACCCACTCCCGCGCCCCCACCGGGCCGTGTAGGTCCGTCGCCCCCACCGCGTACAGCCCCTCCTCCAGGAAGGTGCGCGCCAGCTTCCTCGCCGTCCCCCCGTACCGCCCCGTCAGCGCTCCCACGTCCAGCTGCAGCAGCGCCCCCGCCCGCACCGCCTCGGCCGCCCGGCCCGGACGCTCGAACTCCAGGCTGCGCTCCGGGTGCGCCAGCACCGGCGTCACCCCCTTGAGGCGGATGCGGAAGAGGATGTCCGTCAACGACGGCACCGGCGAGGTGTAGGGCAGCTCCACCAACGCGTACTTCCCCGTCCCCAGCAGCCGCGCCTCCGGCGTGCCCAGGCTCCGCAGGAAGGCCTCGTCCAGGAAGTTCTCCGCGTTCGTCCCCAGCGCCAGCTTCACCCCCGCCCGCTCCAGCGCCTCGCGCAGCTCCGCCAGCCGCTCCTCCACCATCCGCCGCGAATGCGAGGGGTACTCGGGACGCGCATGCGGGCTGGGCGCCACCGTGGTGAAGCCCAGGTCCACCAGCGCCCGCGCCATCTCCAGCGCGTCCTCCAGCGTGCGCGCCCCGTCATCCACCCCCGGCACCAGGTGGCAGTGCAGGTCGCACAGCCCGCTCACGCGTCGCCGCCGCGCTCGGGATGCTGGTCGGCCGGAAGCTCGTCCTCCTGCTCGTCCGCCTGCCGGTCTGGCACGCGGTACTCCTCTCCCAACCAGCGCCCCAGGTCCACCATCCGGCAGCGCTTGGAGCAAAACGGATACGCCGGGTTCTCGGCTCGCGGGGCGACCGGCTTCCGGCACACGGAACACTCTTTGAGAGTCGTCGGCACGCCGTACTCATAAACCTCGAGGCCCTCCCGGGCCAGCGTGTTCGCCGTCCCCCCGGCCGCCTAGGGCGCCCCCTCCAGGAAGGTGTCCAGGCCCTGGAGATCATCGGCTCCGAGGAAGTCCACCCCGTACTCGAGCGCCACCCGCCAGGCGTCCGGGTGGTTGGGTGCACCGAAGAAGCGGACCTTGCGCCCCTGGGCGTGTGCGTTCTCGATGATGCAGGCCAGCCGCGCCCGCTGTGCATCGTCGAGCTGTCCCGTGCCCGAGCCGTCCAGGTAATCGCCCCAGTTGAGCGCGTAGTAGCCCCAGGCGCTGTCCGCCGGTGGATCCTCCGGCGAGTAGTCGTTGCTGTCCCGCACCGCGCGCCGCTGGGGGTAGCGGCTCACGAAGTCCCGCTTGCCCTGCGCATCCCCCGTCAGCACCACCGTGACGGCCCCCGGGTGCACCTCGTTCCCGTCGATGCGGGTGAGCATGGGGTACTTCTCGAGCACCGCATGCAGGGCGTCCACCAGCTCCCGTCCACCCTGCTTGAGATCGAGCCACAGCGTGACGGGCACGCCATCCCCGTGCACCGAGCCCTGCTCGTCGACTCGTGCCTGGAGCGGCTCCAGGTAGAGCTGCTCCAGCGAGCGCTTGGACTCCCAGGGGAGATTGAGGTGGGAGACCGTGAGCTTCCCATCTGTCAGGTAGAGGTCCGCCTCGACGCTGTAGAAGCGGTGGCCGAGCGCATCCAGCAGCGGGCGCTCGTGCTCGTAGTCATTGTGGGCATGCGCGCGGACATGGTGGCCGGCCACCGGGTGGCGCTGCGCGGCGGCGGGCGTGGCCACCTGTCCCTCGCGGCAGGCCTCGGGCTGGGAGGCACAGCCAGCAGCCCCGAACAGGGCGAGGCCCAGGAGGACGGTGACGGGTTTGCGCGCGGACATGATGAACACCTCGGGGAGCTTGCGGGTGGGGGGCCGGGAGCATCCGTGCTTGACTGCCCCCGTTCAACGACCTCCCAGGTGCTCTCCCATGCAGGTGCTCCGCATCACCCGTCCCGGCGGCCCCGAGGTGCTCGACCTCGAGGAGCGCCCCGCCCCCACTCCCGGCCCCTCGGATCTCCTCGTGCGCGTGCGCGCCACCGCGCTCAACCGCGCCGATCTCCTCCAGCTGCGCGGCGGCTACCCCGCCCCGCCGGGCGTCCCCGCCGACGTCCCCGGCCTCGAGTACGCCGGCGAGGTGATCGCCACCGGTCCGCTCGCCCGCCGCTTCAAGCCCGGGGACCGCGTGATGGGCCTGGTGGGCGGGGGTGCCTTCGCCGAGCAGCTCATCACCCACGAGCGCGAGGCCCTCCCCCTGCCGGAGAACCTCGACTTCGCCTCCGCCGCCGCGCTCCCCGAGGCCTACCTCACCGCCTTCGACGCGCTCGTGCTCCAGGGCGGCCTGCGCATGGGCGAGTCCGTGCTCATCCATGCCGTCGCCAGTGGCGTGGGCTCCGCCGCCGCGCAGATCTGCCGCGCGCTGGGTGCCCGGAGCCTCGGGACGGGGCGCAACGCGGAGAAGCTCTCCCGCGCCGCCGCCTGGGGCGTGGAGAAGACGCTGCTGTGTGAGGCGCCCCCGCGCTTCGCCGAGGCCGTCCGAGAAGCCACCGGTGGGCGCGGGGCGGACCTGGCGTTGGATCTCGTCGGCGGGGACTACCTCCCGGAGACGCTCCGGGCCATGGCCCCCCAGGGACGCGTCCTGCTCGTGGGGCTCGTCGCCGGCCGGCAGGCGCCCGTGGACCTGGACGTCCTCCTCACCCGGCGGCTGCGTGTCACCGGCACCGTGCTCCGCAGCCGGCCCCCCGAGGAGAAGATGGCGCTCACCCAGGCCGCCGAGCGCAGCCTGCTGCCCCTGTTCCGCGCCGGGACGCTCACGCCCGTGGTCGACGCCGTCTACCCCATGCGTGAGGCCCGCGAGGCCCTCGCCCGCATGGCCCGCAACGAGACCGTGGGCAAGCTCGTCCTGCGCTGGGAGTGAGTCAGGGGCATGAACTATCGCCGACGGCATCATCGATACGTATAACGCCACCCGCAGCATGCTGAACCAGAACCACAAGGGCGCGAGTCGGATCAATGGAGTTGATAAAAAAGATTATTGATGTGATTTCATCGGGGGATTGGCTCCGCATCTGGCAATGGATCAGCAGCATCCGGAATTGGAATGGTGTGGAAGGCTGGATTGCGGGGATCATCGGCTCAGTCGCCGCGCTCTACTTCCTATTCATCCTGTTCAAGAAATTGCTCGATGCGTACATCGGGCTTACGGACACTTGGAAGAAAGCCGGGCTTCCAGTTCAGTTATCCGCGGCACAGCGCGATGCGCTCCGCCGACGCCAACAGTTCTGCCGGATGCTGCGGAGTGATCTCGATGCACTCAACAAGGCGGAGAACTGGAACGATCAGTCATTCACCGACCTGGAAGCAGAGGTGGAGGTCGATGGCAGCTTCTACGTCTCGCGAATCGACCGGCTTTTCGGACGAAAGTCCCGTGGCTTGCGGCGACTCCCGTCCCTGATTCGAGCAATTGAGAGCAGTTCCGAACAGTGGCTGTTGCTGGTGGGGGAACCTGGCAGTGGAAAAAGCGTGGCGCTGAGGCACCTCGCATACCAGCTCGCTGACAGCGGAGCCCGCTCCAGCGACCCAGGTGTTAAAATCCCACTCTATATCAACCTCAAGGAACTGCCCCCACAACCTCCTCAGGGGCCGAACGCGGACTGGATCCGCTCGTTCGTGCTCGACAACATCCGGCGCAACGACGCAGATACCGCAGCGTACGTTAAGGAGCATTGGGAGGCCTATCTTCGCAAAGGGACATGGTTTTTTCTATTCGACTCTTTTGACGAGATTCCAGCGGTGATGCATGCGCCTACCGGAAGCAACGCCATCAAAGAGTATGCTGAAGCGATCCGACGGTTCCTGGCTGGCATGAACGATTGTCGAGGCATCATCGCGTCCCGTGAATTCAAGGGACCAGACTCTCTCCCATGGCACAAATTGCGAATTCTCACCTTGAGTGGTGAGCGGCGGGAACGATTGGTCAACAACACGTTCCTGTCTCCCGAGCAGAAGGAGATCGTCCGACGGTACCTCGCGACCAATGACAGCCTGCTCCAAACACCGCTGTTCCTGACCCTGCTCTGCCGCTACGTCAAGGAGGAGAACCGCCCCCCTCCGCATGATCACGATCTGCTCATACGGCACATCGATCGGCTTGCAAGACGCGACCCGGATTACGTAAAAAAGACGCACAGATTCACGCCCGAAGAGATACTCGAAGGCGCCACGAAGCTGGCGGTCCTCTTCGCATCCAACCCATCCTTGAGTTTGTCGCCGACTCACGATCAAATCTCCAGCGCGCTTCTCTCTGGGAGATTTAGTGGAGAGCGACTGAACCAGTTGTTGGCTGCGCTCGTGGATGTCAAAATCGGACGTAGCGACGTACGGACCGCGAGCATCGGGGACCGACGTTTCTCCTTTGCACATCGCCGGTATCAGGAGGCTTTGTTCGTCCGACACCTTGCAACCCACCCCCATGAAATTTCTGCCCGCGCGCTTTTGATGGACCTTCAGTGGCGCGAGTACACTGTCGCATTGCTCCAAACGGAGTCATCCGAAGTCATTGCACCGCTTTTGGCGGAGGCCACCCGGCTCCTGGATGAACTCTCCGTAGGACAAAGCATTTCCACCCTACCGGGTTTTGGGGAGGGTCTAGGCTATTATCAATGGGGCAATGAAATCCACCTGCTTGAGCTCCTTCAGGAAGGGTTCGCGCGGCGCCCAGAAGACGTCCCCTCCACACTGACAGCCCAGGTGGGAAGGTTGCTGTCCTTACGTTGGGAAAAGGGCGACTTCGATGATCGCACCAGGGTGGTGCGCCTGGGTGGCCTCCTTCCTCAAGAGGATCTCGCCAAGTACTTGAAATTCGCCGTGGAGAAAGGAACCGATCCCCTTCAGGAACTAGCCTTCAGGCGCATGGAATTCCTGCAGGAACCACCGCCAGACTTGAAAAGCCGGTTCCGCTCCCGTCTGGCCGTCCAGACACTCTTCGCGAGCACGCGCACAGAATTGCTTAGGATCGAAGCATTGGCAGCACGACTGCCGACGTCCATCAACGCCAAATCCGTTTTTCAAAAGTTTCTTTTTGTCCGGCGAGCGCTGGCTCCAATCATGGCGATTGCTCGAGGATGGGCGAAACACATACCCCTGAAAGACCTAAAATTCATCACCACCAGTGACTCGTCAGAAAAATACCGCAACGTTATTTTATTCTCCCTACTTAATCTCTCGAATGCGGCCGGCATTGCATTGGCGATATCGGCCTTCCCGCTTGACCGGCAGTATTGGACCACTGCAGTTGGCTTGGTTCTTCCTGGACTTGTCATTTTCAGCCTCTCGATCGTCGTCCTTAAGCAAACATTTACCGATCCGGATTGGCCCCTAAGATTGCGTGTTTTCGTTTACACAATTTTCTCCCTTATCTGGGCCGTCATGATCAGCCCATACATTTGCATCTTTCGGGGATTGATTACAAGGAACTGGACGCTCATCTGGATTGGCGTGGGGATTTTCGCTCTGCTCCACGTTCTTTTATATCTGACAGACATTCCCGCTCTACTCGCACGACGCAGGCAGCGAACCAAACTGAACGCACTACGCTCCAACGAGATGCCTGCCATGCCGCTGCCACTCCAAGCCGAATCGCTTTCTGAACTCGACACATGGATGCGCGCCCAAAAAGACGTTCTCGTCCCAGATGTGGCGCACCGGCGTTCTCTTTCCCGCCTCATCCTCTACGGCCTTGAAGCTTCTAAGGACACGCCCGTTCAAGAGCCGCCACTTCTTGTCTATTGCATCAAGAATTGGCCAACTGATGATTCACGCAACGTATTCAGCCAGCTTCAAGAAGAAGCAGCTGAAGTGAATGCGTAGGTCCTCAGACTTCAGCGCGATGTAACCCATGCGCGAAGAGAAAGTCCGCTGCGCACATCTCACCCAACCACCCCATAGTGGACCGGGCCGGATGTGGGCAGTGGCGCATGAGTCCCAGATTGTAGGAGTACGCCACCGCGCTGCCCGCCCTCACGAGCCAGGCTCCCGAAGACGCGCCTTCCAATTGCCATAGAGCGCATGGCACTCGGAAAGAGGCACCCGGCGGCCGTCCCCCGTCACCCATCCACCGCACCGCCCAGCGAGAAAGAGGAGATCGGCGATCTCCTCATTGAAGAGAGGCCGGAAGAGCTCCGGGTCTCCCAGGGCGGCCCCCGTGGCCACAGCATCCCAGACGATGAACTCGAGACCGTCCAACCATCCGGCGGCGAAGGTACTGGACGAGAGCTCGGCGAGGTACTCCCCAAGTAGTGCGCACACGTCCGGCGCCTCCCCGAGCGAAGAGGCCCCTGCCCGCATCAAGGCCACCTGTACGTCGGCTCGCCCCTTGGCCCGAGCGACATCCAAAGGGAGTTGCCCCGATGACGAGCGCTCACCCAGCAGGTGTGGCTGGGCCGCGGCGATCGCGCGCACTTCCGCGGTCCTGCCATCCAGAATCGCCTGGAGCAGCGGGTTCATGACCGGGCGGGGATGAGCTCCACCGGCAGCGCCTCGGGCCCGTGGATGGTGAACCCGGACAGCCACTGCACCTCCGGCGAGCGCAGCCGCAGGCCACTGATTCGCGAGACGAGCGCCTCCAGGCCGAGCCGCGCCTCCAGCCGGGCCAGTTGCGCGCCCAGGCAGAAGTGCACCCCGTACCCGAAGGACAGGTGCTGCGTGGCCTTGTCCCGCCCGGGAAGGAAGCGCTCCGGCTGCTCGAACACCCGCTCGTCCCGGTTGGCCGACCCCACCAGCCCCAGCACCAGGCTCCCCGCCGGCACCTTCGTCCCCGACAGCTCCACGTCCTGCACCGCCAGGCGGAAGCTCAGCTGCGTGGGCGGCTCGTAGCGCAGCACCTCCTCGATGAAGCGCGGGATGTGCGTCTTGTCCGCCCGCATCCGCTCCAGCTGCTCGGGATGCCGCGCCAGCATCAGCACCGAGTTGCCGAGCAGCTGCGTCGTCGTCTCCATCCCCGCCGGCAGCAGCAGGAAGAGGAAGGACAGGAACTGCTCATCCGTGAGCTTCTGCCCCTCCACCTCCGCCTGGAGCAAGTCACTCACCATGTCCTCGCCCGGCTGGCGGCGGCGCGCCTGGATGACCTCCGACAGGTAGTCCTTCATCTCCCGCACCGTGGCCCGGACCGCCTCGTACTGCTCGGGCGTCCTCGCGGAGGAGATCAGCCCCATGTTCGTGGACCACCGCTTGAACTCCGAGAAGGTGCTCGGGTCCAGGCCCAGCATCGCGCCGATGATGTCGCGCGGCAGCACGAAGGTGAAGGCATCCACCAGCTCCACCTCGCCCTGGCGCACGGCGGCCTCCGCCAGCGCCTCGCTCACCTTCCGGACCTGGGCCTCCAGCCGGGCCATCCCCGCAGGGCCAAAGGCCCGGGTGACCAGCGCGCGCAGCGGCGTGTGGCGCGGCGGATCCATCGAGAGCATCGACTGGGCGACCGGGTTGGGCCCCAGCCAGGCCGGCTCCGCGGTGACGGCGAGCGCCTCGGACGAGAAGCACCGCGGATCCTTCAGGATGGCGGCCGCATCCTCGTAGCGGGCCGCCGCGTAGGCGCCAAAGGGCTCCACGCGGCACAGCCCGGGCTCGCTCCGCATCTTCGCGAACAGGGCGGGGCGATCGGACATGGTGAGGCCGGGGGGCGAACAGGTCATACGTCTGCAAGGTGTCCTCCTGGAAGGAAGGGAGCCCGGGGCGGTGACCCTACTCGAAGCGCTCTCTGATGGCACTGCAAGCCCGGACATCCCCGCGGTCGCAGGCCTTCTCATACAGCTCGGCGGCGCGGCGCTCGTCCTTCCGCACTCCGCGGCCCTCCTCGTAGAGCGAGCCGAGCTCGTAGCAACCGACGCGCTTCTCGCCCGCGCAGACCTTCTCGAACAGCGCGGCGGCACGGCGCTCGTCCTTCCGCACTCCGCGGCCCTCCCTGTAGAGAAAGCCGAGACGGTAGCAACCCACGGTCTCCGTTTCCTTGCAGGTCTTCTCATACAGCGCGGCGGCGCGGCGCTCGTCCTTCCGCACTCCGCGGCCCTCCTCGAGGAGGATGCCGAGACTGAAGCAACCGACGGTCTCCCCACCCTTGCAGGCCTTCTCATACAGCGCGGCGGCGCGTTTCACATCCGAGGAGACCGCGCCGCCCTGCTCGTGGAGATCGCCAAGCTTGTAACAACCCCAGGCCTCCCCACCCTCGCAGGCCTGCTCATACAGCGCGGCGGCATGGCGCCCATCCATGCCGACTCCTCTGCCATCCTCGTAGAACCCACCGGCCTCGAGGCACCCCTTGGCCACTCCGCCCTTGCAGGCCCTCTCATACAGCGCGGCGGCACGGCTATCTGCCTGGGGAGCGCCGAGGCCCACCTCGCCGAGACCCAGCGTGTAGAGCAGGCCGAGCTCGAAGCACGCCTGGGCCTTCCCGTCCTCGCAGTCCTTCTTGAACAGCGCCACCTCCCCGGCCTTCTTTTCGAGGAAACGGCAACTCTCGGCGACCCCGCCCTTGCAGGCCTTCTCATGCAGCACCGCGGCGCGGCGCAAATCCTGGAAGTCTCCGAGCCCCTTCACATAGAGCGAGGCAAGGGCCACGCAAGCCATGCCCACTCCGCCCTCGCAGGCCCGCTCATACAGTGCGCCGGCGCGGTGCACGTCCTTGGGAACGCCGAGGCCCTCCTGGTGGAGCAGGCCGAGAGTGAAGCAACCCGCGACCGCCCCGCCCGCGCAGACCTTCTCGAACAGCTCGGCGGCGCGGCGCTCGTCCTTGGGGACTCCCTCTCCCAACATGTAGTGCCTGCCGAGCAACTCACACGCCTCCAGCTTGCCGACCGTGCACGCCTGCATGAGGCGCTCCACCGGCGTCCGCGGCACGGACTGGAGTAACGAGGCCTCCTCGCCTCCCATGGCCCGTCCCCCCAGCACTCCGCTCAGGACGCAAAGCCCCACGCTCAGCCGTGCCACGGTTGCTCTCAAGCCTGTCATGCCACTCCCCCCGGGTATGAACGGGCCGGGAGTATGGCCCCCTTCGGCGGGGGCGCCAATGCCCAACGCTTCGAGAACCTGCTGCTGGAGAGCCTCACCTCCCGTCCATAGATTGATCGGCGTGCGCACGCCGATCGACCGCCACCTGCCGCCCGACCACGACGCCTTCGTCTCCGCCGAGCCACCGACGGGGCGCCTCATCGTCATCGCCCCCACGCGCGCGGCGTGTGAAACCATCGAGCTCGCGCTCGGGCTGCGCCTGGAGACCTGGCTCGAGACACACCACGGGCCCCGGGTGCGCGAGCTGGCGCGCGCGGGCCAGGGCTTCGGCATCGTCGCCGGGACCGGGACCGGCAAGACGCTCGCCATCCGGCTCATCGCCGAGGAGATCGTCGGCCAGGGAGGTGCCTCCCCCCTCCGGGTGGGCGTGGTGAACCGCGAGCGCGAGGCGACGCCCGACACGCCCACCTGGAACGTCATCATCGTGACGACCGGCATCGCGCGGCGCTGGTTCCAGAACGGCGACATCCTCCCGCACGACACCCTCGTCATCGACGAGATCCACCAGACGTCGGCGGAGCTGGAACTCTGCCTCGCGCTCGGCAAGCGCGTGGGCTGCCGCTTCATCTGGCTCTCCGCCACCGTGGATCCGGCGCTCTACGCGCGCTATCTCGGCAGCGCCGAGGTGCTCCAGGTCCAGGCGTTCGATCCGAAGAAGGTGGCCACCGTCGTGGTCCAGAACAGGCCACCGCTCGCCTTCCTGGACGAGGCCTTCCTGCTGGCCGTGGAGAAGGAGCAACGCGGGGTGGGCGTCTTCCTCCCCACGCGGGCGGCCGTCGAGCAGGCGGCCCTGTACGTCCGCAACCGCTGGCCGGGCATCCACGCGGCGCACTACCACGGCGGCGAGCCCATCCGCGCCATCCGGCCCTTCCTCGAGGGGACGGCGCCCCGGCCCTTCCTGCTCGCCATGACGGCCGCGGGACAGAGCGCGCTCAACGTGCAGGGGCTCGACACCATCGTCATCGATGACACTCGCTTCGCCAACCTCGTCGAGCGCGGGCGCAACGTGCTCACGCGCGTCCACCTCGGAAACAACGAGCTGCTCCAGATGGCCGGGCGCGTGCACGGCCGCGTCGAGGGCGGGCGCATCTTCATCCTGAGCAACCGGGACATCGACTTCTTCGCGCTCCGTCCGACGGAGCCCGAGTTCCAGCTCGCGGGAGATCCCGAGCGCGTGGCGCTCACCGCAGCCGCCCTCGGGGTCCGGGCCGATGCGTTGGCGCTCCCCGTGCCG
Source organism: Archangium gephyra (assembly GCF_042230915.1). GTDB lineage: Bacteria > Myxococcota > Myxococcia > Myxococcales > Myxococcaceae > Archangium > Archangium gephyra_B. Next base: position 4,914,725 of record NZ_CP102578.1, on the reverse strand, counting down.
CTCGACCGCGCCGCCTACCAGCGCGTGTTCCAGCTGCTGCGGGAGCGCAACATCATCGACGCGCACGGAAGGCTCTCGTCCTACGGCCGTGCCGTCGAGGCGCTCCCGGTGGAGCGGACGTGGGCGGAGCTGATCGTCAACGCGGAGGACGCGCTCCTCCCCTACCTCGCCGTGTGCAGCGCCATCGAGTCGCTCCACCGCATGACGCGCGAGGAGCGCGACCTGGAGGGGGTGCTGGTCCCCGGGAGCGATCACCTCACCGCCTACAACCTCTACGCCGACGCGTACCGCGAGGCGGGCTCCATCGGCGAGGTGTACGGGCTCCCACGCCACCTGTTCCACGCGGAGAAGATGGAGCGCTGGGCCGAGCGGCGCGGCGTGCTGGTGAAGGCCGTCGAGGACGCGGCGCTGGTGATGGCGGCCGTCTACCGGAGCCTGCGCGCCGAGCTGCCCGAGCACCTGCCCTTCGTGGACGACGGCGTGCACCGCCGCTTCGCCGACCTGCTCGCGTGCTTCATGCCCTTCGATCTCACCCTCGACGAACAGACGGCCCGGGGCGAGCAGGCCCGCGTCTCGAAGACGAGCGTGTGCGGAAGCTTTGGCGCTGTCGCGGGGACGCTCCGCTACTTCGCCGACCGCTCCGGCACCGCGCACGCGTCCATCGAGGGCACGCAACTCCCACTCGAGCTGCTGCGGAAGTACGGGCGCCGCACCGAGGCCGGCGTCACCTACGACACGTTCCACCTGTCGCTCGTCCTGGAGTGGCACGTGGAGTACGCCGGCTTCGAGCTGGAGCGCGAGGTGGAGGTGCTCGCCGCGTGGGGGCCGGAGCTGGCCGACCGCGCACGGCGGGCGCTCGCCGAGGCGATGGCGAGTGGTGAGGCGGAGCACCCAGCGGTGCGCCGCAACCAGCCGGCCATCGACGAGGTGCGCGAGCTGTGGCGCCGCTCGGGCGGACGCACGACGAAGCTCGGGGTGCCGGAGCTGACCGCCCTCTACGAGGCCCAGCTCGAGGGGGTCACCACGATGGACGAGTTCCTCGCGCGCCCGCTGGCGCTCGACCTGGACGCGCTGGTGCCGCTCGAGGTCCGCGAGCAGCTCCTGTCATTGCCGGACGGGGTGTTCATCCGGGACCGCGAGGTGGCGCTGGACTACGAGGTGGAGCAGGACGAGGCGGGAGAGCCCGTGGGGGTGGTCCGGCTCGATCTGCCGGAGAAGCTCGCGCGCACGCTCGTGGAGGAGGAGCTTCCGTTGTTCGACCGGCCGGTGCGCTTCGTCGTGGGCCGCGGCCGGCGCGGCGCCTTGCACGCGGACACCCTGCTCGAGCTGCAGGATCAGCTGGACATGCCGTGGATGCCCGACGAGCTCGAGGACGCACGGGGCAAGGGGCCCCGGCGCCCGAGGCGCTGAGCGCTCAGGGGCTGGCGGCTCCCCATGACCGCGCCTCGCCTCGCGACAGCTCGTCCCGGAGCGCCCGCGCCTCCTGGAGGTCGACGCACTCCCTGTCCGGCGCGAACCCGGCACACGCCCGCTCCATCATCCGCCGCGCCACCTCCACCTGCCCCCTGTCCCGCAACAGGCGGCACAGGCTCACCGTCGCACGCAGCTCCAGCAGGGCCGCCCCCTGCGCACGCGCCACCGCGAGGGCGCGGACGAAGCTGGAGCCCGCCTCCTCTTCCCGTCCCGCCCGCCTCAGGCACTCGCCCCGGACCCGGTGCAGCAAGACCTCGAAACCGAACTCCCCCATCGCCGCGCTCTCGGCCAGCGCTTCATCAATCGCCGCCAACGCCTCCTGGACCTGCCCCAGCGCCAACCGGGCCTGCGCGATGAAGCTCAGGCAGGAGGAGATTCCGTTACGAACGCCCCGCGCGCGCCAGGACTCGAGGACACCCTGCGCGAGTGCGAGGCCTTCCAGCGGTTGCCCCAGTTCGGCCAGGGCTCTTGCCCGGACGAGCGTCGCCCACGTGCTCCAGATCACGAATCTGCGCTCGCTCGCGAACGTGAGGGCCCGGTCCACCAGCGACAAGGCCCCCTGTGCATCCCGGCGAACCAGGCGGGCCACGGCCACATACACTTGCGTGGAGCCCAGCGAGTAGGGATGACCGGCACGGCCGGCCAGCTCCAGCGCCTCCCGGGCCCGGCGCCGCGACTCCTCGATCCGGCCGAGCACCGCATGCACGATGGCGCTCTCGGCCCGCGCCATCATCCAGGGATCAATCCCGTAGCGCATGGCCAGCGCCCGGTGCTCCTCGAGGGAAGGCTCCGGGCGGCCCAGGACGCGCGCCAGCTCCCGCGCGGCTTCCCCCGGCCGCCCCCAGGCGAAGAGGATGACCGCGCTCATCACGTCGCCCAGGCTCCGCAGCTCCAACTGCCCGTGGCGCTGCCCCAGGTCCACGAGCCGCTCCGCCAGCTCCTTTGCCCGGTGGTACTCGGAGCGTCCCCGGTAATAGGCGAAGAGGGCCCACAAGGGCAGGTCGAGCCGGGGCAACGCCTCGCCCACCAGGCAGAGGAGCTCCCAGACACGGGCGAACATCCGCTCCGTTCCGGGCGAGCCGTAGCCCTGCACCTGCAGCATCGCGAGGCCCAGGTCCATGCGGATCTCCAGCTCCCGCTGGAGGCGCGGCGCGTCATCCGTCAGGACGGGCAACAGCTCCAGCGCCCGGGTCAGATGAGCCAGCGACTCGGGGCTGTCCTGACGCTCGCGGGCGAGCCGTCCGGCCCGCGCCCAGTAGCCGATGGCCCGCGCGTGCTCCCCGGCCTGGGTGAGGTGGTGCGCGAGCGCCTCCGGCCTCGACTCCACCAGCGCGGGGAAGTGCATCTCCACCATCGCCGCGACGCGCCGGTGGGTGCGCCGCAGCGTGCTCCGGGACTGGGACTGGTACGCGGCCTTCTGGAAGAGCGCGTGCCGGAACTGGTACTCCGGCCCGGGCAGTCCTTCCCGCTCCCTCGGGCTGATGAGTCCCGCCTCCACCAGCCCGGCGATGTCGCGCTGCACGGTGGCATCATCGCGCTCCGACAGCAGGGCCAGCAGATGGGCACAGAAGATCCGCCCCACCACCGCGCCCAGCCGCGCCAGGGCCTTCTGGCGCGAGGGCAGCATGTCCAGCCGGGCCAGCAGCAGCTCGTGCAGGGTGAGTGGGATGGACGCCACCTCCCCGCCCGCCACCACCATGCGCGTCATCTCCTCGATGAAGAGCGGGATGCCATCCGTCCTCCCCACCAGCGCCTGGACCGTCTCCTCCGGCAGCGCGCGCTCCCGGGCCACCTTCCGCACCAGGTCCGCGGCGAGCCCGGCCGGCAGCCGCTCCAACACCAGCCGGTGGATCCGCTCACTCCGGGGCCAGTCCGGCTGGAACTCCGGACGGGCGCTCAGGACGAGGAGGAGCCGCGCCTTCCCCACGCGCTCCAGGAGGACGCCCAACAGCTCGAGCAGGGAGGAGTCCGCCCAGTGCAGATCCTCGATGACCAGGAGATCCGGCGGGGCATCACACGGACAGCGCATGAGCATGCACACCAGGGACTCGAAGGTCTTCTCCTTGCGCCGCTCGGGCGTGAGCTGGAGCACCGGGGAGCCCTCGGCCACGGGCAACTCCAGCAACAGGCCCAGCAGCTCCCCGTCCTCCCGGGACAGACCCAGCGCCCGCAGCCGCGCCTCCAGCTTCTCCAGGCGCAGCGCGGGAGGATCCTCCGGGCGGATGCCCACCGCCACGTGAAGCATCTCGCGGATGGGGTGCAGGGCCTGGGTGCTGAACCGGGACCAGCACTGCACCCGGATCAGGTGGGAGGACTCCGCCACGCGCTCGCACAGCGCCTGGATGAGGCGCGATTTGCCGAGGCCCGCCTCACCGCTCACCAGGACGGCGGCCCCCTGCCCCCGCCGCGCCTCTTCCCAGAGCCCCAGGAGCCGCCCCAGCTCGTGCTCCCGCCCCACCAGCGGCGAGAGCCGTCCGGCCTCGTGCGTCCGCTCGAACCGGGAAGCCACCTCCCGCTCCCCCAGCACGCGGTGCGTCTCCAGGCTCACGCTTCCCGACAGCCCCTCGAAGGTGCGGGCGCCGAGCGGCTCGGCCTGGAAGGCGCCCCGCACGAGCGTCCACGTCGTGCCGCTGATGAGCACCTGCCCCGGCCCGGCCTGATGCGCGAGCCACGCGGCCAGCTTGGGGGCCTCGCCCTGGAGCCGCGGGCCCACCGCCATCAGCTCCGTGTGCACGCCGCCGCGCACGAACAGGCCGGAGAGGGGCAGGTGCGGCAGCCTGCGCACCAGCGTGTCCCGCAGCTCCCGGGTGAGCTGGAGCCCCGTGCGCACCGCGCGCTCCGAGTCATCCTCCCGGCCCCGCGTCCAGCCGAAGCCCGCGAGCACCTCGCCGCCCATGGACAGGGCCACGAAGCCCCCCTGCCGCTCGATGAGCTCCACGCTGGCCTCGTGGAAGGCCTGCTCCAGCTCGCCCATGTCCTCCGCATCGAGCGCCGCGCCGCCCTCGGAGAGCCCCGCGAGCTGGCAGGACATCAGCGTCACCTGGCGCCGCTGGGGCTCGGCGGCGGGCTTGCGTGCCTCGCGCAGCTCGCGCACCTCCTGCAGCAGCTCCAGCGCCGAGGCGAAACGCCGGGCCGGCTCCTTCGCCAGCGCGGTGGCCAGCAGCACCGCCACCTGCCGCGGCACCTCTGGATGGCGTACGCGCACCGGGGGCGCGGGCTCCGGCGACGTCACCCGCTCGCGCAGCTCCGCGAGCGTGGCACCCTGGAAGGGCAGCTCCCCGGTGAGCAGCTCGTACAACACCACGCCCGCCGCCCAGATGTCGGTGCGCGCGTCCTGCGGCTCGCCCCGCCACTGCTCCGGCGCCATGTAGGCCGGCGTGCCTCCGGCGGGCGGGAGCCCGGAGCGGACCGGCTCCAGGGCCAGGTGCGACAGGCCGAAGTCCAGCAGCTTCACCGTCCCTTCCCGGGTGAGGAAGACATTGCCGGGCTTGAGGTCGCGGTGGACGATGCCCCGCTCGTGCGCATGCGCCAGGCCCGCGGCGATGGCCTCGAGCAGCTCCAGCGCGCGCCGCGGCCCGGGACGCTCACGCGCCAGCAGCCCGGCGAGCGACTCGCCCTCCAGGCACTCCATCACCAGGAAGGGCACCCGGGCACCGCCGGGCGTGGGACTCCACTCCGCCACGTCGAAGATGCGGACGATGTTCTCGTGGTCGAGCCGGGCCACGGCCCGCGCCTCCGCGAGCGCCAGCTCCTCGAGGCCAGGGCGGGGCAGCAGGAACTTGAGCGCCACCTCCCGCCGCAGCGTTGCGTCCCGCGCGCGGAACACCTGCCCCATGCCCCCACGGCCCATCGGCTCGAGGATCTCGAAGCGCCTGCCCTCCGGGCCGCCGAGCCGCTGCCCGGGGACCGGTAGCCGTGAGGCCGGCTCCACCTGGAGCACTTCCTTCAGGAAGGAGTCCGCGGACCCGGAGGCCGGCTGGGAGAACGCGGAGGACGGGCGCCCGCCCGTGCCCAACCACGCATCCATGTCCTCCCACGGGGCATCCTTGCTCATCTCATCCTCCCGGGCCTCTTCACGTGCGGACTCCTCCATGGAGGAAGGGAGGCACGTCCCCGGAAGTGAAGGGGCGCGGTGGCCCCGCGAGGCCCAAAGGCCGCTCACCGGGGAGGCAGGCGGAGGCGGACCGCGGATGGCGAGAGCCGCCGGCGAGGACCCCACCGGCGGCTTCATTCCAGCGCTATCGAGCCACCCGGCTCAGAGTGCCACGCGGAACGACGCGTCCGTCTTCGCCTTCACCTCGTCGAGCGTGACGCCGGGGTGCAGTTCCTTGAGGACCAGCCCCTGCCCGGGGATGATCTCGAACACGCACAGGTCGGTGATCAGCAGGTTGACCACGCCCTTGCCCGTGATGGGCAGCGTGCACTGCTTGAGTACCTTGGACGCGCCCTTCGCGGTGTGCTCCATCAGCACCACCACGCGCTTCACGCCGGAGACCAGGTCCATCGCCCCGCCGGGCCCCTTCACCATCTTGCCCGGCACCATCCAGTTGGCGAGGTCACCGTTCTCGGCCACCTCCAGGCCACCGAGGATCGACAGGTCCACGTGCCCGCCGCGGATCATCCCGAACGAGTCCGCGCTGGAGAAGAAGCTCGAGCCCGGCAGCGTGGTGATGGTCTGCTTGCCGGCGTTGATGAGGTCCGCGTCCACCTGCTCCTCGGTCGGGAAGGGGCCGATGCCCAGCAGGCCGTTCTCCGACTGCAGCGTGACGTTGATGCCCGGCGGGATGTGGTTCGCCACCAGCGTGGGGATGCCGATGCCGAGATTCACGTAGTAGCCGTCCCGCAGCTCCTGCGCGGCGCGCTTCGCCATCTGCTCGCGGATGGGAGAGTCCTTCTTGGACGCGGCCGCGCCCTGCACCGTGCGGAACTCGATGCGCTTCTCGTACTTCGCCCCCTGGATGATGCGGTCCACGAAGATGCCCGGCGTGTGGATCTGATCCGGCTCCAGCTCGCCCACCTCGACCAGCTGCTCCACCTCGGCCACGCACACCTTGCCGCAGGTGGCGATCATCGGGTTGAAGTTGCGCGACGTCTTCCGGTAGACGAGGTTGCCCGCCTTGTCGCCCTTCCACGCCTTGACGATGGACACGTCGGCGCGAATGGCCTCCTCCAGCACGTACTCGCGGCCGTCGAAGGCGCGGGTGTCCTTGCCCTCGGCGAGCAGCGTGCCGTAGGCGGTGCGCGTGTAGAAGCCGGGGATGCCGGCGCCGCCCGCGCGGAACTTCTCCGCCAGCGTGCCCTGCGGCACCAGCTGCAGCTCGAGCTCCTTGGCCAGCACCTGCCGCTCGAACTCCTTGTTCTCGCCCACGTAGGAGGCGATGACCTTCTTGACCTGCCGCTTGTTGAGCAGCACGCCCATGCCGAACCCGTCCACACCGGCGTTGTTGCCGGCGATGGTCAGGTTCTTGATGCCCGAGTCGGCTACGACGGCGATCAGGTTCTCGGGAATGCCGCACAGGCCAAAGCCACCCGCGGCGATGGTCATGCCGTCCTTCAACAGCCCGTCCAGGGCCGACTTCGCGTCCGCGTACACCTTGCTCATGTTCGACTGACTCCTTGTGACCCTCGAGGTGCCCCTCGAGGCGATTCCCGGGCGCCACCTTACCCGGAATGTCCCTCCGCTCCGGAGCACAACCAGCGCCCCGGGTGAAGGGACAGGGGGACGGGTGGAGTCCCGGCCCGCCCCCCGCTCGTCCCGGCTCCGGAAATCAGCTCGGGGAGCCCGGCTGTCTCCGCCGGGCCAGCGCGAGGGCGAGCACGCCCAGCACCCAGAGGGCCGTGGTGCCTCCGGAGCTGGAGCTACAACCACACCCGCCCTCCTCCTCGGGCCCGGAGGAGATGGACCGGACCTTGACGGCGAAGGAGCAGGTCCCCTGGTTGCCCGCGGCATCCGTGGCGGTGACGGTCACCTCGGTGTCCCCCACGGGGAAGGTCCCGCCGGAGGGGGTGCTGTAGCTGAGCGTGGGAGAGGGGCTGGCATCCGTCGCCGTCGCGGGCGGGTAGCTCACGCTGGCGCCCTCGGGCCCCGTGGCGCTGATCTGCACGTCCGCCGGGCACACGACGGCCGGAGGGGTGCAGTCCCCGAGCAGCGGCCGCCCGAAGGAGTAGAGCTCCGCGCCCGTGCCGCTCTCGTCGGCCACGAAGAAGACGTTGGTACCCACGACGGTCAGGGAGCGCGGCAGGGAGGAGGCCGCGCCGGGCGTCAGGTCCACGACCTGCTGGGTCCCCGCTTCGGTGCCATCGCTCTTCCACAGCTCGCGGCCCGTGGTGCCGTCGTCGGCGACGAAGAGCAGCGTGTCTCCCACCGCCGTCAGCTGGTCCGGCAGCGAGCCGTTGCTCCCGGGCTGCACATCCTTGAGCTGCCGGGTTCCCGCTTCGGTGCCATCGCTCAGCCACAGCTCGCGGCCCCCGAGGCCATCGTCGGCGCTGAAGAAGAGCTTCCCGGCGACGTTCACGAGGTTGCTGGGACGCGAGCCCGAGGTGCCCGTGCGGAGGTCCTTCACCAGGACGGTGCCGGCCTCGGTGCCGTCGCTCTTCCACAGCTCCGGACCATGCGTCCCATCGTCGGCCCGGAAGAACAGGGTGCTGCCCACGGCCCGGAGCTGGTCGGGGACGGCGTGGGCCGCGTCCGGGTGGATGGCCTTGACCTGGAAGGTGCCGGGCTCCGTCCCATCGCTCACCCAGAGGTTGGCGCTGCTGACGCCGTCACTGGCCGTGAAGAAGAGCTTCCCGCCCGCGGCCGTCAGGTCCGAGGGCAGCGAGCCGGCGCTCCCCGGGGCGATGTCCTTCACCTGGACGGTGCCGGCCTCGGTGCCATCGCTCTTCCACAGCTCCACGCCCTGCGTGCCGCCATTGGCCCGGAAGAACAAGGTGTCACCCACCCCCATCAGCGCCGTCGCGGAGGAGCCGGAGGCCCCCGGCTGGAGGTCCTTCACCAGGACGGTGCCGGCCTCGGTGCCATCGCTCTTCCACAACTCCTGGCCGCGGCTCCCATCGTCGGCGACGAAGTAGAGCTGCTCCTTCATCACCTTCACCGAGGACACGGAGGAGCTGGAGGTGCCCGGCCGGAGGTCCTTCACCAGAACGGTGCCGGCCTCGGTGCCATCGCTCTTCCACAACTCCTGGCCGTGGCTCCCATCGTCGGCGACGAAGTAGAGCGTCCCGCCAATCGAGATGAAGGAGGAGGGATTGGAGCTGGCCGCTCCCGAGGAGATGTCCTTGAGCTGGTACGTCCCCGCGGCCGTCCCGTCGCTCCTCCAGAGCTCGGTGCCGTGGGCGCCATCATTCGCGGCGTAGAAGAGCAGCTCGCCCATCTGGAGCAACGAAGAAGGCGCCGAGCCCGTGGCGCCGGGAGCCACATCCTCGACCTGGAGGGCCGGGCGGCACACGGAGCTCGTGGCCGCCAGCGCGGAGCCGGAGCCCACCCCGAGCAGCGCCAGGGGCATGGAGAACAGGAAGGCAGTACGTCGTCCGAAGAGCACGTGTCGCTCCTTGAAAATTGAAGAGGAAGTGTTGTCCGCCAAAAACGCGAAGAGAGCGGCCAGGTTCCAGTGCTCCGGAACCCAACCGCCCTCCTCGATGCTTTGCTGCTGTTCTAGCGCGTCACGAGGACGGGCGAGGCCGTCACCGTGTAGCCAGCGTTGGCTCCGTCATCCACGGCGACGCTGCCGGACATGTCGTGCGGCACCGCGAAGAAGCAGGTGGACTGCGTCTTGTTGCCGGCGGCGTCCAGCACCTGGAAGTTCACGCCGTACACCCGGCCGTTGCCCTTGCCCTGCCGCTCCGCGCGCAGCTCGAACGAGCTGGCCCCGGAGATGACGATGTCCTCCATCGTGTGGCCATCGCCCGAGCCGATCTCGTCCTCGGGCTCATCGCTGTAGATGGAGGTGATGGTGCCCATCGTGTCGATGCTCGCCGACGCGTCGCACTGGTCCGCCATGGACGCGCAGTCGGACAGCTTGAAGGGCTGCATCTTGTGGTTGGGCGGCCACATCTCGACGGGAGCCTTCACCGTCACCACCGGGCTGGTGGTGTCCACCACCGTGATGGTCCGCGACTGGCTGGCCGTGTGGCCCGCGCCGTCCGCCACGGAGTAGCCCAGCGTGTACGAGCCCACCGTGCCCGTGTCGACGCTGCCGGAGATGGCGATCGCGCTCGTCAGGTCGCCGTAGCACGCATCGGCCGCCGTGGCGCCCGGCTCGACATAGGTGTCCTGGCCGCACTCGAGCCGCATGACGGGCGCGCCCTGCAGCGCGAGCGTGGGCGGCAGGCTGTCCTGCGTCTGCACCGCGCGCACCGCCGAGCTGGAGTTGCCGGAGGGATCGGCCACGCCGTACGTCACGGAGTAGCTGCCCTCGACGCCCGCGTTGACGCCGGAGCTGTCGATGACGAGCGCCCCGCTCAGGTCGCCCGCGCAGAGGTCAGCGGCCGTGGCACCGGCCTCGGCGTAGGTGGAGACACCGCACTCCAGCCGGACCGGGTTCTCCCCCAGCAGGCTGATGGCGGGGGCCAGCGTGTCGGAGACCTGGACGGCGCGCCCGGTGGAGGCGGCGTTGCCGGACGGGTCCACCGCGCTGTAGCTCAGGGAGTAGGAGCCGGGAGCGCCGCTGTTGACCGAGCCCGAGACGGTCACGGGCAGGGGCCCCACGCACGCGTCGGAGGCGGTGGCGCCCGGGTCGAGGAACGGCGAGCCGCACTCCAGCCCCATGCTGGCCGGGCCGTTGAGCGCGAGGGCGGGAGCCAGCGTGTCGGAGACCTGGACGGAGCGCGAGGCGGAGCTGCTGTTGCCGGAGGGGTCGGTCGCGCTGTAGTGCACCGTGTAGGAGCCGGGAGCGCCGCTGTTGACCGAGCCCGAGGTGCTCACCGGCACGGACCCCACGCAGGCGTCGCTGGCCGTGGCACCCGGCTCCGCGTACGAGGAGCCGCACTCGAGCGACTCGCTGCTCGCACCGATGACCGTGATGCTGGGCGCCAGCGTGTCGGAGACGTTCACCGTGCGGCTGACCGGGGACGCGCTCTGGCCCTGGGGATCCGTCACGTTGTAGGTGAGCACGTAGCTGCCCACGGCGTTGGAGTCCACCGAGCCGCTGCGGACGATCGAGCCCGTCAGGTTGCCATCGCACACATCATTCGCCGTGGCACCCGGGTCGCTATACGGCGAGCGGCACTCCAGGGACTGGGTGGCCGGGCCATTGAGAGACAGGGTGGGGGCCACATCCGGCAGCAGGTTGACGGTCACGCTGTCGGGCTCCGAGAACATGGAGCCATCGCTGACGACGAGCGAGAAGGTGTGGCTGCCCAGGGGCAGCGAGAGGGACGGCGCGCCAGCGGTGCTGACCACCGAGCTGCCGTTGGACCAGGAGTACGTCAGCGGCGAGCCCTCCGGATCCGAGGAAGCGGTGCCATTGAGGCTGATGGTGTGCACCGAGCCCGGAACCAGGCACTGGAGCGTCTGATCCGGCCCCGCGTTCGCGGTGGGCTGGCCATTGACGGGGGGAAGCTCGATGCCTCCCACGTCCCCGAAGGCGAAGATGAACGTGTGGGGCGCACCCGTGGTCATGCCGTAGGTACCCTCCGGGACCCCCCACGAGCTGGTGTAGTCCCCTGTCCCATCCCAGTTCGACTGGCCAAAGGAATACACCTCGGCCTTGGCGGCCACCAGCGCGTCGTAGGCCGCGGACTCGGTCCCCGCCGCGCCGTAGAAGATCTTGAACTTGACCTTGCCGCCCGGAGCGACCGAGCCGAACTGGAAGTCGAACAGCGCGCCATGATCGCTGGGCCCCCGGTCGACGAAGTCTCCCTCCCCCAGGATGGGGTAGCGCGACCCGAGCGGATCCGTGGACAAGAAGCCGTTGTCGTTAGCGTAGCGCAAATTGGTCGCGGTCGCGGTCCCCTGGATGGTGACATACTCGCTGAAGGTGTTCGGCGAGATGTCCCAGTCCATGGCGCGCGTGTAGCGCACGTCCGCGAGGGTGATGTCGGAGACGTTCTCGATGGTCACCAGCACCTGGTACAGGTTGGGCGTCTTCGGCGAGGGCATGAACTCATGGGTGACGCGGATGTCGCCGCCCACGCGCACGACCGACTTCGCCTCCGTGGCGGTGGAGTCGAAGCTCTCGACGACCATGTTGAACTGGCCACCCTGGGCCAGGTTGGCCCAGCCGGTGACTCCCGTCGCGGCGTCCGCCACGCCCCAGCCCTCGCAGAGGCAGCCGGGCGCGGTGGCCTCCCCCCCCGTGGGGAGGTAGCGGACACCGACCGTCGTCGTGCTGCTCGAGCCCGTTGAAGGCACATCGCCCGGCACGTTGAGCGCGCCGTTCGCGTTGACACCGAGCTGCACCACTCCATTGCTGATGATGGCGGGACCCGCGATGCCCTGCGCCGCGACGTCTCCCTTCTTCTGCGCCTGCTGCGCGGCCTTCGTGCCACCCTCGCGCGCCTCATCGAGGGCGCGCTGGTTCATGGGATGGATGCCCTCATCCGTACCGGGCTGGGCCTTGATCGACGGCGGTGCGCCTCCAGGAACATCCCCGGCGTCACCACAGGCCCAGAGGGCCGTCAGGCAAAGACAAAGAATCCTGCGACTCAATCCCTTCATTTATTTTCCCCCTCAGCTCTTGCGACTTCATCGGCTCGCGGCGGAGCGGGCGCAATCGAGCGCAGCCGCTCTCCGCGTCAACAGCAGGGCACAATTATCATGAGAGGAGAAGGACGGGTAGCAATACTTCACAGGCCGAGAAAGAATTCGGGCGATTTTGTATGTGTTAAATCACTGCTCTCCCTTCTCTCTCCGTGTGCTTGTTTTTCGGGCCTTGGGATGTGTGCCCATGCGGTGCCGTTACACATACACCCGCACCGTGTGTCTGCCTTCACACCACAAAAGGGGCCAGGGGGGAGTGTCCGGGCGCAGAGGACCGTTGCGTCGCGCACACGGCCCCTTATCCTCCGCCCCCATGCCTGCCGCCTTCGATCCCAGCGCCGCCGCGTCTCCCGACTCCGGCATCTTCGGCCTCCCCCACTCCCCCGACGAGGCCCACGTCGTCCTCATCCCCGTCCCCTTCGAGGCCACCACCAGCTACGGCGGTGGAACCTCCGACGGCCCCTCCGCCGTGCTCGAGGCCAGCCGCCAGGTGGACCTCTTCGACGTCGAGACCGGCCGCCCCTATGAGCGCGGCATCGCCCTGCTCCCCGAGCCCGCCCAGTGGCGCGACTGGAACTCCCGCGCCAAGCAGCGCGCCGTTCCCATCATCGAGGCCGGCGGCATCGACCACGCCAACGCCGAGCTCCTGGCCGCCTCCACCGAGGTCAATCAGCTCTGCGAGCAGCTCCACGACGCCGTCTACCGCACCGCCAAGGAGTGGCTCGACAAGGGCAAGCGCGTGGGCGCCGTGGGCGGAGATCACTCCATCTCCTACGGCATCATCCGCGCCCACGCCGAGAAGTACCCCGGCCTCGGCGTCCTCCACCTCGACGCCCACGCCGACCTGCGCGACGCCTACGAGGGCTTCACCTGGTCCCACGCCTCCATCATGCACAACGTCATGGAGCGCATCCCCGGCGTGAAGTCGCTCGTCCAGGTCGCCATCCGCGACATGAGCGAGGACGAGCACCGCTACATCGCCGCCTCCAACGGCCGCGTCCGCGCCTTCTTCGACTCCCACATCAACCACCAGCGCTTCGACGGCATCCCCTGGAACCGCCAGGTCGATGCCATGCTCGAGGGCCTCCCCCAGCACGTCTACCTGTCCTTCGATATCGACGGGCTCGACCCCACCCTCTGCCCCCACACCGGCACCCCCGTCCCCGGCGGCCTCTCCTTCCCCGAGGCCGTCGCCCTCATCTCCGGCGTCGTCCGCTCCGGCCGCACCATCGTCGGATTCGATCTCACCGAGGTCGCTCCCGATCCCGAGGGCGGTGAGTGGGATGGCAACGTGGGCGCGCGCCTGCTCTACAAGATGATCGGCTGGATGCTGAAGTCCGAGCAGCGCAAGTAGGGCTCACCGAGGGGAACTCGCGGCCCGAGATACCCTCACCCCGACCCTCTCCCGAAGGGAGAGGGGAGGTTGGGGGAGGTTGGGGCTCGTGGGGCTCAGATCCTCGGCAGCATCACGCTCAACGTCGTGCCCTGCCCCTTCTTCGACTCCACCGAGAGCCCGCCGCCATGCAGCCGCGCCAGCTCCGCGGCGATGTAGAGCCCCAGCCCCGCTCCCGCTCCAAACGGCTCGAACAGCTGCCGCAACTCCTCGTCCGAGATGCCCGGGCCTCCATCCTTCACCCGGATCGTCACCAGCGAGGGCGTGGACTCCAGCTCCACCCTCACCACGCCTCCGTGCCGCACCGCCTGGCCCAGCAGCCCGTCCAGCACCCGGCGCAGCCGCTCTGGATCGAACCGTGTCTCCACCGGCCCCGCGGGCACCGCCACCTCCCACCTCACCCCGGGCTGCTTCTGCTTCCACTGCTCCAGCTTCTGGCGCAGCAGCACCCCCACGTCCGCCACCACCGGCACCACCACCACCGTGCGCGCCGCCAGGTGCGCCGCCTCCTGGAACTGCCTCGTCAGCTCCTCCAGCGTCCTCAGCTGCGCGCCGAGCGTCTCCAGCGCCCCTCCCTCCGCCCTCCCATCCACCCTCAGCCGCTCCACCTGCGCCCTCGCCGTGGACAGCGGACCCTCGAAGCCCTTCACCACCCAGTCCCCCAACCCCTCCATCGCCGATGCCCCCTCCAGCGGCTTCGGCCTCGGCGCCTCCTCCAGCGCCTTGCGGATCAACGTCTCGAAGTCCGTGATCTCGAAGGGTTTATGGAGGAAGGCGTGCGCCTCGGGCGCACCATGTGGGAGAACCGCGCTCAACAGGATGATAGGCACGCGGCCGAGGACCTCGTCGCCCTTCAGCTTGCGACAGAGATCCACGCCACTCAGGCGAGGCATCATGTGGTCCGTGACCACCAGATTCGGACGGCGCGCCCGCGCGAGGTCCCACGCTTCCTCGCCATCACGTGCCTGGATCACATCGTGCCCCAGGTCCTCGACGACCTGGCTCAGCACCTCGAGCACCGCGGGCTCATCGTCCGCTACAAGGACGAGACTCATGGGCCCATTCCATTCAACCCGGGACCTGTCCGCCAGTCCGATGGCTGGGAATGCCCGCGCTGCTGCGGAGTTCCCGACAGTCAGGGCGTCACGGACCCGACAGTGCAAATCCGCAGAGGGAGGACTTGACGTGAAGAACCCAGTGAGCCGGTGGGGACTGCTGCTCGCCGTAATGTTGGCTTTCACTCCCAGCACCAGCGCCCGCGCCGACGCGGCCCGGCGCCGCAATGAAGTCGTCGAGGTGGTGCAGAAGGTGTCCCCCGCCGTCGTCTTCATCGGCACCGAGAGCGAGGAGGAGTCCCCCTTCCGCGGGCGCCGCTCGATGATGGAGGACTTCTTCGGGGGGGCGCCGCAGCGCCAGCGCCAGCAGGGCCTGGGCAGCGGCGTCATCGTGGATCCCAACGGCACCATCATCACCAACGACCACGTCATCCGCGGCGCCTCCGCCATCCACGTGGTGCTGGCCGACGGGCGTGAGCTGGAGGCCGAGGTCATCGGCAGCGACGCCAACAACGACCTGGCCGTGCTCAAGGTGAGCTCCAAGCAGCCCCTGCCCGCGGCGAAGCTGGGCACCACCTCGGACCTGATGATCGGCGAGACGGTCATCGCCATCGGCAGCCCCCTGGGGCTGAGCAAGACGGTGACGTCCGGCGTGGTGAGCGCCACCGGCCGCACCCTCAAGACGGACGGGAAGACGTACAACGACTTCATCCAGACGGACGCGGCCATCAACCCGGGCAACTCGGGCGGGCCGCTGCTCAACGTGGACGGCGATGTCATCGGCATCAACACCGCCATCATCGCCAGCGCCCAGGGCATCGGCTTCGCCATCCCCGCGGACAAGGTGCGCCGGATCATGGACGAGCTCACCCGCTTCGGAAAGGTGCGCCCCTCCTGGGTAGGCATCGAGGTGCAGCCGCTGTCGCCCCGGCTCGCCCGGCAGCTCGGGTGGGACCGCACCTATGGCGTCATCGTCAGCGACGTGGAGCCGGGCAGCCCCGCCGAGCAGGCGGGCGTGCGCCGCGGTGACGTGCTCGCCGAGATGGGCGGCTCGCGCATCTCCGACGCCGAGGACTACGTCATCCGCGCCCGGGGCTACCCCGCCCGCGCCGCCTTCCCGCTCGTCCTCTTCCGCGAGGGCGGCCAGCGCACCCTCCAGGTGATGCCCGTGGAGTTCCCCCCCCAGCTCGTGGAGGCCCTCGGGTGGAACCGGCTGGGACTGCGGGTGAAGCCCACCCGCGGCGCCATGACCGTCCAGGCGGTGCGCCCCGGCTCGGCGGCCGACGAGGTGGGCCTGGAGCCGGGAGATCTCATCGTCCGCATCAACAACCAGCCCGTGGCCGAGCCCGCCTCCTTCCAGGAGGCCCTCCTGTCCGCCCGGGGCACCCGGAGCGTGCTGCTGCTCGTGCGGCGCGGCCGCTACGGCTACCACGTCACCCTGCCCTTCTAGGCGGGGGAGGGCCTCCCGGGCGGGGACCCCTAGCGGTTCCCGGGCCTGGGCCTGCTAGCATGGGGGCCTCCATGAGTCAGGTTCGCTATCACCCGCTCGGGCCCCTGCTGGCTGGCGAGGGCTCTCGTGCCTTCCTCGGGCTGGCGCTCGCGGAAGGTGCCCCTCCCCAGCCAGTGGTGCTGGTCTGGGCACCTCCCGACGTCACCCGGGACTCGGAGCTGTCCGTCCAGCTGCAGCGCGAGACGCAGCGCGCCGCCGTGCTGGAGCACCCCAACATCCTGCGCGTCCACGGGCTGGTGCCCCTGGAGGCGGGACTGGCCCGCATCACCGAGTTCGCCGACGGCGAGTCGCTGCGCCGGGTGCTGGAGGTGCGCCCGCGCATCCCCCCCGCCTTCGCCGCGCTGATCGTCTCGGACGTGGCCATGGGCGTGCACTACGCGCACCTGGCCGGCAACGATGACGGTACCCCGCTCGTCCACGGAGACCTGCGCCCGGAGACCGTCATGGTCTCCTTCAGCGGGGTGTGCAAGGTGACGGGCTACGGGGCCCTCAACGTCGCCCCGCGCGAGCGCAACGGCCGCCGCGTGCGCAACCGCCGCAACTACAGCGCCCCCGAGCAGCTCATGGGCGGCCGCGAGGCCGTCACCGCCCGCACCGACGTGTTCCTCCTGGGCCTGCTGCTGCACGAGTGCCTCTCGGGGCGCATGCCCTTCCAGGACGCGCAGGACTCGGACCAGGCCGTCCTCAACCGCCAGCTGCCGCCCCTGCCCTCCGACGTCCCGCGCGGCCTGGCCGAGGTGGTGCGCATCTCCACCTCCAAGCGCGGCAACGAGCGCTATGCCACCGCCCTCGAGTTCCGCGAGGCCGTGGTGGCCGCCGTCGAGGGGCTCCCCTCCGCGGAGACCTTCTCCGAGTTCCTCGTCCAGCTCTTCCCGCCTGACCGGGACGCGCGCGCCACCCGGCGGCAGATGCTGGAGATCGGCCTGGCGGACGTGGCCCGCCGCACGCGCCCCTCCGGCAACACCGCCACCGTCGCCCCCACCCGCCCCATCACCGGCAGCATCCCCCCCGTCGTCCTCGACGAGGCGACGCAGAACGCCGACGCCGAGTTCCAGGACGTCCCCTTCGAGCAGGATGACGAGGTGGCCCTGGACTCGGTGATGGAGCTCACCGGCCGCCACTCCCGTCCCGGCGTGGCCGCCCCCCTGCCCCCGCGGGAGGAGGCCCGCGCTCCAGCGCTCGAGGAGGAGCCCCGCACGCCCCCCCTCGCCGAGGCGCCCCGCACGCTTCCTCCGGACGCGCCCGAGGAGCCCCTCACGCCCCCCTCCCGCCAGGCCGCCCCCGCGCGCTCCGCCAAGGCCGAGGAAGTGGACGACGCGCCCGCTCCCAGGAAGCGGCGCTCGCGCCTGCCCCTGCTCGCCGGTGCCCTGGTGGCCACCGCCGCGGCCGCCGCCGGTGGTTTCTTCGTGTGGAACCCGCAGCAGCAGGCCCGGGAGAACCTCGCCCAGGCCGCGCCCAAGCCGCCCCCCGCCGTGACTCCGGCCCCGGCTCCGGCGGAGACCGCGGGGCCAGCCCTGGCCGCCACCGAGGGCGGAACGGCCGTGGCCACCCCGCAGCCCGCTCCGCCCGTGCAGGAGGGAGACCCGGGGACGCCCCCGGCCCAGGGCGTGGTGCCCGCCGTGGCCCTCGCCGGAGGGACCCCTCCGTCCGGGCCGGAAGGCTCCGTGGTGCCCGCCTCGGGGACGCTCCCCGCCACCCCGCCCGCTTCCGCCGGCACCGAGGCGCCCGCGGCCCCCACCCCCCAGACGCCCGTGGTGACCACCCGGCTCCAGCTGCTCGTCATGCCGCCCGTGGAGGTGGCACTCGATGGCAAGCGGCTCGGCAAGACGCCGCTCCTGGTGCCGCTGGCGCCCGGCCCCTACACGCTGGAGCTGAGCAACAAGACCAAGGGCGTGCGCACCACCCGCGCCGTCACCGTCCGGCCCCAGGGCACGACGAAACAGCGCATCCTCCTGGGCAGGGGCACCGTGCTGGTGCGCGCCCCGGCCGGCTCGCGCATCTTCCTCAACGGGCGCAAGGCGGGTCCCAAGCTGACGCTCTACGAGGGCGAGCACCAGCTCGTCGTCACCACCGGCAAGGCCCGCTGGGAGAAGTCCTTCCGGCTCGAGCCCCGCCAGCGCGTGACGTTCGACGTGGCGCATGAGACACCGTGACGTCAAACCAACCTGGAGGGGAAACGATGCAGGGAAGAATCACCATGCTGTGCCTGGCCTCGCTGCTGACGGTGACGTCCGCGCGGGCCCAGGAGGCCCAGCCGTCCGCCACGGAGACCCCGGCGGCGCCCACCGCGCCCCGGCTCAACCGCTTGCAGGGCGTGGGCGACATCGACGCGCGCGCGGTGTTCAACGCGGACATCGTGCTGGCCTTCGTCGACGTGGGCGTGGGCGTGGACGTGGGCGTGCTGCAGCTGGGCCCGGGCGTGCTGGCCATCGGCGGTGAGTTCCAGGTCGGTGCCTGTGTCTCCGCCTGCCTCCTGCTCAACACGCTCACCGGCTACAGCTGGAGCCACCTGTTCTACTCGCCGCACGCGCGCGCCACCTACCACTTCCTGCCGAGCAGCTCGGCCGGCCTGGAGAAGGTGGACCTCTACGGCCTGGCGCTCGTGGGCGCCACCATCACCACCACCCGCGTGGCCGGTTCCACCTCGGGCACGGACTTCGAGTACGTGGGCAGCGACGTGGGCCCCTCGGTGGGCCTGGGCGTCGGCGGCAAGTACTTCTTCAGCGACAAGCTCTTCTTCGGCGCCGAGGGCCGCCTGCGCTACTCGGCCGGCGAGTACACCTACACCGCCCGGGCCGGCAACGTGAGCATCTCCGACTCCCAGTCCGCCTGGAGCCTGAGCGGCTTCAACGTGCAGCTCTTCGCCGGCCTGCGCCTCTGAGCAGCCCCGGACTCCGGCCGGCTCACGCGCTCTTGCGGCGCCGGATCATCGCCTCGTACGAGCGGTTGACGCCCTGCGAGAGGATGAGCAACTCGCCCACGTCGGGCGGGGTGAGCTGGCCGGGCCCGTTGTCCACGTACAGCAGGTGCACCAGCTTGCCGCGCACCAGCAGCGGGAGGATGACGGCCGTCGTCGGGTAGTCCCCGCCCAGCAGCTTGTAGAAGAGGCCCGAGGCCGCGTCCCGGCGCACCGGGCCCACGTAGTGCGAGCACGTGTCCCGCACCAGCCGGAAGGTGCTCGGCGCCTGCAGGCCAATGCCGATGCGCTTCACCGCGGCCTCGCGCACCCCCTGCCCCATGCCGCGCCAGCCCGTCACCAGGTTGCCCTGGACGCTCAACAACAGGCTGCGCTTCCACTTGCCCAGCGCGAAGCGCAGCACCGTCGTGGCCACCTGCTCGCGATCCAGGCTGCGCCCCAGCTCCGCCTGGGCCTCGGCGAAGGTGAGCGGCGTGGGCGGCGGCTCCGGCGCCACCGCCACCGGCGGGCGAGGCCGCACCGAGGCCACCGGGGGCGGCGCCGCGACAGGAGGCGGCGGACGCGGCCTCGGCGGCGCCACCGGCGGAGCGGCGGGCACCTGCGGCGGCGCCTCGTCCAGCACCAGCGCCTCCGGTACGAGCAGCTCCGGCAGCTCCAGCGGCGGCAGCTCCACTGGCGCCTCCGTCACGTACCCCTCGACGATCGGCGCTGGCGCCTCCTCCTCCACCAGTTCCACCAGCTCCAACACCGGCTCCGCCCCCACGGGCGCGCCCCCGCCGGTGAGCGCCTGCGCGTAGAGCGATTGGAACTCCTCCTCGCTCATCAGATCCGCGGACTTCTCCGCCGCCTTCTCCGCCTCCTGCTGCGCGCGCGAGGGCCGCACCGCGTTCATGTCGATGGCCCGCATCGCCCGGAACGCCTTGCAGTAGCGCCGCTGCAGCTGGTTCATCCGGAACTCGGGGATGACCACCGGCACCACGCGCTTGCCCGTCTTGAAGGCCAGCGCGTCCAGCGTCTCGATGTCCTCGGGGTTGATGACCGCCACGCTCATCCGCGTGGCGTCCACCCGCATCGGCAGGTAGTCCTTCTCGTCCGCCTCGTTCAGGTCCACCAGCTCCAGCGCCCGGGGATCCGGAACCATCTCGCCCGAGGCGGACGCCACGTTGTGCTGCTTGCCAAGCAACCGGGCCAGCTCCTGCTCGGACAGCAGCCCCAGCTCGACGAGGTTCGTCCCGAGCCGCCCGCCATGAACGACCTGGGACTCGAGCGCCTCCTCCAGCGCCTCGGGGGTGACGACGTTTTCCTGAAGGAGCAGTTCGCCCAGACGCATGAGGCCACGGCTTGTAGCCGCCCCCCACCGCCTTCCGCAAGGCGCGCCTGAGCCCTCAGTCCTCCGGGTGGTGACTGAGCGCCACCCGGTTGCCCTCGGGGTCCCGGACGTACACCGTCCACCGCGTCTCGTGCTCCAGCGCCACCCCCGCCCGGGCCAGGGCCTCCACCGCCCCGGCCCGCCCCGCCCTGGCAATGCGGAAGGCCAGCAGGAAGAGCCCCGGTTGCTCGTGGCGGAAGGGGCCGGGCTCCGGCTCCCCCGACACCTCCTCCAGTGCCAGGAAACCGCCCCCCGGCACCCCTACCCAGATGCTGCGCAATGAGCCGTCCGGCCGGTGATGCCGTTTGAGCTCGGAGAAGCCCAACACATCCCGGTAGAAGGCCGTGACCCGCTCCACGTCCCGAACCTGGATGGCCAGATGATGGAAGCCCTGAACGTCCATGGCTCCAATGGTATGGTGCCCGCCCCCCATGGCGCGACTGCTGATCGTCGAGGATCACCCCGAACTCGCCTCCCTCATGGTCGCCGCGGCCGAAAGCCGCGGCCATGAGGCCACGGCCGTTCATACCGGCGAGGCCGCGCTCGCCCTCTTGCGCCCGGCGGCCTTCCATGCCGCGGTGGTGGACCTGCTGCTGCCCGACATGAGGGGCAGCGCCGTGCTCTCCGCACTCCGGGACAACGCCATCCCCGCCGTCGCCGTCAGCGGCGTCTTCAAGGGAGACCGCTTCGCCCGCGAGGCCACCGAGGTCCACGGGGCGCGCGCCTTCTTCGAGAAGCCCTTCGAGCTGCTGCAACTGCTGGAGTCCGTGGAGCAGCTGTGCGGCCTCACCCGGCCCCTGCCTCCCGCCCCGTCCGACGCCGACGATGACGAGGTGGTCGTCTTCGAGGACGCCGCCCTGCTGGACATGGACGACGAGCCCGTCTTCACCTCTTCCGAGGACGAGCCCATCTTCAGCCCCGCTGCCGGGGAAGAGTCCCCCGCGGAGGAGCACGCCCCCGTCGTCGAGGGGCTCGCGCTCGTCGAGGAGGCCGCGGATCCTCTCGGGGACGAGGCCGCGGCCGCGCCCGGACCGGTGGACGACGCGCCCGCCACCCAGGACGGCGCCCCTCCCGGGCAGGAGCCCACCTTCGGCCAGGGGCCCGCCCCCGTCACCCTCAGGACGGAGGACCTCGAGGAGATCGGTGTCCTGGAGGAGCTCGCGTCGGACGACAAGACGCCCACCATGGCGCTCTCCGCCGAGGAGCTCCAGGCGCTGGACGTGCTCGCCCAGCAGATAGAGCAGGCGCCCGCCCCACCTCCCGCCGACGACGAGCTCAAGGCGCTGGAGTCGCTCGAGCCCGCCGCCGAGGCGCCCGCCCCACCCCCCGCCCCCGAGGTATTCGAGGCGCTGGAGGCACTCGGGCCCGCCGCCGAGACGCCCGCACCGGCCGCCGTCCCGGAGACCTCCTCGGACCCCGAGCCCGGACTCGCCCTGCCCTTCGGTGAGCGCGAGAAGGTGTGGAGCAAGCCGGCCGCGTCCGGCGCCGGCCGTCGTCCCCCGCCCGAGTGGTCGCTCTCCGGAGACCTGAAGAACACCAGCATCCCCCGGCTGCTCAACGCCTACTACGAGGCGCGCCACAGCGGAGAGCTCAAGCTCAAGCAGGGCTCCGTCCTGAAGGTCGTCTACTTCGAGGCGGGCCGCCCGGTGTACGCGGCCTCCAACCTCGCCCACGAGCGCTTCGCCCGCTTCTGCGTGCGCCGCGGCGTGCTGCCCGAGGCGAAGCTGCAGGAGGTGGCCACGCTCGCCCGCGAGCAGAACCTCCGCTCCAGCGAGGCGATGGTGCGCCTGGGCCTGCTGGACGCGCGCAAGCACACGCAGCTCATCGAGGAGCAGGTGAAGGAGATCCTCTGGTCCACCTTCTCGTGGACCGAGGGTGCCTACGGCTTCAGCCCCACGCGGCCGCCCCGCACGGGCCTGGTGAAGCTGTCGGTGTTCCCCGGAGATCTCATCCTCGAGGGCGTCCTACGCTCGGAGCCGCTGGAGACGCTGCGCCAGCACATGCCGCGCTCGCGCCGGCTCTTCCCCGCCGCGGCCCCGCCCTACGGACTGCACGAGCTGAAGCTGAAGGGGCCGCAGGCCCTGCTGCTGGCCTACACGGATGGCAGCAAGACGGTGGCGGACCTGCTGACCATCACGGAGCTGCCCGAGCGCGGCGTGCTGGCCACGCTACGGGGCCTGGAGCTGATCGGCGTGCTGGAGGAGCGGCGCGACGAGCCGGGCCCCAGCAGCCGCAGCCGCATCAGCTTCGGCCTGTAGGGCGCGGCGGGCGCCCCCCCTCACCGGCGGCGGCGGCGCACGGCCGCCACCAGCGCCCCGAGCGCGAACAGCACCGGGCCCGGACCCGAGCCGGAGCAGCCACAGCCCGAGTCCGGCACCTGGACTCCCGGGTCATCGCGCAGGGAGATGACCTCGTTGCCCAGCCGGGCCTCGCCCTCCATGCGGCGCTCGCCCACCAGGTGCGGACGCGCCACGTAGGTCAGCTTCCCGGTGCCCTCGCCCGCCAGGGCCAGCCCCGTCACGGTGAGCGCACCGGACTTCCACGTGGCCTCCACGGGCTGGCCGTCGAACTTCGCGCTGCCCTCCACGTACGTCAGGCCCTCCAGGCGCTCCACGTAGCTCACCCCCGTCACTCCGCACGCGGTGGTGTTGAGCAGCTCCACGGACACGCCGACGAGCCCCGTCTCCGAGGCCGCGGGCAACTCGGTGCGGCGGCGCACCTTCACGAAGGGCTCCACCGTGATGGGCAGGCTGAGCCATTGCGAGGCCTCGTTGTCCGGGCCCGCGCTCGCCGTCACCCGCACCACCAGGGACTTGCCCACCAGCGCGTCCAGCCCGGTGTCCCGCGTGACCAGTGACACCGTGGAGCCCGACAGCACGGCCTGCTCGAGGGCGGGACCCCCATCCACTTCCTGTGTCCAGGTGACGTCCGGCGTCTGGCAGGCGTCCGGCGGGAAGGTCTGCGTCAGCGTGACGCGGGCCTGCTCTCCGCACCGGGCCACCAGGGCCGGCACCTCGGGCAGCGGCTCCAGCCCCACGTCCACCCGGGGCGTCGCGAGCTCCTGCGCGAACACCGGGGAGCGCTGGCCCGCGTCGTCCTCCATCACGCCATTCAACAGCACGCGCCGGCCGCACCCGTGCTCCACGCGGGCCTCCCACGTCCCGGGGACGGTCACCGCCTCTGGCGGAACCAGCGCGCCGCCATCCAGGCGCTCGAGCCAGAGCTCCGCGCGCAGTCCACGCAAGGAGGGGCAGTTGAGGGTCGAGTCCACCTCCACCCGCAGCTCACCCGAGGGCGAAGGGCCGCCGCCGGCATCGAGCCGCAGCACTCCCGCGTCAAAGGAGGCCAGCTCGGTAGGCGGCACGCGCACGTTGAAGACCCTGGCGCTCGAGAGGCTTCCTTCGTCCGTCACGCGCAGCCGGAGGTCGAAGCTCCCGGCCTCCCGCGAGCAGAACCCGTCCGGAGCCGTGAGCACGGCGGTGCCACCATCCTGCTCCAGCGACGGAACCCCCGTGCCCGAGAACAGCGGCTCCCACTCCGGAACAATCCTGCAGCCCGCGGCCGTCGTGCCCCCACCGGTCACCCGCAGCACCAGGGGCGGCCCGCCCGGACGCAGCTCGCTCACGGCCCCGCTGCCCGGCACCGTGCCACCATCGGCGAACACCACCGCGGGGACCTCCGGTGGCCGCGTGTGCTTCACGAGCACGTCGACGGTCTTGTACGCCTCATGCGCGGCCAGGCCATCCGTGGCGGAGACCTGGATGCTGCCCAGAGGCCGATCCACGCAAGTGGAGGAGGTGGTGACATCCCAGAGGACGGGGTCTCCCGGCTGCTGCCCGGCGGGCACCACCACAGCCCACCCCGTCGTGGGACCGCTCGGCGGGGGGACCGTCACCAGCACCGGATCTCCATCCGGATCCTCCGCCGCGAAGGTGAGCCGGTAGCCTGCGTCCTCGTCGAGCGTCACCGAGGCATCCGCCCCGGCCACCACGGCCGCGCCCGGAGCCGCCACCAAGATCTCCGGGCCCGCGTCGTTGGTGTAGATGAAGATGTTGTCCCGCTCTGGCCGTTCCGCGGTGAAGACGCAGGTGCTCGCCCCCGTGCAGACCACCTGCCTCAGGGGCGCCGCCGCGACGCTCGCCGGGAGGCTCCGCACCTGCCAGAGCGTCCCCGCTTTCGTGTCCGAGAGCATGGGCACCGGGCTCACCACCTGGGAGCCTCCATCCGCCTGCACCACGATGGCCATGCCGAACCCCTGTCCGGCATCGCTCCCGGCGCCCACGTTCATGGACACGCTGCTCACCCCGCCGCCGGCGAACGTCTGGACCGGTTTGAGCGGCTCCGAGGACGCCAAGACGGACCCCTGCAACATCACCCCCTGCCGCGTGCCCACCACGGCATAGGGAAAGGGAGCCGCCGAGCCTCCAACGGAGAACAGCTCTATCGACTGCACGATGCCCGTCGAGCCACTCTGGCTCCGGGTCTCCATCACCCGGTTGGGATCGCTGAGCTTGATCCACTGGACGGTCGAGTCGGTGAACGTGCTGCCGAGCAGCGCATGGACCTCGCTGCCCACCCGCACCACCCCGAGCACACCGGTGAGGGGACGCAGGTTCGCGAGATCCCGGAACGCATAGAAGGCGTTGGCGTCGTAGATGCCGCCATCCGACAGGAAGGGCACCTTGGAGCCCTCGGGGCCAAGACTCACCACCGCAACGGCTCCGCCCTCCGGCGCGTGCATCACCCGCACGAGGTTGACCTCTTCCGGAACGATGAGGGAGCCAGGAAGGAAGTCTCCACACGGGCTCCCATCCGCCCTGAAGCCACTGCGGCTCCCGCCCTGATCCTTGTTGGCCGTGATGAAGCAGTCATCGGCCGGCCGGTAGTACGTGCCGGCGGAGGGAGCGCTCGCACTGGCATTGCGCGCCACGCCTCCGTCCGCGAACAGGTACGCCCCCTGCGCGTGACCCACCGCGAAGTGCTCCGGCCCCCACGCCTCGAGGACGTCGTTGGGGGTCTCCTTCATGGGCGGGCCCGTGCGCCAGTCGGCATGCGCGCTGGCGGCCACCATCATCACCAGCCCCGCCACCGCGCACAGACAGAGGAGCCGCGCGCGCACGGCCCACCTAGTACGCCAGCTCCGCCCGAAGATAGAGCCTGTCGGACCCATCATGTGCCTCCTCCGGCAAGCCCGTCCCGGTGAACCCCAACAGCGTATAACCCGCGGCCACCCGCAGCCGTTCGTCCACCCGCCAGGCCACCTCGCCCCGTAGCGCACCCAACGATTCGTTCTCGGGTGCCACCGACCGCCTCGCCGCCTCCAGCGCGACCTCCAGACCGCCCACCACCCGCACCGACGGACGCACCGAGCCGGTGAGCACCCATATCGCAACATCGTCGCGGTTGCTGCGGCTCGCGTGCAACCCCGCCGCCAGCGCGAAGCGGTCTCCCAGCCGCACCGCCGGTAGCAGTGAAATGATCTGCTGGCCACGTTCTCCGAAGACGGAGCGCTCACCGGGCAGCAGCTCCTGGGTGAGGGCGTAGCGCGCCACCAGCAAGAAGGGACCAGGCCGCCAGGCGAGCGCCGCGTAGCCCTCCAGCAGCCGGGCCTCGGCCTCCCGGGTCTCCCGCTGCCAGGTGCGGCCGTAGTTCATCCGCCCCGACAGAGACAGGTCCTCGCGCAGCACCGCCTCCGCGGCGAGGGCCATCACCGCCTGAATGCGATCCATCGGCGCGGTCGCGCCCCGCGTGGGCGTCCCGTGCTCGAAGCGCAGCTCCAGGCGCCCATCGGCCCGGAAGCGCTCCAAGAGCAGCTGCCCGGAGAGGCTCGCCACGTCGCGCCGCAGCGAGCCCGGCAGCTCCAGGGGGCTGCGCAGGCCCCGCTCGTAACGGGCCCCCACGTTCAACGCGCCGAAGACGGTCTGCTGGAAACCCACCGCCCGCGCCAGGCGCACGGCGTTGGCATCGTGCGAGGCCACGTCCTCCACGAAGAGGCGCGTTCCATCCCCCAGCTCCGTGCTCGCCCCGCTCACCGCGCGGCTGGCACCGAAGTCCGGCCCGTCCACGTCCACCGAGTGGCTGCCGTAGTAGACGTCCTGGCCCCGGCGCCACGTGCCCTGCACCCAGGCCAGTGGCCCCAACTGGGGACCCCAGCCGCCCCGCACGCCCACCATCCCCTCCTCGCCCACCTTCACGTCCACGCCCGCGGAGGAGAAGCTGTCATCCACGCGCCCCAGGCCCGCGCCGCGCTGGAAGAGCGTCTGACGGTGTCCGGCCGACACGCGCAACCAGTCGTTCACCACGAAGTGGCCCTGCAGCCCCGCGGACGTGCGCCCTCCCTCGATCAGCTCCCCCTCGCCGGGCACGTCGCTGGCGCGCAGGAGCGAGTCCCGGAGATTCAGCTCCACGCCCCAGCGCTCCCGCGAGTAGCTCAACCCCACGCCCAACGTCCGCGCCTCCAACAGGCCCTCCGCGAAGGGCCGCCGCGGATCCACCGAGAGCCGATCATCCCCGAGCAGCGTGAGCCGCCAGGGCCCCAGCGGCTGCACGGCGCGCAGGGAGAGCTGGCGGAAGGGCCGGGTGTCCGCGTGCGTCCCATCGGAGAAGCCCGCCGTCCGCCGGCGGAAGGCCGCGTCCACGGAGCCCGTCCCGAACAGGCCCGGCCCGCGCAGGCGCAGCCCCAGGGCATCTCCACCGCCCGGCGCCCCCTCCTCGTCCGGCCGCAGGAAGGAGAGGCCCCCATCGTCCGAGACGCCAAACATCTCCGGCCGCATCGCCGAGCCCCGGCTCCGGGCCACCTCGGCCATGAGCGTGTAGCCACCCAGCGTGGTGCGCGCGTGCCCGGCGAGCAGCTGGAAGGGAGCCCCGTCGCGCTGCTCGCGCACGGCGAACACGGACACCCGCCCGCCCTGCCACTCCGCCCACGCCTCGCCTCCCGCGGCGTCCGCCGGCGAGCCCGACTCCAGCGCGGCGTACTGCACGGTGAGCACGGGCTCCGGTGCCGCCGTGAGCGGATCCGCCCGCAGCAACGGCTCGCCAGCGATGAGGGACAGCGGGCGCGCGAGCAGGATGCGGCCCGCCGAGTAGTCGATCTCGTAGTCCCGGCCCCGGATGAGATGGCGCTCGGCGAGCGGCAGCCCGGTGAGGCCATCCCGCACCTCCACGCGCAACAGCTCCGAGCCCTCCGCCACCGGCGACGAGCCCAGGTAGTAGAGGCTGCCGCCGGTCGCGCGCAGCTCCTCGTACGCGGGCAGGGCGGCGAGCACGCGCGTTGGATCCGCCAGCCCTCCGGCGAAGGCATTCACGCCCGCGCGCAGCCGCCCCAGCTCCGCCGACAGCTCCGCGAAGGGGCCGAACAGCGGCCGGTGGTAGCGGCCCACCTCCCCTTCCGCCTGATACGCCCGGTACGTCCCCAGGCCCACCCGGCCGAACCGATCGTGCCGCACCTCCAGCCGCAGCCGGCTCTCGGTGGTGTTGGGCGTGAGCCCCACGGAGGTGTCCGCCCACTCGGCGATGGCCAGGTCTGGATCCGGCGCGCGATCCAACCGCGGGATGCGGGGGCGCAGCCAGTCCGCCGCCGGGCGCTCGCGCAGGCTGTCCACGTCGGTGTCCCGCAGATCCAACTCCCCCACCAGCGAGAAGGGCCCCAGGCGCGCCTCACCATGGGCCGCGCCGCGCCCCCGCAGCCGGAAGTCTCCCGTGGACGGCGAGAACGTGGCCTCCACGTCCAGCAACCCCACCGCGAAGGGCCGGGGCACCGCCTCCAGTTGGAGCGTCACCGTCAGGGCCGGCGCGCCAGGCCGCTGCACCTCCAGCGCCACCAGGTTGCGGCCCGGGACGAGCACCAGCGGCACCAGCACGCTCCCCTCCGGCCCCACCGTCACCTCGCCCCGCGGCGAGCGCAGGCGCGTGCCCACGGGGAACTCGGCCATCACCGAGGAGGGGCCACTCGCCGGTGGCTCGTCCTTGCTTCCCGGCAGCCGCAGCGCGCCCTCCGGCTCGGGCTCGCGAGGAATGACGAGCAGGCCGCCCTCGCGCTGCACCACATCGATGCGCTGGCGGAAGAGGCGCAGGGACGCCTCCGTCCCGAGGGCGGTGATGGACAGCACGTTCTCCCCGGGCGCGAGCCGGACGCGCGCACGCCAATCGCCGCGCTCGTCCACCTCCGCCGGGACACCGCCCACCGTCACTTCATCCCCCGGCGCGGCATGCCCCGCCACGAGGAAGTCCACCCCGCCCGGCACCACCGCCGCCGCGGGCGGCGTCGTGTCATAGGCGAGCGCCAGGGAGGACATGGACTCGGCCAGGGTGCGCACCGCGAAGTCCTGGAGCACCACGGCGGCCCAGGGCACCTCCACCGTGACGGCCTCGGGGGTGGCCACGCTGTCGGGCGGCAGCGTGCGCGCATCCACCTTCAGCCGCTGCCGGCCGGGCCGCAGGTGCACACCGCCCGTCACATCCGGCCCCCGCGCGTCCACCTCGGCGAAGTGGTAGCGGCCCCGCGCGTCCGTGCGCACCTCACGGCCCGTGGCCAGCACCAGCCGGACATCGGCCAGGCCCGGCTCCTCGGGAGCACACCGGCCATCGCCATCCAAGTCACGGCACACGCGCCCGGCGATGGCCGCCGCCAGCTCCGGAGACTCCGCCCTCGCCAGTTGCGCGCGCGCCGCGCCCGGCAACAGGCACAAGCACGACAGCCATGCGGCCCACCACCTCAAGGCCGCACCTCGGCGAGCGCGGTGACGCCGGTGGCCACGTCCGCCACGGACACACTCACCGGCCCGTCATGCGTCACCCGGAAGCTGCCGCGCCCTTCCTTCACCTCGATGGCGCTGCGCTGCCCGGCGGACAGCGCCACATGGGCCTCTCGGCCCTCCAACACCCGGCCCGACGCGTCCTCCATCCAGAACGTGACGAGCGGGCCCTCCACCTTCAACCGCACGTTCACCGGCACCGGAGGCGCCAGCCGCACCGGCTGCTCCGCCCGTGCGGGCACGAGCGCCTGCTCGAGGGGGAACACCGGCCCGCCCTCGGCCACCACGTCCACCGTCTGACGGAGACCGGGCCACGAGCCGTGCACCACCTCCACCCGGCCCGGACGCAGGGGGCCGAGCACCACCGTGCCGTCCTCGCCCGTCACCCGTGCCTCGCCTCCCACGCGCAGCGGCTGCCCCGGGACCGGAAGGCCGGCGAGGTCCGTCACGCCCGCGGACAGCACGCCCCCTTCCGCCCAGACACGCAGGCGCGCCGGCTCCGTCCCCACCGGGCCATACGCGAGCACCTCCACCACCGTCCCGCCCGGCGTGCCCTGCGTCGGCAGCGTCCACTCGCCGCGGAACACACCCGGGGCCTCTTCACGTAGCGGGCTGAACGTGCCCACCGGCGAGCGGGGCACCACCACGGCGCCGGGCCTCGGCTGGCCGGAGGCATCCCGCGTGGTGGCGGTGATGACCACCGTCGAGCCCAAATGCACCACCGGCTCGGCCAGCGACAGGGCGGCGCTCGCCACCGGCCCCTGCACGAGCCGCAGCGGCAGCTCCTCGCGCGAGCTGGTGCCACGCTCCGGCCAGGTGGCCACCAGGCGCTCCGGCTCCGCGGACGCGGTGCCCGGGGCGGTGTAGATCCACTCGAGCAGGCCGCCCTCGGCGCGCGTGGGCCCGCTCAAGGTGCCAGCGCGGACCGAGGCCGTCACCCGCGCGTCCTGCACTGGCCGGCCAGAGGCATCGCTGGTGGCGCACAGCATGCGCGCCCGCGAGACGCCGTCCGCCGGAAGCCGCTGCGGGTTGAGGACACAGGCCAGCCCATCCGTGGGCGGCAGCGACAGGTCCATCCGCGAGCGCCGCACGTTGCCCGCCGCGTCCACCGCGCGCACCTGCGCGACGCTGTGTCCGGGAGGGACGATGACGGGCAGCCGGAAGCGCCCGTCCGGTGCGGCCTTTACCGGCCCGAAGGTCGTCCCGGCGATGGTGGCGGACAAATCCGCGTTGGGCTCGGTGCGGCCCGGCAGCTCCACCGAGGCGGCCAGTGGCACCAGCACCTTGCCGTAGGCGCCGTAGATGGACTCGGGATGGGGCCAGGCCGAGAGGGCCACCAGGATGGCCACCTCCGGGTAGCGCGTATCCGGCAGCACATAGCGGGCCCGCCACGTCCCAGGCCCGGTGCGCTCCAGCTCCTCCACCCGCCCCACATTGGCCCGCAGCACGGGGGGAGCGCCGGTGTCATCCGGCGTGCCGTCCGGCTGGAGCATCCTCACCGTGAGCCGCGCCTCCTTGTCCCGCCCTTTCACCGGCGCGGGAGGCTCCACCGTGAGCGACACCCGGGTGGCCGGAGGACCCAGCACGTACCGGGCCTCGGCCCTCAGTCCCGTCCCCTCGGCCGTGACCCGCACCTCCCGCGCGCCCGGCTCCGGGACGACGACGAACGTCCGCAGCGGCGCCTGCTCGGGCCCTGGCCGCAACCGGGCCCCGCTCGCCGAGACGGAGAGCCCCTGCGCCACCACGGGCGCACCCGTGGCATCCCGCCTCACCAGCGCGATGGGGAACCCATCAGGGGGGACGGGCGCGGACGGACCCAGGATGTCGAGTGTGTCCGCCGAGGCCACCGAGGCCACGAGCAGCAACACGGGAAGGAAACAGTTCAGAGTGTTGGTAATTTATCAGCGTCCTTGCCGCGCCCGAAATTCTATCGCCGCGATGCGACACGGCGCCGCGCCCGGACGGCAACCAGCATCCAGACCCCCAGCAGGGCCACCGGGCCGCCCGCCGCGCTACAGCCCCCGCGCGCCTCCGGAGAGAGCTCGCCGGGCACCACCACCCCGGCCCCGTCCGTGCCCTCACTGGGGGCCTGCGAGCCGCCGCCGCGCACGGGCGGCCCCTCGTACCCGCTCGGCACGAAGTACCGCATGAGGGCGATCTTCCCGGGCATGGCGTCCACCAGGGAGGGCACGAGCTGGCCATGGCGGACCTCCATGTCCTGGGACGGCGCCTCCTTCAGCCCGGCGTCGCACACCATCTCCCCGTAGAGACGCACCCGGAACGCACTGCCGGGCGCACCCGCCGCCTGGGCGGAGAGCGCGAGCCGGCCCTGGAGCGGTACCTTGCGGGCCAGGCTCGTGACGTCCTCCCGGAGCTCGTCCGGCCCCACATGCAGGCCCAGCCCCATCCACACCCAGCCCGCGGTGGCGGGCGACGCCTCGAAACCGTTGTCCACGCAGAGCACCCCGGTGCCCGTACTCTCGAACTCGGTGGAGACCACCTCCGGAGCGCCCTCGGCGCGGCTCACCACCAGCGAGCCCAGCAGCGACCGCCCCCCGGGCGAGGCGCACACGGCGGCCGCGTCCTTGATGGGGGTGCGCGTGCACTCGCCCGGCAGGCGGAAGACGTAGGCGTACACGTTGAGATCGCCGTTGCGCCGCACCGTCCAGACCACCCGCACCAGCCCATCCGGCCCCACGCTGATGTCGCTGAGCGACTCGCTCTCCGGCGTCTCGGTGAGGCGGTAGTACGTCTGCGTGCGCAGGTCATACAGCACGACATCGAAGTTGGGCGTCGCGCTGGACGCATCCCGCCGCTCGAAGGCGATGAGCGAACCACTCACGTTGGGGTTGGTGTCCACGCCCGGGAGCGCCAGACGGTGGACCTCGCCCCCGCCCAGCGGCTGCCAGGCGATGTCCGACTCCGCCACGCCATTGACGAGCGAGCGCGTCACGTACGCCACCACCTCGCCGTTGGTGTCGGGCAGGGACTCCTCCCCCTCCGGCCCGGTGAGCTGGGAGACCTCATAGCCTCCCTCGGCTTCGCGAGCCGCCCAGAGATCGCACCCGTCGAGGCTGGTGGCGCACTTGATCCACACCACCGCCTTGCCCTCCGCGCTGACGGCGGGCGTGCGATCCAGACGCGTGTCCTCGGTCAGCCGGGTGAGCGCGAGCGTGTCCAGGCGGTAGGCGAAGATCTCCGGTGGCAGGGACTCGGCGGTGTAGCCCAGCTCCTGCCAGGCCACCGTCTGGCCGCCGATGGTGGCCGCGCGCCGCTCCACCCCGGGACGCGGGGCGAGTTCCACCGCACTGCCGCCCGGGCCCACGTCGAACCGGAAGACGCGGCTGGCGTTGGTGGTGCGGGTGAAGACGATCCGGTTGCCGCTGATGTCCGCCAGGGCGTCATAGCCCCCCTCGGTGGGGATGGCCTGATCCTCGTCCGTGAGCAGATCGTGGTAGCGGATCTCACTGCTGAAGAGGCTGCTCTGGTGGGTGTAGGCGACCAGCGCCCCGCTCACGTGGGGCTCCGTCTGGTCCCCGGGCCCGTCGTTGACCACCTGCGACATGCCCATCAGCGGTGCCGCGCTCTGTGCCAGCGCCAGCGCGGGAACCAGACACACGAAGGTGGTGATCGTTCGCAACATCGTGGCGGACCTCGGTTGCACATCGGGGAGCGAGACACCTCCCACCGCGACCAAGGACGATCCCGGGCTCAGCCCCCCAAGCGCCACGCTCAGCGCCAGTTCCCACGGCAACCACGGCCGGCCGCACTTCAGGCCCCACGGCTTTGCGCACCCAGGCTTTCACCCGGGATTGCCCTTAGTACAAGGAAGATTCTCGGGCCGTGAGAGGCTGCAAATCCGAGGCCAGACGGCCGAGTACCGGAGCGCTCGTCTGGCAGGCCGCCATTATGGCGCCTTGGAGGCTGGGTCATCCCATATCCCTGGGTCCACTTTGACCGAGGGAGGGGTGGTATCCAGGGTGAGGTCGCGCTTTTCCTCGTGTCGCAGGCCTCCGACAGAGGTGGCGTGCACCTGGACGGAGTTCGGACCTTCCTGGAGTGGCAGGACCTGGGAGAAGCGGCCCTCCTCGTCGGTGGGGACGATTCGACCCCCCACCACCACCTGAGTGCCCGGGTCGGTCTGCCCGGAGACGACGACCTTGCGCCGCGGTTGGGCGGGCCAGTTCACCTTGAGCAGGAGGCTGGTGGGGATGGGGGTGGGCTCGCTGGGGGCGCGGCCGGGACGGATGACGGACTGCTGGCCGGCGCGGACGATGACGACCTTGCGCTGGCCGCTGAAGGCGACCTCGCCCACCAGGGTGGCCAGGGCGACGGTGCCCGCGCCGTTGTTGTTCATGGTGAAGGTACCGCGCTCGGCGCGGGCCAGGGCGTCACTGCCGGCGGCCTTCATCTCGAACGTCTGGCCAGCGCCCATGTCGACGCGGGCCGTCGTCATACCTTTGTCGAGCAGGAAGCGGGTGAGCGAGTCGGTGAGGACATCCACGGACACCTCGGCACCGGCCTCCATGCGGATCTCCACGGCCTCGCCGCCGATGATGACGGCGTAGGCGCCTTCCCGGGTGCGCACCGCGTCCGAGGGGTGGAGGGCCTCGCCAACGCTGGCGGTGCGCCACTGCCCGCTGCCCCGGCGCACCTCCACCGTGCCGCGGATCTCCTCCAGCTTGAGCGCCATGGGCCCCTTCTCGGGCGGGGCCTCGGAGGGCGGGGGCTTCGCCGGGAGCACCGGAGCGGGCTCGGGCGGAGGGGTGGGAGGCTGGTGGAGGAAGAGGAAATAGCCCAGCGGCAGCGCCGCCAGGATGGCGAGAAGGCCGAGCAGGAAGGGCGCACTGCGCCGGGGGGAGCGGGGGGCGTCCATACAGGCCCCCAAGCTACCTCACCCGGGGCCCGGGCCTCACGCCTTCGGCAACCACACGGTGAAACAGGTGCCCTGCCCTACTTCCGTGCGCACCTCGATGGAGCCGCCCGCCTCGCTGACCACCCGCCAGGCCACCGACAGGCCCAGGCCCACGTTGGACCAGACGTCCTTGGTGGTGAAGAAGGGCTCGAAGATGCGCGAGCGGTGCTCGGGGGCGATGCCCTTGCCGGTGTCCTCCACCTCGAAGAAGCCACGCCCGTCCCGCTCGCCCGTGCGCAGGGTGAGCCGCTTCGCCTCCGTCTTCATCATCGCGGTGCGCGCGTTGGACACCAGGGCCAGCACCACCTGCGAGAGGTGTCCCGGATCCGCCTTCACCCGGGTGGGCGGCGAGGCCCACTCGGTGGCCAGGGCAATCCCCTCCCCCTTGAGCTGGTTCTCCGTGAGCGAGAGCGCATCGCGGAGCACGGCGTTGAGGTCCACCGGGCGCAGCTCGGGCTTCGCGCGTTGCTGGGAGAAGCGCAGCAGGTTCTGGGTGATGTCCTTGCAGCGCTTGGCGCTCAGCTCGATCTTCCGCAACGTGTCGAAGTCGGGATCCTTCTCGTCGCGCTCGAGCATCAGCAGCTGGGTGTTGCCCAGGATGCCGGCCAGGGGGTTGTTGATCTCATGGGCCACGCCGGCGCCCAGCTGCCCCACGGCCGCGAGCTTCTGAGCCTCGAGCAGCTGGGCCTGGGCGGCCTTCAGCTCGGCGGTGGCCTCGTCCACGCGGGCCTTGAGGTCATCGTTCCAGCGCAGCATCCGGGCGCGGGCGGCCTCCAGCTCGGAGCCCATGCGGTTGAAGGTGGAGGCCAGCTCGCTCAGCTCGTCCTCGCCCTCCACGGTGACACGCCGCTCCAGCTCGCCACGGCCGAAG
Source organism: Archangium gephyra (assembly GCF_042230915.1). Lineage (GTDB taxonomy): Bacteria > Myxococcota > Myxococcia > Myxococcales > Myxococcaceae > Archangium > Archangium gephyra_B. Next base: position 4,879,770 of record NZ_CP102578.1, on the reverse strand, counting down.
GCCTCGGCACCGGCCACCACCTGGGACAGGCGGAGGTTGAGCCGGCGGGTGAAGAGCGCGCCCAGGCCGAGCAGCACCACGAAGGCGGCCCCGATGGACAGCAGCACCGTGCGGCGCATGGCGCGCACCGGGGCCAGGGCAACGGCCTCGTCCACGGCCACCACCACCTCGAAGCCGGGCACCTTGGGCACCCGCGCGGCGCTCACCCGCAGGGCGGGCGCATCCAGCCGGAAGCCGCGCACCTGCGCGTCGTCCGAGGCGAGCTGGGCGGCCAGCGCGGGCGCCAGCGGCTGGAGGCGGCGCTCCGGCAGGGAGCTGGCCAGGATGCGCCCGGCCGTGGTGTCCACCAGGTCGATGGAGCCCGGGTTGTCCCCCGCGCGCCGGGCCAGCAGGACCTCCAGGTCGGAGAAGACGACCTCGGCGAGCGCGAAGGGAGAGTCCTCCCCATCCGCCAGCTTCACCGCCACTGCCACCGCTGCCCGTCCGCTGGGGGCGTGCGCGTAGACGCGGCCCAGGGCGGCCTGTCCCTTGTTGCCACGGCGCAGCGTCTGCACCGGCACGGCCCGGGCGAGCGCCTGCGCCGCGGAGGGCTCGAACCCCGGGTGCTCGCTGTCGCCGGAGGCCCGGAACACGGGCTCGCCGCGCGTGTTGCCCTCCGCATCCAGGTGCAGCACCGCGCTGACGGCGGGGGACTGCCCGTAGAGCAGCTGCAGCCCGCCCTGGAACTCCTCGGGGGTGATGCTCTGCCAGTTGAAGAGCTCCGCCGAGCGGGCCAGCGCATCCACCGTCTTCATCAGCTCCGAGGAGGCGCTCTCCGCGGTGCTCTCCGCGATGACGCGCTGCTCGGAGATGATCCGCCCGGTCAGCTCCGCCTCCGCGCGCGACAGCAACAGGAAGCCCACCGCCGCCAGCGGCAGCACGGTGGCCGCGAGCATGAAGAGGATGAGCTGCTGGTAGAGCCTCATCCCGTGGCCGTCCGGATGACCGCCAGCTCCCGGTCACTGCGCAGGTAGACGGAGCCCTGGATGGCCTTGGCGCGCTTCTTCATGTCCGCGGCCTGCCGCGCCAGCTCGGCATGATCGCTGGACAGCCCGTCGCTGAGCACCGCCACCACGGACACGCTCATGATGGGGAACTTGCGCTTCTCCCCGTAGCGGTCCTCCGCCTCGATGTAGCCGCGCTCCCGGTCCTGCTTGTCGTAGTAGAGCGGGATGATGCGGTCGAAGGCCTCGATGGCGCGCTGGCAGATGCGGTCCACGCTCTCCGGGGCGGTGACGAAGACGAAGTCATCGCCCGCCACGTGGCCGAGGAAGTCCCCGGGCAGGCCGACCTGCCCGAACACCTCGCGCAGCAGATCTCCCGTCTGGCGGATGACGCCGTCGGCCTTCGCGAAGCCGTAGTAGTCGTTGTAGGCCTTGAGGTTGTCCAGGTCGAGGTAGCAGAAGGCGAAGGGCCGGCGCTCGCCGAGCCGGCGCTGCACCTCGCGCTCGATGGTGCCCGAGCCGGGCAGCTGCGTGGTGGGCGAGGCGCCCAGCTCCTGCTCCTTGCGGCGCAGCACCATCTCCACGCGCGCGCCCATCTCCAGCGCGTCGAAGGGCTTGGTGAGGTAGTCGTCCGCGCCGAGCTTGAGGGCGCGCACCTTGGCGCTCGTCTCGGTATACCCGGAGATGAAGATGACGGAGATGTAGCCGCTGGCGCGCTCGGCCTTGAGCTCCTCGAGGAAGTGGTAGCCGTCCCCGTCGGGCAGCTGCACGTCCAGCAGCAACACGTCCGGGCGGCGCTCGCGCAGGGCGCGGTGGGCCTCCTCCAAGGTGGAGGACACCTGCACCTCGTAGCCAAGGCTCACCAGCACCTCGCGGCAGATGGCGCCCACCTTCTCGTCGTCGTCCACCACCAGCACGCGGCCGTGGTGCTGGCCGGCGCTGCCGCGCACCAGCGAGTCCACGGTGGCCAGCAGCCGGTCGGACTGCAGCGGCATGGGCAGGAAGGCGTCCGCCCCGGCGCGGAAGGCGCGCTGGCGCTCGTCGAAGGCGGAGAAGAGCAGCAGCGGCGCCTGGCGCGTCTCCGGATCATGCCGGAGGATCTCCGCCAGCCGCAGGCCGTCGATGACGGGCAGCCGGGCATCCACCAGCAGGGCATCCGGGTGGTGGGCGCGCGCCTGGGTGAGGGCCTCCTCGGCATTGGGGGCCAGGCGCACCTCGTAACCCCGCGCGCGCAGCAGGGCCTTGGTGATGTAGCCGATGTCCGGCTCGGCCTCGGCGAGCACCAGGCTGCCCCGCCGCTCGGGGTTGTGCTTTTGGGTGAAGTCCAGTCCGTCCGGCCGCAGGTACTCGGCCGGAGGCTCCACGGGCAGCACCACCACGAAGCGCACCCCGTCGTGGCAGGGCTCGCACCAGATATGGCCGGCGTGGGCCTCCACGATGTTGCGGCAGATGGCCAGGCCCAGGCCGGTGCCGCGCACGGTGCGGTTGGCCTGGGTGCGCGCCTGCTCGAAGCGGTCGAAGATGCGCTCCAGGTTCTCCTCGGCGATGGGCTCGCCGCTGTTCCAGCACGTGAGCGCGATGTAGCCGGGCACCGCCGAGGTGGCCTTGAGCTCCAGCCGCACCTCACCGCCCTCGGGGGTGAACTTGGCGGCGTTGGTGAGCAGGTTGTTGAGCACCTGGGTGAGCCGGTTGGGATCCGCCAGCGCCCGCAGGCCGTGCTGCGGCAGGCCGGCGGACACCTTGATGCGCCGCTCCATGAAGGCGGGGCCGTACTTCTCCACCGCGCGGCGCACCTGCTCGTCCACGTAGGCCCACTCGAAGTTCATCCGCAGCCGGCCCTTGGCGAACTTGGCCAGGTCCAGCAGGTCATCCACGATGGCGTTGAGCTTCTCCGTCGAGTCGCGCGCCAGCATGAGGTAGCGGCGCTGCTTCTCGTTCATGTCGGTGGACAGGAAGTTGAGCACCAGGTCCAACGAGCCGGAGATGGAGGTGAGCGGCGTGCGCAGCTCGTGGCTCACCATGTGGACGAACTCGTCCTTGCGCTCCTCGAGCTGCTTCTGCTCGGTGACGTCGCGCAGCACCACGCACACCCCGCGCAGCACGCCGCGCGAGTCGTTCACCGGGGTGACGGTGGTGTGAATGGTGCGCTCGTCGAGCTTCAGCTCCTCGCGCAGCACCTGGGCGCCGCCGTACTCCCAGCCGCGCACCAGCTCGAAGGGATCGAACCCGAGCTTCTCGCGCAACCGCTTGCTGGCATCCGGGGCGGGAGGACCGTCCCCCAGCACGAGCATGCGGCGCGCGGCGGGGTTGAGCACGACGATCTCGTTCTTCTCGTCGGTGAGGATGACGCCATCGGCCATGGACTCGACCATGCGATCGATCCGCTGGCGCGAGGCCTCCTCGGAGGCGCGCAGGGACTGGATGGCGTCCGCCGTCTGGTTGGCGAGCGTGTCGAGCAGCGCGCCATCCTCCTCGGAGTAGACATGGGGCCGCTGGGAGAAGAGCGACAGCAGGCCCACGGGGCGGCCCCCGGCGGTGAGGGCCACGGTGAGCTGGCTGGCCCAGGCGGCCGGGGCGGCGGCGTCCTGGGAGGTGGTGCCGGTGACGTGCGTGATGACGCGATCCTCGGGCAGCACCAGCCCCGAGCGCTGGCCCCACGCGGCCAGCATGGACTCCTTCACGCCCAGCAGGGACTGCTCCCCGACGACGACACCCTGGCAGCGCAGGCGCAGGGTGGCGGTCCGGTCCCACCCCACCGCGATGAGGGCGGCGCCACAGTCATAGGGCAGCACGCGCGACACCGCGGTGAGCACGCGGTCGATGATGGCGTCGTAGCCGAGCGGCTCGCCGGCGCTGGCCCGGCTCACCTCGTAGAGCACGCCGAGCGCCTCCACGCGCTGGTGGAGCTGGCGCAGCAGCCGCTCCTTGTCGCGCCGCAGCTGGGTGTACTCCACCGCGTTCTTCACGGTGATGATGAGGTCGTTCAGGTCCCAGGGCTTGGTGATGTAGCGGTACACCTGGCCCCGGTTGATGGCCGCGATGATGTCCTCGGGATCCGTGTAGCCGGTGAGGAGGATCGCGGTGACGTCGATGCCCTCGGCGCGCGCGGCGGTCACCAGCTCGATGCCCGTCATCTCCGGCATGCGCTGGTCGGTGATGAGCACGTCCACGCGGTGCTGCCGCAGCAGCCCCAGCGCCTCGGGCCCGGAGTTGGCCGAGAGCACGTGGTAGCGCTTCTGGAACATGCGCACGAGGAGGTCGATGACGTCGGGCTCGTCGTCGACCAACAGGAGGGTATGTCGGGGCTCAGACAAGGTGTCTGGAAGTCTACGCGCAGAAGGGGGGCGACCCCAGGGCCTGTTCGGAACCGGCGCGCACACACGGATTGTACGTGCTCATCCTTGAACGAATTGACTCTATACGTATGTTCAGGGAGCATGAGGGTACTGAAAGTTTGTTGCGCGGGTGGGTTGCCCACCAGACGAGGGAGCGAGGCATGGAAGAGCTGACTGAACGCCAGCGGGAAATCCTGGCCTTCATCGTCAAGGAGACGGAGTCGCGGGGCTTCCCGCCGACCATCCGGGAGATTGGCGAGGAGATGGACATCCGCTCGACCAACGGGGTGAACGATCACCTCAAGGCACTCGAGCGCAAGGGCTACCTCAACCGGGGCGAGCAGCAGAGCCGCTCCCTGGTGCCCACCAAGCGGGCGCGGCTGCTGCTCGGCCTGGGCGTGAAGAAGGAGTCGGGGCTGATCGAGATCCCCCTGCTGGGCAAGGTGGCGGCGGGTGCCCCCCTGCTGGCCCAGGAGAACGTGGAGGACTCGGTCCGGATCGACAGCTTCCTGCTGGGCGGTCAGGGACGCGAGGTGTTCGCACTCCGCGTGAAGGGCAACTCGATGATCGACGACGGCATCTTCGACGGGGACTACCTCTTCGTCCGCAAGACGCCGCAGGCCCAGGCCGGGGACATCGTGGTGGCGCTCATCGAGGACGAGGCCACGGTGAAGCGCTACTACCCGGAGGGCGATCGCATCCGCTTCCAGCCGGCCAACGCCACCATGCAGCCCATCTACGTGAGCAAGGCGGACTTCCGCTCGACGATGATCCTGGGCCAGGTGGTCGGCGTGTACCGCAAGCTCCCGGGCGGCAAGAACTAGCCCACCCCATTCCACTTCTCACCGGTGAGAAGTGGATTGCTCCAGGCCCCTTTCACTTGTCGCCGGCGACAAGTGGATGGGGCCTGTTGCGTTTCACTTGTCGTCGGCGACAAGTGGAATGCACCCACCCCGTTTCACTTCTCGCCGGCGAGAAGTGGAATGCACCCACCCCGTTTCACTTCTCGCCGACGAGAAGTGGAATGCGCCGGGCGGCTGCGCCGCACTTTTCCGCTCCGGGCGTTGCTCAGGGGCACTTCTTGAGCTTCACCCCACTGCTGGCGATCCGTTCACACACCGTGCGGACGGTGGCCTCGTCCTTCAGCTCCTGGGCGAGGGCCGCGGTGCGCAGCTGTAGGTCCAGCTCCTTGGCGTGGTCCGGCTCGGCGCTCAGGCTGGTGAGGATGCGCAAGGCGTCCGGCTTGCGACCGAACGTGGAGAGCAGCTCCGCCAGCTCGGTGAGCTCGCGGATGTCCGAGCCGGAGACGGTCTCGAGGGCGCGCTGCAGTTCCTGCTCGGCGGCCGGGCGCTCGTTGCGGCCCAGGTGGAGGCGCGCCATGGCCACGTGGATGACGGCGCGCTCCTGCACGCGCAGGGACTCGCGGTAGGCCGCGAGCGCCTCCTCCGGCTTCTCCAGCTTCGTGTAGATCTCCCCGACGAGCTCCCACAACGTGGGGTCCTTGGGAGAGGCGCTGGCGGCATCGCGGTAGGACGCCGCGGCGGGGAGGAGCTGGCCGGCCCGCACCTGCTCGTCGCCGAGCGCGGTGAGCAGCTCGGGAGTCCGCACCCCCTTCCCCGTCCACTCACCCAGGAGCAGGAGGGCCTCGGCATGGCGCCCGTCCTCGGTGAGCACGTCCACGGCGCGCAGCACGAGGGGCGTCTTGCTGGCATCCGGGCAGGCCTCGGCGGCGAGGGCGAAGTGCTTCACGGCGGCGTCCTTCTCGCCGCGCTTGGCGTGGATCTCCGCCAGTTGCTCCAGGGCGTTGAAGTCCTTGGGGTGCAGAGCGAGCGCCTTGCGCAAGGCGTTCTGGGCCTCCTCGGTCCGGCCGAGCTGGGCATGGATGAAGCCGAGCCGGCTCCAATTGGTGGAGCGCTTGGAGTCCCGCTTGAGGGCGAGCTCGAACTGGGCGGAGGCCTCGTTGAGGCGGCCCATGGACAGGTAGACCTCGCCGATGGCCGCGGGCAGGCGGGGATCGTCCGGGGACAGCTCCTTCATGGTGTTGAAGGAGGCCAGGGCGTCCTCGAACTTGCCCTGGAGGTACTCGGTGGTGCCCTTCACGTAGTAGCCCTCGGCCTGATCCTTGGGAGGGGGCTGCGAGGGACGGTCCTCGCAACCAGCGGCGAGGAGGGCAAGCAGGGACAGGACACGCCAGCGCGGGTGCATGGGGGGAGCTCCGGGCTCAGAAGTGCCAGCCGATGCCGGCGTTGAGTTCGAGGTTGAGGCCACTGCCCAGTCCCCCATCGGAGAGGCCGAGCGTGGCCTGGGCGAGGTTGGTGGAGGCCTCGAGCTGAATGCCGAGGTGGCCGGCGATGAGGTACTCGCAACCGAAGAAGCCGATGACGGTGGGGAGCGGGCCGGTCTGCCGGAAGATGCCGAACTCGCCGAAGGACAGCTGCACGCCGAGGCCCAGCCCCCAGTACGGGCGGAAGGTGCGCTCGACGTTGTGGTAGTGGCGCAGGCCGAGCACGCTGGGCAGGACGTTGAGGCCGCCCTTGCGTCCCGCCTCCTGCGCCGTCACGTAGGAGAGGCCCACCTGCCCGAAAACGACCCATTCGGGATGGAACTGGAAGCCGATCTCCACGTCGCCACCGGGGTTGAACGTGGAGAGGTTGGAGATGAGGCTGTTGTTGAATCGCACGCCGAAGAGGAACGAGCCCGTTCCGGGGACCTTCGTGACGGTAGGCGCCTTGACGATCGCGCGCTCGGTAGGCTCCGGGATGAGGGTGGCGAGCAGCTGATCCGCGACCGACACGGCGGCGCGAGGCAGGGCCTCCCGTGCGGCCACCTCGAGGCGAGGCCGGCCCAGGGCGCGCCCGCTCTCCGAGTCCACGACGCTGGTGGTGAGGACATAGCGGGAGCCGAAGCCATCGAGCCGGCCGGTGATGAGGTAGCGCGCCTTGCTGGAGCCGGGCGTACCGGGAGCGGCCTCGGGGCACGGGCCCGCCGCGCAGACGCCCGCGCTGCGGACGGCTTCCTGATCCGATGCGGTGGACACGGCGAGGCGGGAAGACTCAGCGAGCCGGCTCACGAGGAGCGCCGACACGCCAGCGGCCTGCTCCCGGGCCTCCGCGTTGCTCTCCAGGGGGAGGAGGATGACGGTGAGGACGGGAGCGGGCTCCACCTCCACCGCTGCGGGAGGGGACTCCGCGGCGGGCGTCACGGCCTCCGGTGGCGGGGAGGACGGCTGGCCCCAGGCGGCCGGGGCGAGCAGGAGGACGAGCAGGAGTGGCGGCAGGCGACTCACGGGGGCGTCACTCTAGTACCAGACGGCGCCCCCAGGGCGGCGAGAAGCGGGCCTGACAGGGGCCCCCCTGCCCGCCCGGGTTGCCTTCAGGCCGTCCGGGGCCTCGGACGGGAGGGCTCAGTTCGCCTTCTTCACCCGGGACACGAACACGGTGCCCAGCGAGAAGTAGACGATGGCCAGGGAGAAGATGACGGTATAGCCCAGCGTGGGCCGGCCGCCCTGCTTCCCGAAGGCATTGAAGGTGTCCAGCAGCCACCCGGCGATGGGCGTAGCCAGGAACTGCGGCACGGTGAGGGCCATGTGCCAGATGCCCATGTCCTTCGCGGCGTCGTCCATGTCCGGCAGCACGTCCGTGGCCAGCGCCCAGTTCACGCTCTCGTAGGCACCGTAGCCGACGCCGAACAGCGCGCCGATGAAGAGCGCCGCCAGGTAGTTGCCGGTGACGATGAAGCCCGCGGCCACCACCGCCTGGATGGCTCCGGCGACGTAGACCACGCGCTTGCGCCCGTACCGGTCCGAGAGCTTTCCGGCGATCAACGTGCTGGGCAGGGCCAGCAACAGCAGCAGGCCCAACACGCCCAGCACGGCCAGCTCCGGCGTCGTGGCCAGGGGCCGGCCGAACACCGAGAAGTCCTTCACCACGTCCCGCAGATAGAACATGAGGAAGCTCTGGACGCTGAACACGCCCATCGACATCAGCATCCGGGTGAGGAACACCCAGCGGAAGTCCCGCGAGCGGAACGGCGCCACGAAGCCCTTGAGGAACGAGCCCCAGTGGACGGGCTTGGGCGCGGTGGTGAGCGGCTGCTCGCGCGTGCCCAGCACGGTGATGAGCACGCCCACCACCAGGATGAAACCGATGAGCAGGTAGACGCGGTAGACCTGCCCCTGGAACTCGCCCAGGGAGGCCTGCTGGCTCACCATGGAGCTCGCGAGGCCCATGCCCACGCCATTGCCCAGGAGCGTCATCAGCCCGTACCACCCGGCCACGGAGCCCCGCTGCTCCGGGGGCACCACGTCCGGCATGAGGGCCGTGTAGGGAGCCGTGGCGACGTTGTTGGCGAAGTTGGCCATGAGGTAGGCCCCCACGTACAACCAATACGCCCCCGTGAAGCCCCACAGGCTGTCCGTCTTCAGGAAGGGAAAGGTGGCCATGCCCACCAGCGCCACCAGGTTGAGCGCCGTGCCCACCAGCATGAAGGGCCGCCGCCGTCCCATGCGCAGCCGCACCCGGTCGCTCCAGGTGCCCAGCAGGGGCGGCACGAGGATGCCGGTGATGGAGCCAATGGCGATCACCGTCCCCACTCCGGCGCCCTTCGACTCGTCCCCCACCATGACGAGCACCTGGGACTGCACCAGGATGGTGAGGATGGCGCCCCAGTGCACGTTGCTCGAGAACCAGAAGAACGTCAGATAAAGCTGCTCGAGCGTACCCAGCCGTCTGGACTCGTTGGGTAGCACCGCGGCCGTGGCTTCCAAGGTCGCCTCATTCCTGATGTAGCATGGGGGCCCATTCCGGCCCCGGCGCGTTTCAGTCCACACGATGCCCCGGAGCCCCCCACGAAGGAAAGAGGGCCCCATGCCTTCCTCCGCCTGTGCCCGTAGCCTGCTGTGCGGCCTGCTACTCCTGGGTTCCAACGCGCTGGCGGAGGGTCCCACCGGGGACACGCCCGAGGTTCCGCGCCCCACGCCTCCGTTGACCGGCATGCCCGCGCGGCGGCTCAACCTCGATCACTTCGTTGGCGGCGGCGTCAATCCGACGGTGGCCGAGTACAAGTTGCGCATCAGTCACACGCAGCGTCTGGGTCAGAGCGAGGACATCCTCTGGCGTGACACCTTCCTGGGCCTGGGCGGCCAGGTGCGCCTCAACCCCTGCTACACGGCGGTGGGGCCGATGGTGCAGTGGCAGCCCATCGCCGTCTTCAACCTCAAGGCCCTGGTGGATGCCTACGGTTTCTTCGGCACCGCCGGCATGCTCCAGTCCTTCCGCTCCCCGCTGGACGAGTTCTCCGACGCCGTGCAGCGCGCGAACACCGAGTCCCAACAGACCTACGGCACCACCGGCTGGCACGCCATGCTGCAGCCGACCTTGCAGGCCCAGATCGGGCCCATCGCCCTGCAGAACGTCGTCACGCTCGACTACTTCAACATGCGCCTGCGGGGCGGGGACACGCTCTGGTACGACGCCGGCCCGGACACCCTGCTCCCCGGCCGCGGTTGGATGCTCACGGAGGAGGTCAACCTCGTCTACTTCGCCGGCCCGCTGACGTTGGGCGCCACCTTCCGCTACCTCCTGCCCTTCTATGACGAGGAGAACTTCCGGCCTGGCGAGGACGTGAAGGCCGCGAACAACGCCAACATGCGCCTGGGCGCGCTCGTGGCCTACACCTTCCACGACGGCGGCTACTCGTCCTTCAACCACCCCACCGCCTTCGTCACGGCGGCATGGCACGTGAGCCACCGCTACCGCGCCGGCCAGGAGACGTCCCAGGCCATTCCCTTCGTGGGCCTGGGCTTCGCCTTCCAGCAGGACTTCGTCTTCTAGGCCGCGTCCGTGCGCGCCTGCGGGCTCAACCCCAGGCCGCGCGCCAGTTCCTGGAAGGTGGCCACCGCTGGCGTCGGCACCCGCTGCTTGTCCGGGCTGTTGTAGTCCACCCGGAACAGGCCGAAGCGCGGCTCGTAGCCCTCGGCCCATTCGAAGTTGTCCAGGAGGGACCAGTGGAAGTAGCCGCGCACGTCCACGCCCTCGTGGGCCGCGCGCACCAGTGCCTCGAAGTGCTCGCGTAGGAAGCCGGACCGGCGCTCCCCCTTCCCGTCCGCCATGCCGTTCTCGGTGATGTAGATGGGAAGGCCCGCCCGCCCGTAACGCTTGAGCGCCTGGTAGAGGCCCTCGGGGTAGATGTCCCAGCCCAGGTCGTTCACCGGCCGCCCCTCGGCCACGTACTGGCGTGAGAGCGTGGGGCTGCGGAAGTCCGCGCGCACCATGTCCCGCGAGTAGTAGTTGAGCCCCAGGAAGTCGTACGAGCCCTTCAAGTCCGGCACCGTCTCGTCGATGTCCGCCATGCCCGGCACGGAGATCTGGATGCGGCCCGTGCGGTGCACGTCCACCAGCAGTTGGTTGAAGAGGCGATCCGTGATGCCCGCCATCATCCGGTCCATCGGCGAGCGCGTGGCCGGCTGGAAGATGCGCACGTGGTGCGCGATGCCCACCCGCGTGGCGTGGCCGTCCCCGTCCGCGTCCACCGTGTCGTTCTCGCGCAGCTCCCGCGCCATGCGGGCATGGGCGCGAATCTGCCGCGCCAGCACCTGCAGCCCCAGCTTCCCGTCCTTCAGCCCCGGCGGCCAGGTGCCCTGCATGTAGCCGAACGTCATCAGCACGTTGGGCTCGTTGAGGGTGCACCACAGGTCCACCTCGGAGCCCAGCTTGCGGGCCACCCGCCGGGTGAAGGCGGCGATCCGCTCCACCGTCTTCTCATTGGCCCACCCGCCCTCGGCGGCCACCCAGCGCGGCAGGGTGAAGTGGCTGAGCGTCACCATGGGCTGGATGCCCTGGGCGCGCAGCATCCGCATCCACTCGAGGTACCGGTCCGCCGCCGCCTCGTTCCACACGCCCTCCTGGGGCTCGAGCCGGCTCCACTCCACCGACAGCCGGTAGGCATTGGCCCCCAGCTCGCGCAGCAGCGTCACGTCGCTGGCGAAGCGGTTCCACGAGTCGCACGCCGCCCCGGACACGTCCCGGTGCTTGATGTGCGGGGTGCCGTCCGGGAACGAGCCCTTCTCCCACTCGGCCCAGTCGTTGTCGTTGCCGCCCTCCACCTGGTGGCTGGCGGTGGCGGCGCCCAGCAGGAAGCCGGACGGTAGCACCTGCCGCGCCGGAGGCAGGGCCGCCAGACTGGAGCGCTCAGGGGCCGGCGGATGGGGCTCCGAGACCAGGGACTCGAGGGCGATCTTCGCGGCGTGGATCAGACTCATGGGGGATCCCCTACCACGGGTGTCCACCCGGACGGCAACCGGGCCCGCTCAGGACGACGGCAGCGGACCCAGATAGTCGAGCGGATCCACCGGCTTGCCACCAACCCGCACCTCCAGGTGGAGCTGGGGGCCGCTCGTCTTGCCGGACTCGCCCACGGTGGCGATGACCTGGCCGCGCCGCACCTTCTGGCCGGTGCGCACGCGCAGGTCGCGGTTGTGCGCGTAGAGCGTGATGAGGTGCTCGGAGTGCTGGATGATGACGATGAGCCCGTAGCCGCGCTGCTCGCCCGCGTACAGCACCGAGCCTTCCTGGGCGGTCTTCACCGGCGTGCCCGCGGGCGCCGCGAGGTCGATGCCATCATGCGGCTCGCGGCCCTTCTTCCCGAAGCGGGCGTACAGCACGCCCCGCAGGGGCCAATCCAGCATCCCCTTCGTCTCCGGCACGGGGCGGGACGGCGCCGGGGGGGCCTGGCGGGACGGCGCCGTGACGACGACGGGGGGCCTCGCCGGGGCCGGACTCCCGGACGCGGGAGGCTTCGGGCCCTGTACCGCTTGTCCCCTGTCCTTGTCGGGCGCCACCCTCTTCTCGAAGCCGGGGATGATCAACTCCTGGCCTACGACGAGGGAGCGCGGATCGGAGATGCCGTTGGCCTCGGACAGCTCCTCCACGGTGATGCCGTAGGTGCGGGAGATCCGGTACATCGTCTCGCCGGGAGCCACCGTATGCCGGACGGAGACGAGCTCCGGCTCCGGGTGCGGCTCGCGCAGCTCTCCGAGCGCCATGGGAGGCGGCTCGGAGGGAGCGGGCTCGGCGGCGGGAGCGGGGGTGGGACGGGTGGAGCCCGGCGCCACCGCGCAACCGGTGGTGGCGAGGAGCGCGAGCAGCATGAAGCACGCTGCCCGCGCCGGGCTGGCTCCCGCCACCGCCAACCTCAGTCGCCTCCCCTGCCCACGTCGCGACGTGGGAAGCCCTCGAGGTTCCAACCCGCCAGGACCGCCAGGGCCGGGGTGTCGGTGAGCTCGAAGTTGAGCGGCGTCACCGAGATGCGGCGCTCCAGGAAGACGGCGTTGCAGTCGCTGCCGGGGATGTCCTCGTGCTCGTAGGAGCTGCCGCCGATCCAGTAGTACTTGCGGCCGCGAGGGTCCTCCTTCTCCACCACGTCGTAGCCGTACGAGTGGCGGCCCAGCCGGGTGATGGCGTAGCCGGTCGGCTCGCCCCGGGGGATGTTGACGCTGAGCAGCATCCGGGCCGGGAGCTGGGGCTGGGCGAGCGCCGCCGCCACCAGCGAGCGGGCGAAGCGCGCCCCGTGCTGGAAGTCGAACGGTGCGCGCGACGCCAGGCTGAAGGCGATCGAGGGAATCCCCAGCAGCGCCGCCTCCCGGGCAGCCGCCACCGTTCCCGAGTAGTTGACGTCGTCGGCCAGGTTGGCCCCGTGGTTGATGCCAGACACCATGATCCGCGGGCGATCATCCTTCATGAGGTGATGGATCGCCAGATAAGCGCTGTCCGCCGGGGTCCCGTCCACGGCGTACCACCGCTCCCGGATCTCGGTGATGCGCAGGGGGCGGTTGAGGGAGATGGCGTGGGAAGCCGCGCTCTGCTCGCGGTCCGGCGCCACCACCCAGACCTCCCCCAGCGGGCTCACCGCGTCCACCAGGGCGCGCAGGCCCTCGGAGAAGTAGCCGTCGTCGTTGGAGACCAGGATGCGGGGTTTCTTGTCGGCCACGTCTCGCTCTTTTCCTTACTTCAGGCCCTTGATGGCCCGCTTGCCCGCGTAACGCGCGCCGGCGCCCAGCTCCTGCTCGATGCGCAGCAGCTGGTTGTACTTGGCGACGCGATCCGAGCGCGACGCCGAGCCCGTCTTGATCTGCCCGCAGTCGAGCGCCACGGCCAGGTCCGCGATGGTGGTGTCCTCGGTCTCGCCCGAGCGGTGGCTCATCACCGAGGAGTAGCCGGCCTTGTGCGCCATGCGCACCGCGTCGAAGGTCTCCGTGAGGCTGCCGATCTGGTTCACCTTCACCAGGATGGAGTTGGCCACGCCGCCCTGGATGCCGCGGCCCAGGCGCTCCACGTTGGTGACGAAGAGATCATCGCCCACCAGCTGGATCTTGTTGCCGAGCGCGTCGGTGAGGCCCTTCCACCCCTCCCAGTCGTCCTCGGCCATGCCGTCCTCGATGGAGACGATGGGGTAGCGCGACACGAGCTGCTGGTAGTAGTCCAGCATGCCCTTGGCATCGAACTCCTTGCCCTCGCCCTTGAGGCGGTACTTCTTGGTGCCCTTGTCGAAGAACTCGCTGGCGGCCACGTCCAGCGCGAGGAACATCTGCTCACCGGCCTTGAAGCCCGCCGCGGAGATGGCCTCCATGATGAGCTTGAGGGCCTCCTCGTTGGCCGGCAGGTCCGGGGCGTAGCCGCCCTCGTCGCCGACGCCGGTGGCCAGCTTGCGGCCCTTGAGGATCTTCTTCAGGGCGTGGAACACCTCGGCGCCCCAGCGCAGGCCCTCGGAGAACGAGGGAGCGCCCGCGGGCACCACCATGAACTCCTGCACGTCCACGCGGGTGTCGGCATGGGCGCCGCCGTTGAGGATGTTCATCAGCGGCACCGGCAGGGTGCGGGCCTGGGCGCCGCCAATGTAGCGGTAGAAGGGCATGCCGAAGGCATCCGCCGCCGCGCGCGCCGTGGCCATGGACACCGCGAGGATGGAGTTGGCGCCCAGCTTGCTCTTGGTGGGCGTGCCATCCATCTCCAGCATCTGCTGGTCCACCGCGTACTGGTCCGCCGCGTCCATGCCCACCAGCTCGGGGGCGATGGTGTCCATGATGTGAGTGACGGCCTTGCGCACGCCCTTGCCCAGGTAGCGGTCCTTCTCCCCATCCCGCAGCTCGAGCGCCTCGTGCTCACCGGTGGACGCACCGGACGGTACCGCCGCACGGCCCTTGGCCCCACCCGCCAGAAAGACCTCGGCCTCCACGGTGGGGTTGCCGCGGGAGTCGAGCACTTCACGCGCCACGATTTGAGCGATCTCGGTCATGGCGCGGGGTTCTAGAGGACGCTTCCAGCCCTCGCAAGCTTGCTCGATGGGAGGACTGCTACACTGTCGACCCCCTGAAAGCCTCGTCCTTCACCGCATGCCGCCCCCACGCCGACCCGTCCACCCTCAACATGACCCGTACCCGAGCCAGCGTGGCCGGGGCACCCTGCTGGGGCTCGCCGTGGGGGATGCACTCGGCACCCCCTTGAAGGCGCGGCTGCTCCCCGCCCCACCCTTTCCGCAGCTGGCGGACGGGCCCCACCGGTGGCTCAAGGGCGGTGGCCCCTTCGAGCTGCGCAAGGGCCAGGTGGGTGAGAGTGGACAGCTGGCGAGCTGCCTGGGCGTCGGCCTGCGCGAGCTGGGGACGTACGACGCGGATCAGCAGCTGCGCCGCTACCTCGCCTGGCAGGGGCACGCTCCGGGCATGAGCGAGTACATGACCGAGGTGCTGACGGAGGTGGCCGAGTCCGGCCTGCCCAAGGCGACGGCCGGGCGGCGCTTCTGGCTGAAGGGCATGCGGCGCGTGGCGCACAACGGCAGCCTGGCGCGCACCGCCCCGCTCGGCGTCTTCTTCCACGAGGACACCCAGGCCCGCGTCCAGGCCTCGCTCGCGGACTCGGCGCTCACGCACTTCGACCCGCGCTGCCAGCTGGCGTGTGCCGCCTTCAACGGCTCCATCGCGCACGCCCTCACCGCGGGCGAGCGGTTGAAGAAGGAGGATCTCCTCACCGCCGCGATGAGCGGCCTGACGGTGGGCAGCGCGATCCTCGGCCGCTCGGCCGCCGACTACGTCCAGGAAGTCACCGCCGCCACCGAGGCCCTCAAGGAGGACCTGGCCGCGGCCCAGAAGGACGACCCGATGCTCTACTGGCCGGACCTGCACATGCACCGCAAGCAGGACCATGTGCGGGTGGCCTTCCGGCTGGCCTACTGGGAAGTGCTGCACGCCCCCAGCTTCGAGGCCGGGCTGGTGGACGTCATCAACCGGGGAGGAGACGCGGACGTGAACGGGGCCGTCGCCGGAGCGCTGCTGGGCGCATTGCACGGCGAGGAGGCCATCCCGTCTGAATGGCGGCAGGGCGTGCTGGAGTCGATGGGCCCCGGCTCGGGGCCGCTCGGGACGCTCTACCACCCCCGCCAGCTGCTGCCGCTGGCGCCGGAGTGAGGCATCCACCGGGACTGCAAAGCAGGAGGCCCGCGCGGGCCGTCCCTGTGACAGGACGTCCGCCGCGGGCCTCGGAAACGCACGAGTGGGGCCGGTTCAGCCGAGCAGATCGATGACGATGACGCCGCGCTGCGGCTTCTCGTCGTCGTCGGCGTCGGACCGGCGCCGGGGGCGATCCTCGGGGACCGGAAGCGGGATCTCCAGCGCGGGACGATCGCGCTCTTCCCGGTTCCGTTCCCGGCGCTTGATTTCCTCGATGATGAAGGCGTCGAGCATGGGTTCGGTTTCTCCACTCAGCCTACGTACCCTGGTGTACGCCCGCCATCCCGCTCCTGGTTTCCTACCACCCTATCGGCTTCTGAGTGCTTCAGATGCAAAGTAAGGGCCCTGGTTCCAACCTGAATACGCGCCAGCAACCTCGCATGCTTGCCCGTCTACCACCCGGCACCTGGAATTGGCGGAAATGTCCAGGAGACGAAGCGGCCTCGAACCACCGGACGCCGAGAACGTTGACTGGATTGTAATCGAGCCAGCGATCCCCGCAAGCGGTCCAACTCGTTAGAGTCCCCAGCACATCCGGAGTGACCGCTCTTCCAGGATTCGGCCCGGCCACCCGCCTGCCCTCCGGCGGACCGGAGGGCATTTGCCGCACGGCGTCGAAGCCGGGGGGCTAGGCGCCCTCGGCCCGGCGCTTGAGGGCGTCCAGCATCTTGGGCAGCGACTGGTCCACCAGGGCATTGAGGATGGACTTGGGCACCAGCGGGCCCACGGTCACGTCCACGCTGTAGGTGACCTTGGTGCGGCCCTCGCCCTCGGGCTCCAGCACCCAGCTGCCCTTGTTGTCCTTCATCACCTCGCCCTCCACGAAGGACCAGGACATCCGCTTGGGCCGCTCCTCGCGGGCGAGGATGGTGTAGCGGATCGTCTTGATCTTGAAGTCCACCTCGTAGTGGACCTTCACCTCGCTGCCGGTGCGCCCCGAGGTGGAGATCTTCTTCACCTCGGTGAGCCACTCGGGGTAGCGGTCGTAGTTGATGACGATGTCGTAGACCTTCTCGGGCGGGGCGTTGACGACGATGCTCCGTGAGGCGCCAGGCATGGTGCGGGTCTCCTCGGTGGGGGTTGGCTAGAAGTTGTAACCCGGCTTGGTGTCGAAGCGGTGGCGGGACTGGATGAAGCGCACCGTGCCGGTCTTGCTGCGCATGACCACCGAGTGCGTCTCGCACCCGCTGCCGAAGAAGCGCACGCCGCGCAGGAAGTCACCGGTGGTGACGCCGGAGGCGGCGAACATGACCTCGCCGCCGGCCAGCTCCTCGGCCGTGTAGATCTTCGAGATGTCGGTGATGCCCATGCGCTTGGCGCGGGCGATCTCATCGTTGTTGCGCGGCACCAGGCGGCCCTGCATGTCACCGCCCGTGGAGCGGATGGCCGCGGCGGTGATGACGCCCTCGGGGGCGCCGCCAATGCCCATCAGCACGTCCACGCCGGTGTCCTCGAAGCAGGTGGCGATGCCGCCGGCCACGTCCCCATCATCGATGAGGCGGATGCGCGCGCCCGCGGCCCGCACCTCCTTGATGAGGTCCGCGTGCCGCTCGCGATCGAGGATGACCACGGTGAGGTCCGCCACGTAGACCTTCATCTTCTCCGCGATGGCGCGGAGGTTCTCCGAGGGGCTGCGGCGCAGGTCGATGGCGCCCCGGGCGCGGGGGCCCACGGCGATCTTCTCCATGTAGGTGTCCGGCGCGTTGAGCAGCTTGCCCTTGCCGGCCATGGCCACCACGGAGATGCTGCCCGGACGGCCGTAGGCGCACAGGTTGGTGCCCTCGAGCGGATCCAGCGCGATGTCCACCTCCGGGTCCTCCGGATTGCGCCGGCCCACCTTCTCGCCGATGTAGAGCATGGGGGCCTCATCGCGCTCGCCCTCGCCGATGACCACCGTGCCCTGAATCTGCAGCGCGTCAAAGGCCCGGCGCATGGCGTCCACGGCGGCCTGATCCGACTCGTTCTTGTGGCCGCGGCCCATGAGCCGGGCGGAGGCGATGGCCGCCATCTCGGTGACGCGCACGGCCTCCATTGCCAGGTTGCGATCCATGTTGGGTGTCTCCTTGGAAACGACGTGAAGAGATGGGAACTCAGGGCGCTTCGTGCAACAGGCGCACGAGCGCTTCCGGCAGACGGGTGGGCTTGCCTTCGCGGCTCACGCAGGCGTGCACGGTGCGGCCGGTGCACAGGGGGGTGTCCGGGCCCCCCTCTCGGAAGATGTCGTAGGTGAAGGTCAGCGACACGCGCTTTACCTCGCTCACGCGGGGGCGCACGAGCAGCATGTCCTCGTAGCGAGCGGGCGACTTATAGGAGGCAGTGGCCTCCACCACGGGCAGCGCCAGCCCCTCGCGCTCCAGGTCGCGGTAGCTGGCTCCGCGGGCGTGGAGGTACTCGATGCGGGAGAGCTCGAAGTAGCGGAAATAATTGGCGTGATACACGACCCCCATCTGGTCCGTGTCGCCGTAAATCACTCGAATTCGTGCCTCGACCATGGGTCGCGGCGACCGTAACAGGGGAGTGTCCGCCCGGAAAGCATGGGGTCCGGGAGTTGGTTGCTTCTGAGCACGAGGCATGGAGGATCCAGGGCCATGCTCCGCTTCCTGTCCCTGCTGCTGCTGCTCACCGCCCTGCCCGCCCTGGCGAAGCCTCCCCGGTTGACGCTCTTCATCACCGTGGACGCCATGGGCTCGGATCTGCTGCTGCGCACCAAGCCGCGCCTGAAGGGAGGGCTGCGGCAGCTCATCGACTCGGGGGCCTTCTACCCGTACGCGCGCTATGCCTACGCCAAGCCGCGCACCGCGCCGGGTCACACCACGCTGGCCACCGGCGCCAACCCCTGGCGCCACGGCATCGTGGACAACCGGATCATCGACCGGGCCACGGGCAAGCCCGAGCGTGTCTTCCCGGACCCGGCGCACCCGGTGCTGGAGGCGCCCCTGTCCATGGAGGACGTGAGCCCGGCCACCCTGCTGGCGGAGACGTTCGCGGACCGGCTGCGGCTGTCCACGCAGGAGCAGGGCAAGGCCATCGCCCTGTCGGGCAAGGCGCGCTCGGCCATCCCGCTGGCGGGCCGGCTCGGGCAGGCCTACTGGTACGACGAGACGGTGGGGAAGTTCGTCACGGGCACCTGGTACACGAAGGAGCTGCCGGGCTGGTTGAAGTCCTTCAACGCGGCCAACCCCTCCGAGGCGTGGTTCAGCAAGACGTGGGAGCCGCTGCTGCCTCGCACCGAGTACGTGGGCGAGGATGACCGGCCCTACGAGGGCGAGTACTACGGGCTGGGGCGCGTCTTCCCGCATCGGCTCACCGGTGGCCTCCCCTCCCCCGGCCCCGAGTCCTACACGGCCTTCGCCATCTCCCCGCTGTCCCTGGACGTGGTGGTGAAGGCGGCCCGGGCGGCCATCGAGGGGGAGAACCTGGGCAAGGACGAGGTGCCGGATCTGCTCGCGGTGAGCTTCAGCGCCACGGATCGCGTCTTCCACCAGTACGGTCCCAACTCGTGGGAGATGCAGGACACGCTGTACCGGCTGGACAAGGCGGTGGGGGACCTGGTGGCACTGGCCGAGAAGGCCGCGGGGGGCCGGGCCAACCTGCTGGTAGTGCTCACGGCGGACCATGGCGGCGCGGCGGTACCCGAGCACTGGGCCGCCTCGGGGGTGGATGCGGAACGGGTGGACCCGCGCGTGCTCTCCAAGGGGTTGACCGAGGCGCTGCGGGCCCAGTTCGGCGGGGACGTCCTCGCCACCGTCGAGGAGCTGGACGTGTACCTGGGCGGCAAGACGCTGGAGGGCGGCAAGGTGGACGGGGCGGCGGTGCGTCGGGCCGCGGCGGCCTGGCTGGTGAAGCAGCCGGCCATCACCCTGGCGGTGGCGCGCGACGACCTCTACACGATGCCGGACGTTGCGGGGTTGGTGGAGCCCCTGCGCAAGGGCTACTACCCGGGGCGCAGCGGCGACGTGCTCTTCGTGGTGAAGCCCTTCCACGTCATCAGCGCCGAGCCCTCCGGCACCAACCACGGCACCCCGTATGCGTATGACCAACTGGTGCCCCTCGTCCTGGCGGGCAAGGGGGTGAAGCCGGGCATCTACCCCCGGGAGATCAGCACCACGGACGTGGCGCCCACCGTGGCGGCTGTGCTGGAGATGAGCCTCCCCGCGTCGGCCGAGGGAGAGCCCCGTTACGAGGCCCTCGCCCCCAGCCGCTGAGCGGCCGGCCTACTGCGCCTGGACGATCTCCAGGGACAGGTCCATGGCGCGCGCCGAGTGCGTGAGCGCGCCCATGGACACGAAGTCCACGCCGAGCTTCGCCAGACGCGGCAGGCGCTCCAGGGTGATGCCGCCGGAGACCTCGAGCGGGATGCGGCCGGCCGTGAGCTCCACGGCGCGGCGGATCTGCTCGTCGTCCATGTTGTCGAGCATCACCACGTCCGCGCCCTCCTCCAGCGCCTCGGCGAGCTGCTCGAGGTTGGTGACCTCGATCTCGATCTTCACCAGTTGAGGCGCGTTGGTGCGGGCGCGGCGGAGCGCCTCGCGGACGGAGCCGCCCACGGCCGCGATGTGGTTGTCCTTGATGAGGACGCCATCGAAGAGGCCGAAGCGGTGGTTGAAGGCGCCCCCGGCCTTCACGGCCTGCTTGGACAGCGAGCGCATGCCGGGAGCGGTCTTCCGCGTGTCGAGGATGCGCAGCTTGGTGCCGCGCACGGCGCCCATGACCTGCTGGGCCATGGTGGCCATACCCGAGGTGCGCTGGACGATGTTGAGGGCGGTGCGCTCAGCGGTGAGGAGCGCGCGCATGCGGCCGCGCACCCGGGCCACGAGGGCCTTGGGTTGAACCTCCTGCCCGTCGCGCGCGAGGAGCTCGATCCTGACGTCCGGGTCCACGCGCGCGAAGACGCGGGCGAAGGTGTCCAGTCCGGCGAGCACGAGCCGCTCCTTGGCGATCAGCTCGGCGGTGCCCTGGGCGTCCACGGGGACGAGGGCTTCGGTGGTGATGTCGCCCGCTGCCCCGAGGTCTTCCTCCAGGGCGAGCGAGATGAGGCGATCCAGGAAGGCATCCATTGTGAGTCGCGTCTCCGATCGAGGTCAGCGCCGGGCCTTGGCCGGAGCCTTCTTGGCCGCGGCCTTCTTCGCCGGGGCCTTCGTGGCAACAGCCTTCTTGGCTGGAGCCTTCTTGGCCGCCGTCTTCTTCGCGGGAGCCTTCTTGGCCGCCGTCTTCTTCACGGGAGCCGCCTTCTTGGCCGCCGCCTTCTTGGCCGGGGCCTTCTTCGCGGGAGCCGCCTTCTTGGCCGGGGCCTTCTTCGCGGGAGCCGCCTTCTTGGCCGGAGCCTTCTTCGCGGGAGCCGCCTTCTTCGCGGGAGCCGCCTTCTTCGCCGGGGCCTTGCTGGCCGGAGCCGCCTTCTTGGCCGGAGCCTTCTTCGCGGGAGCCGGAGCCGCCTTCTTGGCCGGAGCCTTGCTGGCCGGGGTCGGCTTGACGGCCGGAGCCGCCTTCTTGGCCGGAGCCTTCTTCGCCGCCGAGACCCGGACAGGCGAGGCCTCGGGTGCGGCCTGGGCCTTCACCGTGCCCTGGGCCGTGCCGCCCTTGCGCGCGGGCTTCGCCGGAGCCTGCTCCACCCCGGCGTCGGTGTCCCCGATCGCATGGCCGTCCCCGTCGTCCTCGTCGAACTCCTCGTCGATTTCTTCGAACTCCTCGTCGTCCTCGTCCTCGACGGCCACGGCCTCGACGGCACCCGCCTCGGTCTCGACGGCCTCCGCGTTGACGGCACCCGCCTCGGCCTTGATGACCTCACCCTCGGCGTCCGCCTGGCTGGCCTTGGGCTCGGCGGCAGGAGTCTCCGCCTCGGCGGCGGGCGCGGTGGTGTCGGGGGCGAGCCGCTTCAGGCTGTCCTGCAGCTTGGAGATGCGCGCCGTCAGCTCCTCGACGCGGGCCCGGTCCTTCTCCACCACGTCCGGAGGCGCCTTGGCGACGAAGTTGGGGTTGTCCAGCTTGCGCTGGATGCCGCCCACCTCCTGCTCGGAGCGGGAGATCTCCTTGGTGAGGCGATCGCGCTCGGCGTCCACGTCGATGAGGCCGGCGAGCGGGACGAAGACCTCCATCTGCGGGCCCACGAAGGCCGCGGACTGGGCGGGCTTGGGTCCCGGAGTGGTGATGCGCAGCTCGCCCAGGCCGGCCAGGGGCATCAGGTAGCCGCGCCACCGCTCGAGCAGCTCGCGGGTGCGCGCGTCCGGGCTCTGCACGTACGCGGTGATGCGGGCCGAGGGAGGCAGGTTGCTCTCGCCGCGGATGTTGCGCAGGCCCTCGATGGCGGCGATGACCGGTCCCATCTCCGCCTCGGCGGCGGGGTCCTCGAGCGCCGTGTCCGGCTCGGGGAACGGGGCGATCATGATGGAGTCGGCCGGCCGCGACATGGGCAGCTTCTGCCAGATCTCCTCGGTGATGAAGGGCATGAACGGGTGGAGCAGCCGGAGGATCCGGTCCAGGCAGAAGACGAGCACCGCGCGGGTGGTGTCCTTGGCCTTGGCGTCCTCACCGTAGAGCGAGCCCTTGGACAGCTCGATGTACCAGTCGCAGAACTCGGACCAGAGGAACTGGTAGAGGGTGGAGGCGGCCTCGCCGAACGCGTAGGCGTCCAGCGACGTTCGGGTCAGCGCGATGGCGCGCTGCAGCCGGGAGAGGATCCACCGGTCGGCCAGGGTGAGCTCGCGCTCGGTGATGGGCCGGTTGTCGAGCGTGAACTCGCCCATGTTCATCAGGGCGAAGCGGCTGGCGTTCCACAGCTTGTTGGCGAAGGCCTTGTAGCCGGCGACGCGGTCCAGCGAGAGCTTGATGTCGCGGCCCTGCTGGGTGAGCGAGGCCAGGGTGAAGCGCAGCGCGTCCGCGCCGTGGGGAGGCATGCCCTGGGGGAACTTGTTGCGCAGGTTCTTGTTGAGCTGCTCGGCCGGAGCGCCCAGGACGATGTCGAGGGGATCGATCACGTTCCCCTTCGTCTTGGACATCTTCTCGCCCTTCTCGTCGCGCACCATCGCGTGCAGGTAGACGGTGCGGAAGGGCACGTCCTTCATGAAGTGCAGGCCGAACATCATCATCCGGGCGACCCAGAAGAAGAGGATGTCGTGGCCCGTCTCCATGACGGAGTTGGGGTAGTAGGCCTTGAGCTCGGGGGTCTGCTCGGGCCAGCCCAGGGTGCTGAAGGGCCAGAGGCCCGAGGAGAACCACGTGTCGAGCACGTCCGGGTCCTGCTCGAGGCGCGAGCCGCCGCACTGGGGGCACTTCTCCGGCGCCGTGCGCGAGACGATGGGCTCGGCGCGCGAGTAGTCGATGCCGCCGGTGGCCTCCAGGCGCGGGCTGCAGTCCGCGCAGTACCAGGCCGGAATCTGGTGGCCCCACCAGAGCTGGCGGCTGATGGTCCAGTCGTGGATGTTGCGCATCCAGTGGAAGTACGTGTTGGTCCACGACTCCGGGATGATCTTCGTGCGGCCCTGCTCCACCGCCTCGATGGCGGGCTTCGCGAGCGGCTCGATCTTCACGAACCACTGCGGGGACAGGCGCGGCTCCACCACGGTGGCGCACCGCTGGCAGCCGCCAACGGACAGCTTGTGCGGCTCCTCCTTCTCCAGCAGGCCCTGGGCGGTGAGGTCCTCGAGGATCTTCTTGCGCGCGGCGAAGCGCTCCATGCCCGCGTACTCGCCGCCCTCCTTGTTGATGCGCGCGGCCTCGTCCAGCACGTTGAGCATGGGCAGGTGGTGCCGCAGGCCCGTCTGGTAGTCGTTGAAGTCATGGGCCGGCGTCACCTTCACCACGCCGGTGCCGAAGGCCGGGTCCACCAGCTCGGCGTCGGCGATGATGGGGATTTCCCGGCCGGTGAGCGGCAGCACCACGAACTGGCCGGCGAGTCCCTTGTAGCGCTCGTCCTCGGGGTGGATGGCCACGGCGGTGTCGCCGAGCATCGTCTCCGGGCGGGTGGTGGCGACGGTGAGCTTCCGGTCGCTGCCCTTCACCGGGTACTGGATGTGCCAGAGCGAGCCCTGCTTCTCCTCGTGCTCGACCTCCAGGTCGCTGAGCGCGGTGTGGCACGAGGGGCACCAGTTGATGAGCTTCTGGGCGCGGTAGATGAGGCCTTCTTCGTGCAGGCGGACAAAAACTTCGCGCACCGCGGCGGAGACGCCCGGATCCATGGTGAAGCGCTCGCGGCTCCAGTCCAGGCTGGCGCCGAGCACCTTGTGCTGCTCGCGGATGCGGTTGCCGTACTTGTTCTTCCACTCCCAGACGCGCTCGAGGAACTTCTCGCGGCCCAGGTCGTGGCGGGACTTCTTCTCCTTCTCCTTGAGCTCGCGCTCCACCACCATCTGGGTGGCGATGCCGGCGTGATCCGTGCCCGGGACCCAGAGGGCGTTGAAGCCGCTCATGCGCTTCCACCGGATGAGGATGTCCTGGATGGTGGCGGTGAGCGCGTGGCCCAGGTGGAGGCTGCCCGTGACGTTGGGCGGCGGAAGCACGATGCAGAAGGAGGGCTTGTCGGAGGTCGCGTCGGCGCGGAAGTAGTTCCGCTCCATCCAGCACGCGTACCAGCGAGCCTCGACCTCCTTCGGGTCATAGGCCTTGGGAAGTTCGGTCGTATCGCTCATTGGAAACGAGAACCGGCCCACGCGGGCCGGTGGAAGGACCGGCCCGACGAGGGCCGGTCGGGGTGGAGAAGGCAGCTACGACGATTCGAGCTCAGTGCTTCGTCTCGCGGTCCTTGATCAACCGCTCCAGCTCCTCGCGGATGATCGTCTCGGCCAGCTGGGGAACGACCTCCCAGGCGATCTTCTCGATGACCTCGCGGGAGGCCTTGGAGAGGGCCTCGCGCAGCAGGGCCTCGCCGCCATCGGCGGAGGGAGCGTGCCGGGCCTCGGCGACGGGCGCCGGGGTCCGAGCCGGAGCCGGCGTCGGCGCAATGGGCTCGGGCTCATCGAGAGAAAGTTCTTCCAGACCACTCGCCTCGGCCGGCTCCTCGACGGGAGCGGGCTGCGCCGCGGGGGAGCCGAGACCAAACGGATCCTTGCCGCGAGCCGAGGGAGGAGGCGTGGCGGTGGGCAGCGCCGAGGCGCCCGGCGGACGGGGCAGACCGCCCGTCGGCATACCGGCGGTGGGACCGGCCCCAGGCCCCGGCATACCCGGACGGGCCATGCCCGGAGCACCCGGCCCCGGCGGCATGCCCGGCCCCGGCATACCCGGACGGGCCATGCCCGGAGCGCCCGGCCCCGGCGGCATGCCCGGCCCCGGCATTCCAGGACGCGGCCCCGGACCCGGAGGCATCCCCGGCCCCGGAGGACCACCCGGACGGGCCATGCCCGGAGCGCCCGGCCCCGGCGGCATACCCGGCCCCGGCATTCCAGGACGCGGCCCCGGACCCGGAGGCATCCCCGGACCCGGAGGACCACCCGGACGCGCCATGCCCGGAGCACCCGGCCCCGGAGGCATACCCGGTCCCGGCATCCCGGGACGCGGACCCGCGGGCATCCCCGGCCCCGGCGGCATACCCGGACGGGCCATGCCCGGAGCACCCGGCCCGGGAGGCACGCCCGGACCCGGCGGCATGCCCGGCCCCGGCGGACGCGGCACCCCAGGGCCCGGAGGCCCGGCGGGACGCTGCGGCTGCGCGGCGGCGGGGGCAGGAGCAGAACCCCCGGCTCCGCCCGCGAGCACCTGGGTGGCGGCGGAGGCGGGCATGGTGTTGGACTTCTGTCCCACCAGCGTCTTCACCTTGTCGAGCAGCACCTGGCTCTCGAAGGGCTTGGTGATGTGGTCGTCCGCCCTGGCCGCACGCGCGCGGGCCTCGTCGAAGGCCTCGAAGGTGCCAGCCAGCAACAGCACGGGGATGCTCTGCGTGGCCGGATCGTTCTTGAGCGCCTCGCAGACCTCGTAGCCGTTCTTGCCCGGCATCATCACATCCGCGAGCACCACATCCGGGCGCAGCTCGCGCGACCGGGTGATGGCGTCCAGCCCGTTGTCGACCGCGGTGACCTGAAAGTCCTCGGTCGCGAAGATCATCCCGATCACCTTGCGGATGGTGAGCGAGTCATCGGCGACCAGCAGATTCTTGGGCATCGGTTCGGGCCTCGGGGGATCCAACCCCCTAGAATTCGGTGAGAAATCGGGACTCGGAGTCCCACTGTCAAGCCGGGCAGCTTACGGTTCGGCACCCGGGCCTTCAAGAAAACAAGCGGAAGCTCAAGAAAACATGCGCCGCAGGTCCAGAAAGAGCACGGGGCCGGGGAGGCCGGGCGCGGTGAACTCCCCCGGCTCCCCTGCGGGCTCGAAGCGGGGGTGGACGCCCAGCACGCGCGAGGCGCACAGGCCCAGGCCGCGGCCCTCCACCTCGGCGAGCACCAGGAAGTCCTCCGCGACGGAGGCGCCTCCCAGCAGCGCCGGCGCCGAGTAGAGGGGCCAGAGCGCCTGGCCATGGGGCATGACGCCCGCCACCGCGCCACCAGGCCCCGGCAGCGCGCTGAAGGCGGGCCCCCGCGTCACCACCTGGGACACCAGGGACAGTGGAAGACCGAACAAGCGCCCCTGCGATTCGAAGACGAGCGAGCGTTCAGGCGTCAACTCGATGAGCCGCACGGGGAGCTTGGGAGGGGGGCTGACGGTGCCGGGCTCGTGGGGGAGCGCCTCGGCGGTGATCTCCAGGTAGAGCCGCTCCTTGTGGAGCACGGCGCTGCGGCTGAGGGCGGCCAGGGTGTCTCCCAGGCCCGAGGGCAGGAGGAAGTGGGGAGCCGGGGCCACGTCCACCACCTCGACGATGGAGCGGACGCGGACGGCGAGCGTGGGGCTGACGTCGAACACCACGACCATGCCCGGGGTGCGCTCCGGCTCGCCGCCGAGCAGCACGGACAGGTCCATGATCTCCAGCACGCCCCGGAGGCTGGTCTCATCGGGTCCCGGCGCGGCGACCTCCATGACGGAGGTAGCCTCGACGGAGAAGCGGATGTCGCCCGCTTCCATCAGGAGACAGAGCCGGCGTCCGCTTTCGTAGGGAGGCACGGGGTCAGGCTAGCAGCCCCGGAGCCGGGGTGGTAAGCCCTTCGGTGAGATGGCGCGCCTGCTCCTCGTCGACGACGAAAAAATCGCCCGGGCCGTGTATGGGGACTACCTGCGTGGGGTGGGCCACGAGGTCAGCGCCGTCGCCAGCATCCCGGAGGTCAAGGAGGCGCTGGCCCAGGCCCCCTACGACGTCGTGGTGACGGACCTCATCCTCCCCACCGGGGACGGGATGGAGGTGCTGCGCCACACCAAGGAGCACTACCCGGGCATCGAGGTGGTGGTCATCACCGGCCTGGACAAGGTGGACCCGGCGGTGCGCGCCATCAAGAGCGGGGCCTCCGAGTACCTCGTCAAGCCGGTGGCGCCGGAGGTGCTCCAGCACGCGGTGAACCGGGCGCTCGCCACGCGCGAGCTGCTGAGGGAGAACGCCGCGCTGCGCCGGTACGTGTCCCTGTTGGAGACGGGACAGCGGATCTCCACCACGCTGGACCGGGCCCGGCTGACGGAGACGGCCTGCGCCGCCTTCCTGTCCATGACGTCGGCCAGCGCCGCGCTGCTCTTCCAGAGCGATGGCAGCGGCCGCTCGCGGCTGCTGGGTGCCCAGGGGCTGGCCAGCCCGATGCAGGAGGCCTCCCTCGTCGCCTCGCTCGCGCCGCGCCTGGGCACGTCCCGGGAGGTGCGGGTGCTGGAGGGGCTGCCGGGGAGCTGGCCGCGTGCGCTCGCCGTCCCCGCCATCGAGGGGGAGGATCTGCTCGGCTATGCCCTGCTCCTCTACCCCGGCTCTCCGCCCGAGGGCATCGCGGAGGCCACGGGTTTCCTCGCCCGCTGTCTGGCGCTGGCCCTGCGCAACCTGGGCCGCATCGCCGAGGTGGAGGACCTGGCCTACCTGGACGACCTCACCCACCTCTTCAACACCCGCTACCTGCACCTGGTGCTGGATCGCGAGGTGAAGAACGCCCAGCAGACCCACGGCGTCTTCAGCCTGCTGTTCCTGGACCTGGACTACTTCAAGAGCGTCAACGACACGCACGGGCACCTGGTGGGCTCGCAGCTGCTGGTGGAGATGGCGCGCGTGCTCAAGGGGTGCGTGCGGGACAGGGACGTGGCGGTGCGCTACGGTGGGGACGAGTACGTGGTGCTGCTGCGGGGCACCGACTCGGGCGGCGCGCTGAAGGTGGCCGAGCGCATCCGCCGCACGGTGGAGAACCACCGCTTCCTGGCGCGCGAGGGCCACTCGCTGGAGCTCTCCACCTGTATCGGCATGGCCAGCTTCCCCGAGCACGCCCAGGACAAGTCCACGCTGTTGGATCTGGCGGACCGGGCCATGTACCGGGGCAAGAAGGGCAGCCGGAACGTCGTCTACATGGCGGCCAAGGACTTGGAGGCCACGCCTCCGGCGCGCCACAGCCAGCCCACCGGAAGCTGAAGAGCGCTCAGCGCCGCAGCGAGCCCACCGTCAGCCGCTTGTCCGGACGGGGCTCGGCCCCGCCCCCACCCTCCGCGCCCTCGCCCGCCGACTCCACGTCCTCGTGCGAGGCGCCGGAGACGATGAGCTCGTACTTGCGCGACATCACCTTGATGTGCTCGGCCTGGGCGGGATCCAACCGGGCGATGAGCTCCCAGAAGAGCGCGGCGTGCTCGCGCTCCTCGTCCATGACGTGGCGGAGGATGGCCTTGGCGTCCTCGTTGTCCGTGGCCTCGATGTGGGCGGCGTAGAGGTTGATGGCGTCCAGCTCCGCCTCCATGTCCAACCGGATGGCGCGGGCCAGCTCCGAGTCCGTCAACTTCCTGGGCACCATCGCGTGGAACGGATTGGTCTGCGGCATGAAGCACTCCCGGGGACGTACGGCCAGTATGGGCGGACCGTGTAGGCACCGGCAGCATCCGTGCGCCAGGGGCCGCTGGTCAACGGATTCCAGCGCCGCGCGTTGCGGCGGGGCGGGTGGCTCGGCCATGCTGATGAACCATGGACATCCCGGTCCCGCTCGCGCACCTGCTGCAGGCCCTGGAAGCGGGCGATCTGCCGGCGGCGAAGGCCGCCGCCGCGGAGCTGCAACGCACCAGCACGGGCTCCACCCAGCTCGCGGCCGAAGTGCTCCACGAGCTGCGCCAGCCGCTCCTGGGCGTGAAGGCCTATACCCAGATGCTCTCCGAGGAGATCGGCTCGCGCGGTCCCTTGCGGCAGATGCTCGCCCAGGTGGAGCGGATGGAGCAGATCATCTCCGACTTCACCCGGCTGGCCAGCGAGCGCCCCGCGCCGCAGCAGGCGGTGTCGCTGGTGGCGCACGTGCAGGCGGCGGCGCGCGCCTTCGCCCTCAACCCGGACTCCTCCCGCGTCAGCATCCAGGTGGAGGCGCCCGAGGACGTGAGCGTGCAGGGCAATGGCCGGCTGCTGGAGCAGCTCACCCTCAACCTCCTCAACAACGCGCGCGACGCGGTGTCGGGGCCGGGGCGGGTGAAGGTGGTGCTGACGCGCGAGGGGACGTCGCCGGTGATGTACGTGGCGGACTGGGGCCCGGGCGTCCCCGAGGCCGTGCGTCCCCGCCTCTTCGAGCCCTATGTGACGGGCAGCAAGCGCGGTACCGGCCTGGGGCTCGCGGTGTGCCGGCGCATCGCGCAGGAGCACCACGCGCGGCTGGAGCTCGTCCCGTCCTCGGTGCTGGCGGATCAGCCCGCGCCCTCCACCGTCTTCCGGGTCCTCTTCCCCGCCCCGGGCGCCCTCCCTGTCGCCGCCGCGGCCCCCTCCCCCACCGTCCCCGCTCCGGCGCCCGCGCGCCGCCGCCTGCTGGTGGTGGATGACGAGGACATCATCCGCAGCGTCTTCAAGGACCTGATGGGCCGCGAGTGTGAGGTGATCGAGGCCGCGACGGCCGAGGACGCGCTCGAGCAACTGAAGCGCGGGCCGGTGGACCTCATCGTCACGGACAAGAACCTGCCGGGCCTCTCGGGCCTGGAGCTGGCGCAGCAGGCGCGCCGGTTGGACCCTGGCTCGCGCGTCATCCTGATGACGGGCTACCCCTCGTTGGTGACGGCGCAGCAGGCGCTGGAGCTGGGGCTGCTGGACTACCTGCTCAAGCCCTTCGACGACATCCGCGAGGTGCGCACGAAGCTGCGCGAGGCCCTCGCGCGGGCCGTCCCCACCCGCCCCGGCACCGCCCCGGCGAGCCGCCGCGTGGACGTGCTCGAGGACAGCCCCGCCACGGCCCGGCAGCTCACCGAGGCGCTCGCCCTGTTGGGACTGGAGGCGCGGGTGTTGACGGAGGCGCCCGCCGAGCCCGCGGCGGAGCCACCGGTGGCCGTGGTGGTGAGCTGGGAGCTGACCACCGCCTACGGGCGCCAGGCGCTGGAGCTGGCACGCAAGCTGGGCCAGGGAGCACCCTTCGTGGTGCTCGCCGGGTACCTCACCCAGGAGACGGTGCTGGAGGCCCTACGCGCCGGGGCGTCCGGGTGCCTGCCCCGGGACCTGGAGGCGCGAGCGCTCGGCCACGAGCTGTCCCGGCTCCTCGGCACTCCCTCTCCCTCTGGGAGAGGGCCGGGGTGAGGGTCTTCCCTCCGCGCTGACCGGGTCCCCAAAACACCGCGGCCCCGGGCACCTCCACGAGGGAGGCATCCGGGGCCGGGCACTCAACTCAGTTGACGCTGTGGCTCAGTACTCCAGGTCGTCGCCGCCGTAGTCCGGGGCGCCGCCGGCGCCCGCGCCCTTGGCCTTCTTCTTGGGGCGATCGGCGACCATGGCCTCGGTGGTCAGCAGCAGCGAGGCGACGGAGGCGGCGTTCTGCAGCGCGGTGCGCTCCACCTTCGTCGGGTCGATGACGCCGGCCTTCTCCAGGTCCTCGAACACGTCGGTGCGGGCGTTGTAGCCGAACGCGCCCTTGCCCTCGCGCACCTTGTTGATGATGACGGCGCCCTCAAGGCCCGCGTTGGAGGCGATCTTCCGCAGCGGCTCCTGCAGGGCCTTGCGGATGATGTCCACGCCGAAGTCCTGCTCACCGCCCAGCTTCATCTTGTCCAGGGCGGCCAGGCAGCGCAGGTAGGCCACGCCGCCGCCGGGGACGATGCCCTCCTCCACGGCCGCGCGGGTGGCGTGCAGCGCGTCCTCGACGCGGGCCTTCTTCTCCTTCATCTCCGTCTCGGTCGCGGCGCCCACGTGGATGACGGCCACGCCGCCGGCCAGCTTCGCCAGGCGCTCCTGGAGCTTCTCCCGGTCGTAGTCGCTGGTGGTCGTCTCCATCTGGCCGCGGATGAGCTTGATGCGGCCCTCGATGGCCTCGCGCTTGCCCGCGCCGTCCACGACGGTGGTGTTGTCCTTGTCGATGGTGATGCGCTTGGCGCGGCCCAGGTCATTGAGCGTGAGGGCGTCGAACTTGTGGCCCAGCTCCTCGCTCACCACCGAGCCGCCCGTCAGGGTGGCGATGTCCTGCAGCATCTCCTTGCGGCGGTCACCGAAGCCCGGCGCCTTCACCGCGGCCACGTTCAGCACGCCGCGGATCTTGTTCACCACCAGGGTGGCCAGGGCCTCGCCCTCGATGTCCTCGGCGATGATCAGCAGCGGCTTGCCCGAGCGCGCCACCTGCTCGAGCACGGGGATGAGATCCTGCATCGCCGAGACCTTCTTCTCGCTGATGAGCAGGTAGGCGTCCTCGAGCACGGCCTCCATGCGGTCCCGGTTGGTGACGAAGTACGGGGACACGTAGCCGCGGTCGAACTGCATGCCCTCGACGACGTCCAGCGTCGTCTCCAGGCCCTTGCCCTCCTCCACCGTGATGACGCCCTCCTTGCCCACCTTCTCCATGGCGTCGGCGATGATGTGGCCGATCGTCTCGTCGCCGTTGGCGGAGATGGTGCCCACCTGGGCAATGGCCTTCTTGTCGGTGGTGGGCTTGGACAGCGTCTTCAGCTCGGCGACCACCGTCTCCACGGCCTTGTCGATGCCGCGCTTGAGGTCCATCGGGCTGTGGCCGGCGGCCACCAGCTTCAGGCCCTCCTCGTAGATGGCCCGGGCCAGCACGGTGGCCGTGGTGGTGCCGTCACCGGCCTTGTCGGACGTCTTGGACGCCACCT
Source organism: Archangium gephyra (assembly GCF_042230915.1). GTDB lineage: Bacteria > Myxococcota > Myxococcia > Myxococcales > Myxococcaceae > Archangium > Archangium gephyra_B. The sequence continues at coordinate 4,847,872 of NZ_CP102578.1, read as the reverse complement.
CCTTCACCATCTGGGCGCCCATGTTCTCGAACTTGTTCTCGAGATCGATCTCCTTGGCGACCGTCACACCGTCCTTGGTCACCGTGGGCGAGCCGTACGACTTCTCGATGACCACGTTGCGGCCCTTGGGGCCGAGCGTCACCGCCACCGCGTCCGCGAGGGTGCGCACGCCGCGAAGGATCGCGTCCCGGGCGGACTGGTGGAAGAAGATCTCCTTGGCTGCCATCGTAACCTCCTGAAAAGATTGATGAATGTGCTACGCGGGCCGGGATGCGGGGGTTAGCACTCGGCCCAGGCGAGCGCCAAAATAAGAGGCGGCCCCGGGTTGTCAACACGGAAGGGAGTGCCTGTGGGAGAGCGGACGGCCCGGATGGCGGGCGGGCTACTCGGCGAAGCGCACGAGGTTGAGAAGCTGATTGAAGTCCAGGGGCTTCTCCAGCGTCATGGCCACGCCCTTGCGCAGGCCCTTGTCGTGCACGTTGCCGTCCGCGTTGCCCGTCATGAGGATGACGGAGGTGGTCTGGTGGCGCGGGTCGGCCTTGAGCATCTCGGTGAACTGGATGCCGTCCATGTGGGGCATCCGGTAGTCACTGATGACGAGGCCCACCGTGTGACGCTCGAGGATGTCGAGGGCCTGCAAGGCGTCTGCCGCGGAATAGACGGTGTACCCGTGCTTCTCCAGGAACCGAGAGAGCAGCGTGCACAGCTCGACGTCATCATCCACGACCAGAATGTTCACGGGCCCTTACGAGAGGAGTCAGGGGCCGCGGAACGTAACAGCGGTGACGCACGTTGACAACGCGCGGAAGGGGTTCGTATGTGGCCGCACATGGGGAAGCGTACGTCGAAGCAGGCGGCGCCGTCGGACGTGGAGGTTCGGCTCGACGGGGTGGCGGCGGCATTTGAAGAGGGAGCCTTCGAGGAGGCCCTGGCCGGCGCGGAGGCGCTGCTGGCCAAGGCCCCGGGGCTGCCCGAGGCCCTGCACTGGCGGGCGGCGGCCCTGACGGAGCTGGGGCGGGTGGAAGAGGCCCTGGAGGCCTACGGGAAAGCCCTGAAGGCGGCCCCGGAGGACGTCGAGCTGTTGCTCGGGGCGGCCGAGTGCCTGGTGTGCCGGGTGGGAGACGACCGCGAGGCGGTGGAGGAGGGTCTGGCGCTGTGCAGCCGGGGCCGGAAGCTGGCCCAACGGGCGGGCGATGTGGAGCTGCTCTTCGAGTTCCTCCTGTTGGAGGGCACCGGGCTGAACCAGGTGGGCGAGTGTGCGCGGGCGGTGGCGAGCCTGGAGGCGGCGCTCGGGCACGCCCCGAGGTCGGTGGAGGCGCGGCTGGAGCGGGCGATTGCCCTGTTCGAGCTGTGCCGGTTCGAGGAGGCGCAGGGGGCGTTCGAGGAGGTGCTGAAGGACGCCTCGGACGAGCCGTGGGCGCACCACTACCTGGGGCTGCTGGCGGAGCGGCGGGGAGATGGGAAGGAGGCGCGCAAGCGGTTCGGGAAGGCGCAGGCGGTGGCGCCGGAGGAGTTCCCCCCGCCGGTGGAGCTGGGCGAGGAGGCCTTCGACAAGGCGGTGGAGGACGCGGTGAAGGCGCTGCCGGGGCACGTGAAGGAGTACCTGGACAACGTGACCATCGCGGTGGAGGAGATTCCCAAGGACGAGGACCTGATGGGGGAGAATCCGCCGCTGTCGCCGTGCATTTTGGGCGTGTTCCGAGGCTCACCGGTGGGCGAGCGCCACAGCATCATGGGGGGCTTCGACCCCTACCCGGCGTCGATCGTGCTGTACCAGAAGAACCTGGAGCGCTTCGCGAAGACGCGCGAGGAGCTCATCGAGCAGATCGGCATCACGGTGATGCACGAGGTCGGGCATCTGATGGGGCTGGACGAGGACGACCTGTGGCAGCGCGGGTTGGACTGAAACGCGGCGTTGACGTGGAGCGCGCGTCCCGGCAGTAATCGCGAGTGGTAGGACCTCCGGACCTGGTGGCCGGCCCGGTCTTCAAAACCGGTGGGGGGCATGGAGACATGTCCCTGGGAGGTTCGATTCCTCTGTCCTACCGACCCGTTTCTCCTCTGAAAACGGGCACTTGGGGCTGTTTGGTGGGCGGACTCAAGTGTTCGTCGGCGTTCAGGGGCGTCCGTTCGATTACGTCCCTTTTACGTCCCCAGGTATTGCGTCCCTGCCCTTACGTCCCTGAAAGGGACGTGCCGGGAACCGGCGTTGTCGTGCGTGCCCCTGTGCGCGCAGGGAACAGGCCGGTGCATCTCGCCAAGATACCGGGGCCGAAGTGAGAGGGGCAGGAGATCTCGATTGGCGCATCCAGGATGGTCTGCGGCTCTGGACGTGCGCGGTCCTGGCGCTGCTACCCGGCACTCACTAGCTCAGGGGGCCGGGAAAGCCTCCTTGCACCCCCGCGACGACGCGAGACGCAGCGCGGCCATGCGGGGCCGTCCGGTTCAAGGCCGCTGACGCGCCGCTGTCGCGGTGCCCTACGGGCAGCCGTTGAGCCGGCCAGCTCGAGCACGGCACGCGCACGACGCCCTCCCCCGCTGCGGCGGGGAATGGCTGGGGCCACCCGCCACGGGCGGCTGGAAGAAGACGGATTGGGCCTGCGTAACGCCAGAGCGAGCGTGGACGAGGCCGACCCGAACTTCTCCAGATCCGCTCTCACCGCTGCCTCAGTCGGCGCACTCGCCTCTTCCGGCTTCGGCTCCGCACCCGCTAGAGAGAGCGCGCCGCCGTTCAGAGGTGCCGGTTCTGCCTCCTGTTCTGGCCACGGCTACGTCGTCCGGGACAGTTCCTCGATATCAAGCCCGATCTTGGCTGCCAGCTTCAGGCCACTCACGAGGTCTCGGTCCATGCTTGTTCGCTCGATGAGCTTATTCAGACCAGTGACACGAGACTCTTCACGCGAGACGTATGCCCGTTGCGTGGTGAATGCGTACTCGACTGTGTCTGCGGCCGGATCGCCATTTCGGCCCACGTAGTGCAGCGTCACCAAAGCAACGATGTCCCCTCTGTCGAGCCCCTCGAGGTGCTCCATATACGCATGAAAAGCAGGGCGAGGGACTGCTCCACTCAGCCGCTCGCGCATGCGCCGTGCCAACTCCCCACCGCTGATGATTCCTCTGTCCGGAGGATACAGGCGGTGCTCCTCTTCCCTCCACGCCGCAGCGAGACGGATGGTCTTCTCCACGATGGCGCGGAACCGGCCGCCACTGCTCACGTGCCGCAAGGCCGTGGTGTACGACTCCCCAGTTTCCGCCATCCGTGCGCGAACCAACTTCTTCAGGTCTTTCCTGTCGGTCATCGTCGAACCCATCAAGCCACGGCGGAGGTGTGCCCATGCCCCCTCACGCCTGGCTGGCAGGGTGACGAGGTCCAACAGCCCGAGGAGAGCGCTCCCCTTTGCCCCATCCTTACGGTCGCCAGGCATGGGCTGGCGAGCAGGGGTCTCGCGGTAGGCCACCGCGCTCGCAAAGAAGGTAGCGGCTCAGGGGAGGGCGCGCAACTCTGCGGACCCGTCCCACAGGGAGGCGGGTCCCACACGTCCTCTTTGGATCAGGAGGTTTTGTAGACCGTGGCCTGCATCACCTTCGAGCTGCCAGTGGCGACGAAGAACCCCACCAACCAGCGCAAGCACCCCATGACTCGACACCGGCGGGCGAAGGGCCAGCGCGACGCCACCCACCTGCTGTGGCCCGGGTGGAGTGGCCCGGCGCTGCTGGTGGTGCGCCTCACCCGCATGGCGCCCCGCCGGATAGACTCTGACGACAACCTGCCTGCGGCCCTGAAGTCGCTGCGCGACGAGGCGGCCCGGCAGTTCCGCGTAGACGACGCCTCGCCCCTGGTGCGCTGGGTATATGCGCAGGCCCCGGGCGCGCCCTCGGTGCTGGTGGAACTCTCCTGGAGGAGGCTGCGCTGGCCCAGGCGGTACACGCCCACGACGCCCTGGCCCCGCTGCCGCCGGTGCCGGCCACATCCTTGCCTCCGCGCCAAGTCCGCCCGGAGCCGAAGAAGAAGGCCTCGCGCCCACCATACCACGCCCCAGGTCCGCGCCGCGACCACGGGCACATGCAGAACCTATGAGTAACCAACGGCAGCAAGCTGATTCCAAGCGTGCCCCGTTGATGGGTTCACGAACGTGCGTTAGCACCGTGCGCTTGGGGTGGTCTTGATTGTTGTGCCTTGTGTCTCAGGGACGCGCGGAACTCCCGAAGGCGAGCGGCATATTCTGTTTCTTCGATTTTGATTTTCGCGCCCAACTGCCATCTTCCATCAGCAGTCGAGGCGAATTTCTTGTCGCTACTGAGCGCACGACGCAATTGGATGTGTGGGCTTTGTGCTCGCGACCTGTGACCAGCGCGCTGCAACTGCTGCTCGATCTCATGGAGCGCAAGGGGCTCATCAGCGAGGCAGAAAATCCTGAGCAGGTGCTGTTTCAGCGTTAGCTTCGCTCTGCGCTCCAGCAGTCGTTCGATCTGTGCGGACAAGTCTGCCGATTTTTCTCCAGCGGCGCGCAAGTCGTCAAAGAAGTTCTTGAACGGCCAGTCCGTATCCGATTTCTTTGATTCCGGGGGAGGCGCATCCAGGGTTGATGCGGCGCATAGCGCGAAAAATGTAAGGCTACCTACCGTCAGTCCCGTGATCCACTTCATTGAAGTAGAAAGCTTTGCAAATCCTTTGAATACGCCTTCGATGGTGGCTGCGGTAAGCAATGTCCCCGTCGAAACCAGACTATGCATTCCGGCGTGTTTCACTGCTGCACGTGAATATTCGCGGAGGAGGCGCATGAGATCCGCGTCAGTAAGACCAAGGCGCGGATAATCCGTCTCGTCCCAGTCGTTATCCTTGCTGATAATGACATCCAGGCCGAGATCCTCGAATAGTCGTGCATGCGGAACGTCTGTTGGATCTCGAGCAAGGAGTCGCTGGATATTGTTGGACTTTCTATTGCTCGGCTCGAAAAAGTAGATCTTTTCAAGAATCGACTGCTTAGCAGACTCAATCCGCTCGCTGGGGGCTTTGCATGGAAACGTTGGAAGGTTTCTTGCAACCTCTTCTTTCACTTCAGTGGTTGCAAATGCTCGCAGCACGCCCGCATTAATCGCCTCTTCAAGGTTGGTAAGTGCTGTGGGGTTCTTGAGCTGAGCTCTGCAAGAGATGGTTGAGAGCACCACGTTCGTGTCGACCAGCGCGAAAATCGGGCTGATGACTGGTGGTGGAGGCTTGAGACCCGGGAGCTCGGGCCCGCCCGTCAAGTGCCGAAGATCGTTTGAGCGGAACTCAAGGAACTTCTTTCTTTGCATTTCGGTTGGCTCCAATCCTTTGAGAAGAAGGTTCACCAAGGACGCAGGACTCGCACGGGTCTCGGTGGCGCGAGCCGCCTGAGCCGCAGCCCTGGGTGGTTTACCCGGTGTTGCCCCACATGCCTCCTGCGCTCGTCCACCACAGTGACAACTGACTGAAGACTGCGCCCCATGGGCAGTTGACCTAGCGGCACCGAGACGAAGAGGGGCTCCGTCACGTCATTCGTCGCGGGGAGCACCCGAAGAGGCGCTGCGGTGTGGCTCCAGTCTGCTCCGTCGTGAACGACATGGCTGACGGTCGTGGGCATCAACTGGCGGCCAGTGATGCGCACCGTGTATTCAAAGCGGGCCGACAGGGGCGCTCCAGGTTGCACCGGCACCCGCATCGGCTCTTGGTGGAACCCGGCCCCGCCCAAGGGCTGAAGTACGTCGGTCAGAGCCATGGGGAGGTCGTCCAAGTACCCGCTTCCCTGCGGCAACGGATCGCGGTTGCCGAGAAGAATCGTGGTGGCCTCGGAGAGGACGCGTGCAGCGGAGACGCCGTGCTGGGGAAGGTCCGGCCATGCGCTGCAAGCGGCCTTCAGCAAAGCCGTGGTGAAGACGCCCTGGGCATCGCGCTCCTTCGCGTTCGTCTGCCGGTCCACAGCGGTGAGAACTCGGAGCCCAGGGTGCGCGCGTCGCAACAACTCGAGATAGATGCCGGCGGAGTCGTCCGGGGCGGGCAGTCCCGCGACTCCATCGAAGTACTGGTGGACGGCACCGGCCTGGCACGCGTCCAGGACGAGGAGATGCCAGTCCGCACGGATTGACCGAATGGCGAAAGCGAGCTCCGTAAACTCCATCAGCCCGTCCCACGCGAAGAGGCCCTGATGTGAACCGTGCCCCGCGAAGTAGACGACGACCTGCTCCCAGATGTCGTTGGATGCCCACCTGAGAACCCCCCGAAGGTTATCGAGAGTCGCCGACTCGTTCTTCACGAAGATGACCTTCTCGAAGCTTCCGCCGCGGGCGGAGCGGAGGAAGCGCGCAAAGCGCTGGGCGTCTCTTACGCAGCCGGAGAGCCGCGACTGAGGCGGAGGGTAGGCGTCGATTCCGACGACGATGGCGAGGCGCTTCATCCAGATGTACGCCATGGGTGACTCTCCCGGTGAACGAGCAGAGGAGTATGGTTGCGGCCCCCGACATTGGGGGAACGCCTGTTCAGGAAGGTGCAGCGAGCAGGCAAGCCACACAACAAGTACGGAAGGTTGAAACGTCCGCTAGGAACCCATTCTGAGGGAGGAGATGTAGACGGCTGTATGCTGGCTAGCCGCCTGTTGCCTCGTTAGGTCGCCTCCATGCTCAGGGGCTGTGTTAGCTACCTTCCCCTCCCCCGCGATGCCGCGAGATCCAGGGCGCCATGCTAGGCCGCCTGGTTCGGGCACGCCGCCAGGGCGGTGCCCGCTGGGCAGCCTTGAGCCGGCCAGCTCGCGCACGGCACGCGCAGCAGGCAACACCCGCAGGGTCGCGCGCCGAGCCCGCTGTCCAGGGGAGGCACAGGCTCCGGAGGCCAACCGGCAAACCTTCCAAGGGTTATCAGTCCTTCGCAAACGCTCGTAACTCCTGGGGATTCCGAGGCAGGAGGGTTCCAACCGTCCCATCCGCTCGCAGGGTCTACCAAGCCTTTTGCTGCATATTTGCTGCAAGGTGCGGCTGTGGCCTCTGTGACTGCGGGGGCACGCCTGCTCTCGGTGCGCGACGTAGCCGAGCGGCTCGCCGTCTCCACGGCGACGGTGTACGCCCTCTGCAAGCGCGGGCAGCTCCAGCACATCCCGGTATCGGGGGCCCTCCGCATTGACCCGGCGAGCGTGGAGGCGTTCATCAGGGCTGGTGGGGCCAGTCCCAGCCAGAAATAGGCGGTGATGTAGGCAGCCCTGCGCTGTCAGGCGGGGCTGTTGCGGCTGGCTTCGCTCCGCCACTGGCGTTCATAACGGAGCGCACAACGATCCATGAGCGCCCCCTCGATAGATTCCCGGGGCGCACAGAGTCAGTAGGGCCCTCGATACCCCCGCTATGACCCGAAATGCAGCGCGGCCATGCAGGAGGGCTGCCCGGCTCAAGGCTCCTGACGCACCGCCAGGAGCAGATCCCCCGGGCAACGACCAGCTCGAGCACGGCGCGCACACAGCGCCGTCCTCTGTTGCAGCGGGACGAGCAGCTTGAGCCACCCGCTGGGGAACCATGGATGGCCTGTTAGGCTCGGGTCCCGACGGAGCCTGTGGAGGCACGAAGGCCCCCCGAACTGCCTCCGGGCCCGGTGCACGCACCATTCCCGACGTGACGATCTCGAAGGGCCTCGCGGCCGTGATGACCGCCACGATCATTTCCTACGTGGGCGTCGATACCTTCTGGGGCCTCGTCGTGGGTTTCAAGCGGCTGATGGACGAGGCGGACCGGGCTACAACGTTCAACGAGCTGCGCGCAGCAGGCGAGCGGTACGGCAAGCTCATGGGCCGGAACGCGGCGCGAGCCTTCGCCATGCTGGCCATGGCGGCCATTGGCAGCACGGCGCCGGGGCTGGCAGCGAAGGTGCCGAAGCTGCCCGGCTCCATGCAGGCGGCCGTGCAGGCGGAGACGCAGGTGGGTATCCGTCTCGCGGCGGTGGGGGAAGTAAAAGACGGTCGCCGTGAGTGCCGAGGCTGTCACCATCGCCCTGGCACCGGACGCGGTGGCGATGACGATGCGAGGGCGGCAGACCAGTTCCAACCCATCGGAGTCGATCCAGTCCCTGAAGGCACGACTGGCGGAGCACCGCCAGAAGCTGGCGGACTACAGGGCCAACCCCGATGCTTTCGACCATCAGGGCATCTTGAGGAACGCCCCCTCACCAGAGGTCCGGCAGAGGATCATCAACGGCCGGATCAAGCACCTGGAGGACGAGATCAGGGCGTTCGAGAAGGCCATCAGAGATTTGGGAGGAGAACCGTGAAGATTCAGCTTTCCGACCTGCGACGGGCAGCAAATGCCCTGTTCGACCATCTGGAGCGAACGGGCCGTACGGAGATCGAAGTCGCCGAGGACTTCTACTGGAGCATCCCGGAGAAGCACCTGTACTCGGTGTACGCCCCTCCTCCCGAGTCCGACCTGACGATGGGGCAGTTGTCCGATGACTGGAACGAGGTGGCGAAGATCGCGTCCGGCCAACGTCCTCCGACCGCCTATGCCCTGGTCTGGCTCTCGTCGCTCCTGCGCATCATCGGCTCGAAGCTCATCTCCTGAAGAACACCCCGGGCAGGCATGGCTCCACTCCGTCAACCCCGCTCCAGAGGGAAGCGGACCCCCACCAGGACCCCGCCGATCCGGGTGGCGGGGCTTCAAAACCGGTGGGGGGCATGGAGACATGTCCCCGGGAGGTTCGATTCCTCTGTCCTACCGCTCACGGAGCCGCGGTGTTCGTCGGAGAGGTGAAGAACACGCGGTTGGCGGGGTTGAACTCGATGGAGACGGGCACCTTCGGCGACACCCGGCCCACCGCGTCCATCTTGGCCAGCGCGGAGTTGTTCTCGCTCACGTAGTCCTTCATGTGCGCCTCGATGCCGTTGCCCGGCTTCTGCAGCGAGATGGGGAAGTCCGTGGGGATGTCCTGCTGGCCCATGCGCGCCCAGTCCGACAGCAGCACCGACTGCAGGCTGGCGCGCGGCACCGGGTCGCCCGCCGCGGCGATGCGGTGCACCTCGCCCTCACGCTGCCCGGCCGAGATGAGCGGCGAGCCGAACGCCACCGTGTTGATGACGTTGTAGCGCGACTTGATGGTGGGATCCGCCGCGAGCTGCTGGGCGATCATCCCGCCCTGGCTGTGCCCGGCGAGCACGAGGTCGGCGCCCGCGGGCACCGTGTCGAGAATGGCCTGGCGCGCGTTGCGCAGGCCGGGGTTGTTCTGCTGGAAGCCGGACTTCAGGTTGGTGATCCACCCGGTGCTCTGGTTCTCCACCGCCTCGGTGCCGGAGATGCCCACCAGGTGCACCTGCCGCGACGTGTTGCCCTGGCGCAGCGTGGCCGGGGTGATGGACACCGGCCCGTGATCGCCGCCGTTGTAGCCGGCGAAGACGAACTGGGCGAGCTCCGCCGCGCCGTTGATCTTCCCGGTCTGGTTGGGCGAGAGCTGGCCGCGCTGGCCGTAGAAGTTGTTGCCCAGCTGCGAGGGCGCCGGGCGGCTCGCCACGGGCAGGGTCGGCGCCGGACGGTTGTTCGCCTTCGCGACGAGCGTGGCGGCCTGGAAGCCGTCCTTGGACGCCGGGGCCTTCGCCGTGTCCGGCGTGGCCGCCGCGCGCACGGTGTTCTGCGCCGGAGCGGTGGGGGCCGAGGTCTCGAGCTTCGGGGCGGCGATGGGCTTACGGCCGGAGTTGTTGACGTTCATGGACATGACGGGGGGTCTCCCGCATCGGGTGACGATGCGCTGAATGGCTATCTATGCATTCATTGTCTGAATTCGCTCGCGAAAGTTTCCGGGATGAATTTGAAAGGATTTTCCGGGCTCGAGCTTCCAGACATCGTCATTTCTTCGTCAGCGCATCGTCATTTCCTCACGGCGTGGGAATGACGGAGCACTGACGTGCCCTCCGTATGTTCCCGCGCGAATTCCTGCCATTCCGGCACTTGATGAATCTGGAGAAGGCTTTGAAGACTCACACTGTCATGGATTCGGGCATGCGCGTCTGGAGAGCGGCCCTGGCCCTGGTGGCCGCCGCGGCCCTGGGGGCCTGTGGTCCCATGGAGACCGGGGCGCCCGTGGAACTCGCGCCCGCCGAGTACGTGGAGCTCGCGCCCTCCGCGCCCGAGATGCTCGGCCTGGGCCCCCAGGCCTCGCCCGTGGGCGACGCCGCGCAGGAGGCGGAGCTCGAGCGCATCGTCTCCTCGCAGGCCGTCTCCACGCACTACATCCTCTTCATCCGCGGGTTGGATCCGTACTTCAACCGGGCCGCGTACGACAACGGCAACGTCCCGCAGGCCTGTGACGCCTACTGGAGCAGCGCCCTCCAGTTCTTCACCAACCGCGGGTGGGGTAGCCAGCTGCGCACCATCGGCATCTACAGCCGGCAGAGCGGCTGCTACGTCAACCTGGCCAACGTCGTCCCCAACCAGAGCAGCACCCTGAGCCTCATGCAGGGCTCCAGCCCCTTCACCAACGAGACGAGCATTGGCGCCCTGGGGCACCGGCTGGCGTGGTGGATCTACAACAACTACACCTCCAAGGGCCTGACGGTGAGCCTCGTGGGGCACTCCATGGGGGGGCTCGTGGCCCGTACCGCCGTGGGTGGCGCGAGCAAGCGTCTGAGCGGCTTCCCGCCGCCGTTGCTCGTCAAGGGCATGGTGCTGCTCGGCACGCCCAACAACGGCGCCTCCAGCTCCTACCTCGGCGGCCTCACGGGCTGCACCACGCAGTGCGCGCAGATGAACTCGGGCAGCACGTTCCTCAACAGCCTCAACAACGCGTGGGACACCGGCAACAGCGGCGTGTCCTACCGGCTGAACCTCATCGGCTCCAATGACTACGTGGTGGGCGACGTGCGCAGCGGCGCGTACGGCGGCACGGGCACCTCGCTGTACTTCATCAGCCCCGCCTACGACCACGGCAACATCCTCACGGACCAGGGCACCACCAGCGATGCGTCCATCGGCTACTGGACCGACCGCACCCAGGCGTACACGCTCAACCCGCCGAAGTACCAGGGCCAGCCCCGCTCGCTGACCTGGACGTACAACTGGGCCACGTCGCAGTAGTCACACGGAGTCCCGGGCGGACGGGGCTCCCGGGCCGCCCCGCCCCCGGCCATCGAGGTCTCGGCCCGTTCACCCTTCGCGAGGGAACCCTCCACTTCCGGTGAAGTCCGGAGAGATGCGACGAACCGGGATTGAGGTAGTGTGCGGCCTGCCATGGCTCCCCTGACCTTCCGCCTCCTGGGCCCCCTCGTCATCGAGCACAATGGTGGCGCGGTGGAAGTCAAACGCACCAAGGCCAGTGCGCTCGTCGCCTATCTGGCGAGCAACCCGCATCGTCATACGCGCAGCCACCTGGTGGGGCTGTTGTGGCCCGAGGTGGATGAGACGCGCGGGCTGGCGTCGCTGCGCAATACCTTGTGGGAGTTGCAACGGATTCTGGGTAACGGCTGGTTGCAGACGGATCGCACCGGGGTGCAGCTGTCCGCCGAGCCGGCGGTCTGGGTGGACGTGGCGCAGTTCCAGCGCCTCCTCAAGGATGCGGGAGCCCAGGGCCGGGGGGCGGAGCCCCCGCTGGAGGTGCTCGCCCAGGCGGTGGAGCTCTACCGGGGCCGCATGCTGGCGGGGCTCACCCTTCCGGGCTGCTCCGCCTTCGACGAGTGGTTGTCGCTGACCACGGAGCGCCACCACCTGATGGTGACGCAGGCGCTGGTGCGGCTGTCCAACACCTTCATCTCGCGCGGGCAGTGGGAGGAGGCGCTGCCCCATGCCCAGCGGCTCGTCGCGTTGGACTCCACCCATGAGGAGGCGCACCGCTCGTTGATCAAGCTGTACGCGTGGCTGGGCCGCTGGTCCGACGCGCTCCGGCAGTACCAGCTGTGCGTGGAGGTGCTGCGGCAGGAGCTGGACGTGACGCCGCAGGCGGAGACGAGCCGGCTGCTGGAGGCGCTCAAGGCGCGCGAGCTGGCCCCGCCACCGGGCGTGGGGGCCGCGGGCGGGAGCGTGCCCGTGAAGAAGGAGGAGCAGGCGCGGCCGTCCGTGGTGCTCCCCTCCCCGGCCACGCCGCTGTACGGGCGTGCCAGCGAGCTGGCGGCGCTGGTGAAGCGCCTGGAGGATCCGGCGTGCCGGCTGCTCACCCTCACCGGGCCCGGCGGCATCGGGAAGACGCGGCTGGCGCTGGAGGCCGCGCACCAGCTGGCCGGGACGTGGCGCGATGGGGTGCGCTTCGTCCCGCTGGCGGCGATGGACGAACCGAAGCGGCTGGCCCTCACGCTGCTGGAGGCGCTGGAGCTGTCCCCCTCCCAGGCCCCGCCGGAGGTGCAGCTGCGCGAGCACCTGCGCTCCCGGCGGATGCTGCTGCTCCTCGACAGCATGGAGCACCTGTTGGAGGCCACGCCGCTGCTGGCCGAGCTGATGGCGCACGCGCCGGGCCTCGAGCTGCTCGTCACCTCGCGCGAGCGGCTCAACCTGCGCGGCGAGTGGCTGCTGCCGCTGGACGGCCTGCAGCGCGAGTCGATGGAGCTCTTCGCGCTGCTGGCCGGGCGCGTGTCGGCCTCCTTCCAGCTCGGCCCGGACAACGAGGCGGCCGTGGCGCGCATCTGCCAGCTCGTCGAGGGCTCTCCGCTGGGCCTGGAGCTGGCCGCGGCCTGGGTGCCCTTCTTCTCCCCGGCGGAGCTCGTCACCCGCCTGGAGCAGAGCCTCGACTTCCTCGCCGCGCCCCGGGATGCCCCCGAGCGCCACCAGAGCCTGCGCGACACCTTCCTCCACTCCTGGCGGCTCTTGTCCGCCGAGGAGCAGGGGGTGCTGCGGCGGCTGTCCGTCTTCCGCGGGGGCATTGCGCTGGAGGCCGCCGCGGAGGTGGCCGGCGCGTCCCTGGCCACGCTCACCTCGCTGGTGCACAAGAGCCTGGTACGGCGCGCGGCCTCGGGCCGAGTGGAGCTGCACGGCCTGCTGCGCCAGTACGCCGCGGAGCAGCTGCGGGCCCTGCCCGAGGAGCACCACCAGACGCACCAGCGCCATGCCCGGCACTTCCTCGGACTGCTGGAGCGGCTGCACCCCCTGCTGCTGGGCGGCACGGCCCGGCAGGCCGAGGCCATGGCCGCCTTCGGGACGGAGCAGGAGGATCTGCGGGCCGCCGCGCGCTGGGCCTTCCAGAATGGCCACTGGGAGGTGATGGACCGGGGCCTGGAGGCGTTCTGCCTGGCGCGGGAGCTGCGCGGGCAGCCCCACCAGGCCTTCACCGGGCTGGTGGAGCTGACCGGCTTCCTGCGGCCGGTGGTGGACGTGAAGGCGCCCGGGCCGCTGCGGCGGCTGCTGGGCCGGGTGCTGGTGTGGCAGGCCCGCTTCGCCCTGAATGGCGCGGACTGCCCGCCCGCCACGGCGCTGGCCCGGGTGGAGGAGGGCCTGCTGCTGCTGGGTGAGGAGGGGGCCCGGGAGCACGTCACCCTGGGCCTGCTCACCGCGGGCCAGCTGGCGCTGCGGCAGGGCAATGTGCCCACCGCGCGCTGGTGCTTCCACGGCAGCCTGTCCCTGGCCCGGGCCAATGGGGACAGGCGCGCCACCGCCCTGGCCTTGAGCGAGCTGTCCGGGGTGGCCGCCCTCCGGGGCCAGCCCGTGCAGGCCCGGCGCCTGCTCTCCCGGAGCCTGGCCACCTTCCGGGTGCTCGGCGACGAGCGCCACGTGGCCACCTGCCTGGGCCGGCTCGCCACCCTCCTGCACACCCGCGGCGAGCTGGCGCAGGCCGCCTCCACCCTGCGTCAGGGCCTGAGCCTGCTGGAGGCCGCCGGGCTGCGGCTGCAGGCCGCGCCGCTGCGCGCCCAGCTCGCCGAGGTGCTGCTGCCGCTGGGCGCCGTGCAGGAGGCCCGCCAGCTGCTCGAGGCGGACCTGCACCTGGGGCGCGCGCTGGGCCATCCGGAGACGGTGGCCCAGGCCCTCCACGGGCTGGGGCTCGTGGCCGCCCACCAGGGGGAGGGGGCCCGCGCCCGGGGGCTGCTGGAGGAGGCGCTCGCCCTGCGGGGGCAGCTCAGCGCCCGCCGCGCCTATGCCGAGTCCCTCCAGGCCCTGGGCCGGCTGGAGCTGTCCCAGGGGGAGCTGCCCCGGGCCCGCGCCCGCCTGCGCGCCGCCCTCCAGGCCGCCACCGAGGTGGGCTCCCAGCCCCTCATCCTCGACGTGCTCTGCACCCTCGCCGAGCTGGCCCCCTCCAGCGGCGGGGAGCGGCTGCACCGCGCCACCCGCGCCCTGCTCGTCCACCCGCTCACCTCCCATGCCACGCGCCAGCGCGCCGCGGCCCTCCTTCCTCCCCAGGAGCTGCCTCCCGTCGCCGACTTCGCCCGGCCCCCGCTGCCCCAGCTGGTGGCAGACATGCTGGCGGCGGTGGGGATGGATTAATAAAAGAGCCTCATGGCCTTCAAACAGCTGGATGCGCTTCTGCAACAGGTGGTCGCCGCCCAGCGCGAGCAGGCCGAGCACCCGCGCATCGTCGTCGTGGACGATGATCCGGGCATGCGCCGCTCGCTGGAGACGCTGCTGCGGGGCCTCTACCAGGTGGTCCTCGCCAGCGGTGCCACCGAGGGCGTGGCCGCCGTGGATGGCGACACGTGCGCCGTGGTGCTCGACATCAAGATGAAGGGGTATGACGGCTTCTGGGCCAGCACGGAGATCCGCAAGAAGTACCCGGACGTGCCCATCATCTTCTATTCGGCTTGGCAGGACCTGAAGGACCCCTACGCCGTCATCAACGAGCACCACCCCTTCGGCTACCTGACGAAGGACGGGGACACGGCGCGGCTGCTGGACATGCTGGAGTCCGCGGTGCGCATGCACCGGATGACGCTCTACAACAAGAAGCTGGTGGACGGGCTGCTGCGCGCGCGCCGCGAGGAGGGGTGAGCCGTCACCCGGCCGCCGTGGGGGCGGCCGCGGCCGCGTGGGGCAGGAAGACGGAGAAGGTGGTGCCCCGCCCTGGCTCGGACTGGACGTCGATCCGCCCGCCGTACAGGGACACCAGGCGCGCGACCATGGCCAGCCCCAGCCCGGTGCCCGAGTGGGCCTTGGTGCTGAAGAAGGGCTGGAAGAGGTGGGCGCGGTGCTCCGGGGCGATGCCCACCCCCGAGTCCTCCACCCACAGCACACACGCCTCCCCCTCGCGGCACGCCTCCACCCGCAGGCGCCGCTCGCCCCCGCCGGGCTTGTCGTGCAGCGCGTCCAGCGCGTTGAGCACCAGGTTCTTCACGATGGAGTAGGCGTGCTCCTGCCGTCCCCGCCACTGACAGCCGTCGGGCACCCGCACCTCGAGGGCCACGTCCCCCAGGGCCTCGCGCGACTCGCCCAGCACCGCCTCCACCAGGGGCCCGAGCGCCACCGGCTCCTGGCCCGGCGTCTGCCGGCCGAGCTGCGCGTACTCCAATATCTGCCGGGTGATGGCCAGGCCCCGGCCGAGCGCCGAGTCCACGTCGTGCAGCACCGTGTCCAGCTCTTCCTGCCGAGCGTTCACCTCCTGGAGGCGCCGGGCCACGGAGGCATGCACGTCGGGGGGCAGCACGTCGCGCACCTCGAGGTAGAGGGCCATGAGCTGCTCGCTGGTGTCCGCCGGGAGGCTGGTGCCCTGGGGCCCGCGGTAGGCCCGGCCGATGAGCATCTTGGCCCCGGTGAGGGCGTTGCGCATCTCGTGGGCGAAGCCGCCGGCCATGCGCTGCTCGAGGGCGGCCTTCTCCAGGGCGAGCACGCGCTCCTGGGCGCGGGAGAGCTCGGCGGTGCGCTGGGAGACGAGCTGCTGGAGCTCGGCGTTGCGCCGCTGGAGGGCGCGCTGGCGCAGGCGGAAGCCGGACATGCCGGCCAGGCCCAGCAGCAGCAGGCCCCCGGCGGGCACCCAGGGCGAGCGCCACCAGGGAGGCCGCACGGTGAAGGAGAGGGAGGCCACGGGCCCCCAGGCGCCGTGGCGCAGGCGCGAGCGCACCTGCAGCTCGTAGGGGCCGGGGAGGAGGCCGGCGTGACGCAGGCGCGAGCCCGTCAGGGGGCGGAAGTCCTGCTCCAGGCCCACCAGCCGCGACTGGTGCTCCACCCCGTGCTGGCCGGAAAAGGTGAGGGCCGTCACCTCCAGCTCCAGGGGGCCGGCCTCGGCGGGCAGCACCAGCCCCGGGAGGGCCGGCTCCAGCGCATCGCCCGCGCCCAGGCGTGAGAGCAGCGTGGGAGGAGGTGCCGCCGGTCCGGCCTCCAGGTGGCCGAGGAACTGGCCCAGTCCCGTGCGGGTGCCCACCCAGACGGTGCCGTCCGGCTCGGCGAGCAAGGCGCGCGGGGCGCAGTCGTCCCCGGGCAGCCCGTCCGCCTGGGTGTGGCTGGCCTCGGGCGCGTCGGCCTCGCGCGACAGCACGTCCACGCCCCGGTCTCCTCCCACCCAGAGTCGGCCCCGGACGTCCTCACCCATGAGGTGCACGGCATTGCCGCGCAGCCCCGAGGCCCGGTCCAGGTGGCGCAGGCCCTCGAGGGAGGTGCCCCCGGGGCGGAAGCACGAGAGGCCCAGCGCGTCCTCGTAGGAGACACACAGCTCGCCGGAGTGGCGCGTGGCGAGCAGGCGCACCCACGTGGCACGCAGCCCCTGGGCCGAGGTGAAGCGCCGCGCGCCGCCCGGCTCCACGAGGAAGAGGCCGCGCACGGTGGCGGCCCACAGCCGGCCCTGGCCATCGCGCGCCAGGTCGTTCACCTGCGCCGGCTCCTCGTGGGGCATCAGCTCCACGGGGGCGAAGCGCACGTCCTTGCCGGTGACGGTGCCCCGGAAGAGCCCCGTGCTGGTGCCCACCCACAGGGTGGAAGGCGGCTCCCAGGCGAGCGCCTGCACCACGGCGTCCCGCAGGCCCTGGGCCCGTCCCAGGCGCAGCACCTCGCCCGTGCCCGGCTCGTAGCGCCACACCTCGCGGTCCGCGGCCAGCCACAGCGCGTCCCCGGAGGCCGGGAGGATGCGGCGCACGGCGGTGTCGCGCAGCGGGGCCTCCAGTTGCCAGCCCTCGGCGGTGGCGCGCGCGAGGCCTCGCGGGGTGCCCACCCACAGCCCTCCCTGGGCGTCGCGCTCCAGGGCCCACGGTGTCTCCGAGGGCAGGCCCTGGCGCTGTCCATGCCGGCGCCACAGTCCCCGTCCCGCGAGCCGGAAGAGTCCCGCGCCTCCCGCCACCCACGGCGAGCCCTCCCGGTCCACGAAGACGTGGCTCCACCACCCCGGGGGCAGGCCCTCCACCCGGCGCACGTGCTCGCCCTCCTGGTGGAAGAGGCCCTGGTTGCCGGCCCACCAGAGCGCGCCGCGCGCGTCCAGCGCGGTGGAGACGCCCAGCAGCTCGTTGCCCACGGAAGGCCCCGGCTCGAAAGCCCGCGCGCCCGGCCGCAGCACCCAGGTGCCCCGCGAGCCCCACGTCCACACCCGGCCCTCTCCGTCCCGCGCCACGCCCACCAGCTGCTCCCGGGGCAGGCCCTCGGCGGCACCCCACGTCCGCCACGAGCCGTCCGGGCCGCGCTGGTGCAGGGCGCCCAGGGCGGCGACGTACAACTCGCCCGAGGCATCCACCCACAGCGCCCGGGGCAGCTCGCCCGTCCACGCGGCCTCCGGCTCGCAGCACCCGGCCTCCTCGCGCAGCCGGAAGAGGCCCCGCGAGGTGAGCAGCCAGGCCTGGCCCTGGCCGTCCAGGGCGAAGTCCTGTCCCGGCCACCCCACCCGGGAGGGCAGCTCGAAGCGCTGCCACTGTCCCCGCCGCCAGCGCGACAGCGTGTCCGCCGCCAGGCACCAGACGTCCCCCCCGGGGCCGGCCACCAGCTCGCGGATGCCCGAGAGACACGCCTCCTCGGCGCCGGGGACGCGCTGGAAGTGGCGCCCGTCGAAACGGTACAGCCCCGCGTGGGTGGCCACCCAGAGGTAGCCCTCGCTGTCCTGGGTGACGACGTCCACCCTCCCCGGCTCCGGCAGCTCCACGCCGACGAAGGGCAGCTCGCCCCGGGGCAGCCCTTCCCGGGCCCACGCTCCGGAGACGGGCCACACCCCGCACAGCAGCAGCCACACCACCCGCCATTGCATGCCGCCACGCTACCACCTCCGTGCACCCCACGCCGGCCCCCCGGAGTGGCTCCTACATGGGAGGAAGGGCTTCAATGGCCGCATCACGAGGTGAGCACGGCATGGAGACACGGCGGAGTCCTGGGGTGGAGGCACCGCGTCCGGCGGGCGGACGGAGGCCGTGGCGGGCCCTGGGCGTGGTGGCGCTCCTGGTGCTGGCGGGCGGCGGGGCGGTGTGGCTGGCGCACGGGCCCCAGCGCTCGTGCGAGGGCGCGGAGCGCGCGTTGGAGGGCGTCTGGGACGCGCCGCGCAAGGAGGCCATCCACCGGGCCTTCCTGGCCACGCGCAAGCCGTACGCGGAGACGGCGTGGCGCGGGGTGGACGCGGGGCTGGAGCGCTACATGGGCGCCTGGACGCGGATGCACCGCGACACCTGCGAGGCCACGCGGGTGCGAGGGGAGCAGTCCGAGCAGGTGATGGAGCTGCGGATGCAGTGCCTGGAGCGGCGGCGCGTGGAGGTGAAGGCGCTGGCCGAGGTGCTGGCCCAGGTGGATGGGCAGGGGCTGGCCCAGGTGAGCCAGGTGATGGAGCGGCTCATCCCGCTGGCCTCGTGCGCGGACGGGCCCCACCTGGCGGCGCGGGAGCGGTTGCCGGAGGACCCGACGGTGCAGGCGAAGCTGGAGGAGTTGCAGGGGCGGCTGGCCCAGGTGCGCGCCCTCTTCGTTGCGGGCCACACCGCGCGGGGGCTGGAGCAGGCGCGGGCCCTGGCGGAGGCCGCCGAGGCCACTGGCTTCCGGCCGTTGATGGCCGAGGCCTGGCTGGTGCTGGCGCGGCTGCAGCACTCGGCGTCGGACGTGCCGGGGGCGGTGGAGAGCGCGCACCGCTCGGCCCGGGCCTTCCTGGCCAGCGGGCAGATGGTGGGCATGGTGCACGCGTGGTTCGAGCTCGTCACCGCCCTGCAATTCCAGGGGCACCAGACGGCGACGGAGCAGGAGCAGTGGTTGCAGTACCTGGACGAGGCCATCCTCGCGGCGGGCAACCCTCCGGGGCTGCGCGCGGAGTACGAGCGGCGGCTGGCCTACATCCGCACGCTGCAGGGCGGGTACGCGCAGGGGCTGGAGCACGCGAGGAAGGCGGTGGCGCTGCTGGAGGGCCAGGGGGGCCCGGAGAGCGTGGAGCTGTCCAACGCGCTCCTCGAGCAACTCCGGGCGGGGGCGTTGGTGGGACAGTACGAGGAGGCGATGGCGGCGGGGCAGCGGGCGCTGGCCTTCTGGAAGACGACGGTGGGGCTGGAGCATCCCTCGACGATGCGGGTGCTCAGCGTCATCGGGGTCATCCAGGCGATGACGTGGCACCTGGCCGACAGCTCGGCCACGTACGAGCAGATGCTGGCCATCATGAGGCGCATGCCGGACACGGACCACATCGAGCTGGTCGCCGCGCTCAACAACCTGGCCGTCATCTACGTCGAGCAGGGGCGGCATGCCGAGGGCGAGCCGCTGCTGGAGCAGGCGTTGGCCATCCTCGACGAGCACCAGACGCGCGGGAGCCTGCACGGCGTCATCTGCCTGCAGAGCCTGGCGGAGTCGAAGTCCATCCGGGGTGACCATGCCGGGGCGCTGAAGCTGGCGCGCGAGTCCCAGGCGTTGGCGGAGAAGGGGGTCTCCCCCCAGCATCTGGTCCGGGCCATCGTGCTGACGACGCTGGGGGACGCGGAGCTGGAGGCGGGCAGTGCCGCGCGGGCCCAAGAGGTGCTCGAGCAGGCGGTGCGGCAGTTGGAGCCGCTGTCCACCCATCCCAAGGAGAAGGGGCACGCGCGCTTCGCGCTGGCGCGGGCGCTCGAGGCACGGGGGGTGGACCGTCCGCGCGTGCTGACGCTGCTCGCGCAGGCGCGGAAGGACCTGGAGGAAGCGGGGGCGCCCGCGGGACGGCTGCGGGCGTCGTGGGAGGCGTGGGTGAAGGCCCGCCGGTTGGAGACGTCGCCGGAGCTGCAGGCGCCCCGGTGACGTCTCGGTGCCGCACTACCGCACCTGGATGGCGTCGGCGACGACGTAGTAGCCGGAGGTGGTCCAGCGGCTGAGCTGGACCTTGTTCCAGCCGGCCGGGAAGCTCCAGGTGCCCAGCGTGTTCCACTGGCTGCCGTTGAGCTGCTGGTTCACGTTCACCGTGCCCAGGTTGTTTCCGTTGGCGTCGATGATGACGAAGGGCGCGGTGGTGGAGCGGTTGGAGGCCGCCACCCACCAGGCGTCGATCGTCCGGGTGCCCGCCGCCGCCATGTAGAAGTTGAACACGAACGGGTCGGAGATCGCGGCCGTGGTGGCCGTGTAGTAGTTGTTGCCGTAGAAGCCGGTGTTGGCGCCCACGGTCCAGTTGGCCGACACCTGGACGGAGGCCTTGGTGCTGTCGTTGTTGGCGTTGTTGCTATCGACGACCAGGCCGACGGTGGGGGGTGAGCCGCCCGTGGTCCACAGGTACGTCACGGTCATCCAGTCGTTGTCGCTCAGCCCCAGGTCCGTCCAGAACGTCCCATCCGCGATGTCGATGCCCGCGGGGTTGGCCGGCCGGCGGCCGAACTGATCCAACCCGCCGTTGTAGCCATCCTGGTACGCGGCCTGGGCCTCGGGCTTGCCCTGCGGCAGGTCCTTCCACATCTCGCGGATGCTGGAGGCATTCCAGTAGTCATCCTTCGTGTTCCACGGGCCCACGTCCCACACCGAGGTGGTCGCGCACTTGGACGTCCTCGTGGAGCACAGCTTCACCTGGTACTCGGTGCCACCGTTGCTCGCGAGCGCCCGGCGCGAGGGCAGCGCCACGAAGCGGTCATAGCTCTTGATGACGTGGCCGTTGGCCGTCGTGCCGCCCACTAGGCCCTCGCGCGTGCCATAGACGCGGTACGTCAACGGAGTGGCCAGCGTGGCGAGCTGCTGGGAGGTGCCGCCTTCCAGCGAGCCCTCCAGCTTCACCTCTTGCACCACGGGACCCCGGCCGTGCTCATCCGCCACCAGCGCGAGCCGCACCTGCACCTCCGTGCCGGCCCAGGGCAGGCGCACGGCCTCCCCCGCGCTGGAGATGCTCCACTCGCTCCAGCCGCCGTTGGCCGAGCGCACGCGCACGTCCACCTCGACGCTCGTCCCAAAGGAGCGCTGCGCCCGGAGCAGCGGCCGCACCGTGTCCACGGGCCGCTCCAGCCGGCGAGCCGGGAAGGTGTAGAGCCCCGTCAGGGTGCGCAGCCCCTCGCGCCGGCGCATCACGTTGTAGGGCTCGAACACCAGCCCCTCCTGGGTACGCACCAGCTCGCCCGTGCCCTGTCCGGTGCCGAGCGCCTCCGTCCACGCCAGCGCCCCCGTGGAAACACGGAGAGACTCCGTGGCGGGCTGCTGGGAGGGCTCCGCCAGCGCGGCACCTCCCGCCAGCGAGACTCCCAACATCATCGTCATGACCGTCGACCGCACCTTCGCGTGCATGGCTCGGCTCCTTGGACTGCTCGTCATTGTGGGTGAAATACTTTCAGGACGCTGAACAACCCAACATCCGCTGATTTCCAGAATAGCGCCCGAACACCCTTTGTCTCTCAAAAATATGCCTTTTCCTGACGCGCACCGTCCGCCGCGGTTCGCGATCCAATTCCTGACGCTGGAATGACGGGGAATGACGATGCGCTGACGATGGGCTGACGCCGCGTCATTCACAATTCCTCTCATGCTGAATCGCAATGACTCACCCAAAGTGGTCATCATGGAAATCAAAATAAAAGAGGACTTCCGGGCGAATTGCTGGCATGAGGGACCGCGAAATCACGAAGTAGACCAGGACGCAGGCATCCGAGCCGCGTCCGGAGGAAAGCAAACATGAGAGCAATGATTGTCGCCCTGGCCGGAGCGCTGGCCGTGCTGTCCGCGTGTGGTCCGGAGCCCCTGGCGCAGGAGGCCGGCGAGATCGGCGTGGAGGCGCAGGCGCTGCCCACCAGCACCAACGTGTTCTGCCCGGCGGGCTTCACGTTCGACGCGACCTACCGGCTGTGCGTGTCGTCCACCGAGGCCGTGGGCCCGTTCACGCAGAGCATGGTGAGCACCTGTCAGGCCAACGGCGGCGGCACGGGCTGTACCGCCAGCCGCTGGGCGGTCAGCTTCGCCCGCTCCATCCGTGGCACCGGCAGCTGCATGCCGGGCTCGGTGCTGGACACCTCCATCGACGCCTGTGTGGAGGGCACCAATGCCTTCGGCCCCTTCTCCGTGAGCCAGGTGAATGCCTGCAAGAGCGTGGGCGGAGGCACGGCCTGTGAGAGCATGCGCATCGCCAAGGGGCTGCTGCCCGTCGTGGCCACGGCCAACCCGCTGACGGTCCCCTACTTCTACCAGTACTTCAACACCTACGAGCCCTCGGCCACCTGCGGCATCACCTCGGGCTCCATGCTGCTCAACTACTACAACAAGGGCGTCACCCCGGACGGGCTCTACACGCGCTTCGGCAAGGCCCAGGGCCAGTCCCCCTCGGGACTCGCGTCCATCTACACCCAGTACGGTCTGGCCTCGCAGTACACCTACTCCGGCACCGAGGCGATGATCAAACGGCAGATCGACGCCGGCCGCCCCGTGGTCATCCACGGCTACTTCACCAGCGCGGGCCACATCATGGTGGTCATCGGCTACAACAGCACGGGCTGGGTGATGAATGATCCCTCGGGCCTGTGGGCGGGCTGCTACGGCTGTGGCTATCCGAACCGCACCTCCACCAATGGCCGCGGCGTGACCTACTCGTACAGCTCGGTCCGCTCGGCGGCCGGTCCGGACGGCAACTACTGGCTGTCCACCGCGGATACCTCGTCGTTCTCCCTGTAATCCCTCGTCCAAGGAAGAGGTCCAAGCCATGCGTTTGAATCAGACGATGTCCGCGGCCCTGGCCGCGCTGGCCCTGTCCGCCTGTGGCGCGCCGGGCTCCGAGGCCGGGCAGCCGGTCAACACCCCCCCGGAGGCGCGGGAGCAGCAGGCCCTGGACGGGCTGTTCGCGCAGGCGGCGGCGGAGTTCGGCGTGCCCGCGGACCTGCTCAAGGCCGTCTCCTACGTGGAGACGCGCTGGGAGATGGTGCGGGGCGGGCAGGAGTTCGAGGGACGGGCTCCCGCGTATGGCCTGCTGGCGCTGCGCGGTGCGGCGCTGGAGCGGGCGGCGGAGCTGGCGGGGGTGACGGTGGAGGAGGCGCGCACCCAGCCGCTGGCGCACCTGAGGGCGGGCGCGGCCCTGCTGCGCTCGCACGCGGACGAGCTGGGCGTGGACCGGACGGACCTGGGCGCGTGGGCCCCGGCCGTGGCCCGCTTCAGTGGAATCGAGCACGCGGAGGCGCGCGCCCAGTACATCCACTCGGAGGTGTACGACGTGCTGCGCAAGGGCGCCGTGGCCTACGGGCCCGGAGAGCAGGTGCGGGTGTCGCTCCTGCCCACCCAGGCCCAGGCCCGGTATGACATGCCCTCGGTGCGGGCGATGGCGGCGGGCCCGGACTATGCGTCCTCCATCTGGCGGGCCTCGCCCAACTACAACACGCGCTCGGGCTACTCGCCGCAGATGATCGTCATCCACACCTGTGAGGGTGCCTACTCCGGGTGCTGGAGCTGGCTGGCCAACTCGTCCGCCCAGGCGAGCGCCCACTACGTGGTGAACGAGTCGGGCACGGAGATCTCCCAGCTCGTGCGCGAGGCGGACCGCGCCTGGCACGTGGCGGCGTCCTATGACTGCGGCCTCAACGGCTCGGTGAAGTGCAACCTCAACGGCGTGTCCGTCAACCACTTCTCCGTGGGCATCGAGCACGGCGGCTACGCCAGCCAGACGTCCTTCCCCACGGGGCAGATCGACGCCTCGGCGAAGCTCTCGTGCGACATCGCGCGTGACAACAACATCACCCGAGACAGCTACCACATCGTCTCGCACGGGCGCCTGCAGCCGGCCACCCGCACGGATCCCGGCCCCAACTGGCCGTGGAGCACGTACCTGAGCAAGATCAACAGCTACTGTGGCGCCGTGCCCACCGTCGGCCTCGTCGTGGACAGCAACAACGCCAACAACGACAGCACCAAGGGCTCCGTCCAGATGTCGGCCAACTGGGCTGTCGGCGCCAACGCCGGCTACTACGGCAACAACTACTACACGGCCACCACGGCCGCGGTCTCCGACCCGTTCGTGTTCAGCTTCTACCTGGCGGCGGCGGGCACCCGGACGATCGACGCCTGGTGGGTGGCGGCCTCCAACCGCTCCACCACCGCGCCCTTCGTCATCATCGACGCCAACGGCAACAACCTGGGCACGGTGAGCGTGAACCAGCAGCTCAACGGCGGCCAGTGGAACACGCTGGGCACCTGGAGCTTCCCGGCCGGCTGGAACAAGGTCCAGCTCAGCCGCTGGACCACCTCCGGCTTCTACGTCGTCGCCGACGCCATCCAGGTGCGCTGAGCGCTTCAGCCGGGCCGCCCCACCCTTCCCGGGGCGGCCCGGGCCCCTTCACCCTTACAAAGGATTTCTCATGAAGAACCCTCTGATTGGGGCACTGGCCGCCCTGGGCGTGGTGCTGGGAGTGGGCCTGCCCTCTGGCGCGCACGCGGCCGTGCCCTTCGACTGCCGCACCCTGGACTTCGGCATCTACTGGTACGGCCTGGGCAACGCTTCCCAGAAGGCCGTCCCCGGTGTCTACAACCCCTACTTCAACGCCGCCAAGCCCACCGTCATCTACGTGCACGGCTGGCAGAAGGACGGCGTCCTCAACGGCAAGCGCGAGACGTTCAACTACGCGGAGAATGATCCCACGTACGGCGTCAACGTGAACATGGCCGACGCGTGGATCAACGCGGGCTGGAACATCGGCATCTTCTACTGGAACCAGTTCGCGGACGAGCCCGAGGTCAAGAACGCGGAGACGAAGATCTGGACCGGCACGGGTCCGCAGGCCATGCGCTGGCGCCAGTGCGACGGCACCTACACCACCACGGGCGCTCCCACGGTGAGCGCCGCGCAGCTGTTCTACAACGCCATCACCGCCAACATGGCCAACTTCAGCGGCCCGCACCTGCGCATCGTCGGCCACTCGCTGGGCTCGCAGATGGCCCACCGCACCAGCATCATGTTGAGCGACAACGTGGTGGCCGGGCGGATCAACTCGCGCCTGCAGCCCACCCGCGTGGCGCTGATGGACCCGTTCTGGTCCAAGGACGGCAAGACCTACCTGGGTGGCCGCTGGACGGGCGAGGTGGCGCGCGAGCAGATCAACACCCTGAAGACCCGCGGCGTCATCTTCGAGCGCTACAAGTCCTCCAACATCAATGACCTCTTCATCGGGGACTCGAACCTGCCGCTGACGACGATGATCGGCCAGACGGAGCTCATCCCCCAGTGGATTCCCAACACGAACCAGGGGGCGCGCCACGTGGCGGCCTACAACATGTACTTCCGCTCGTTCGCCTACAGCGCGCCCGTCGAGTGCTTCGACACCTCCACGGGGGGCTACAGCTGCACGGGCACCGCGGCCTCGGCCAAGACGACGGACGTGCGGACGCAGGAGATGATGAACTCCTCGTACACCTGGTACCAGTCCGCCGGCATGAGCACGGAAGTGCCGAGCGACAACATGTTCTGGCGGCAGGCGCGCTGAACCGAGGGGCGCGGGGCCCTCATGCGGAGTGGGACGAACGCCCCCCGGATGAAGGCCCTGGCTCCCCGGGCGGCTCAGCGGGGCTCGGAGCCGCCATCCCCGTCCAGGCTGGTGACAGGAGCGCGCGGCACCGCGACGGGCAGAAGACATTTCAGGCGTCAACTCCCCTGACACAGGGGGGTCTCTCCTCCTTCTCTCTTCGCCGGGCTGCTGATGGAATCCTGGCCACGATCATGGGCCTCTCCATCACTCTGCGCGCTCACCCGGGCCCACTTCTCCCTCGTCCAGCGTGCTCGGTAACACGAGCGGGCGTTTAGCACCGAATGTCGAGTGCAGAGGAACAGTGCAGGGTCACCGGCGTCGTGAGCGCGAGGGCGGATCTCGGTCGCCATAAAGAACGAAGGCGGGGCTGAGAGGCAGGGGGGCGTGCGGGATGAGCGTCTCGACGAGGAAGCCATTGTCGCAGTACTCCGCGGCCTCGCCGCCGAACACCAGGCGCACTGCTTCCGCCTTCACGTCCCCGCTCAGGAACGAGGCGTCCTGGCCAGCCACCATCGCGAGCACCACGTGGGCCGGGTGGGCGCGCCACCAAGTGAGGGGCCCTCCAGGGTACTGGCGCGTGAATGTCTCTCCGCCCACGGCCGCGAGCCAGGCTCGGAGCGCCTCCTCCTCTGGCCCCGAAGAGGTTATCTCTGACACCCAGAGATCCGGCCAGCGCTCCCGAGCGAGCCGGGCTGCCGGGCCCGGGTCGACGCGTCGGAAGCACACCTCCAGCCGCTCCATGGGCGGCTCCGCTCCTCGCCACAGGCGCTGCCAGTTGTGGCTGCCGCCCAGGCCCGACTGCTCGAAGCCCCCCTGCGCATCCGCCTCGAACAGGAACTCCCCGGTGCTATCGTAGAGGTTGTACTGGAAACCCACCGTGCCGAGCTGCTCGGTGAGGCGCGCCAGGAGCGGTGCCTCCCCTTCCATGAGCAGTTCGTAGGGTGCGCTCCGCAGGGCGCACCAGCTCGGCGAGGCGAGAAAGCCCGCGAGGCCCCAGCGGGGGACGTCCTCGCCATGCCCGTACTGCATCGGATCGTAGGGCTCGGGCGTGCGCGGCGGGGGACGCACCTGGTGGCGCCCGGCCTCCTTGAGCAGACGCTCCACCGCCGTTTCGAGCCGTCCGAGATCCGCCGTCTGCACGAAGGCGACGTTCATCCATTTTCCCATGGGACACCTCGGCTTTCCCCGGCCGCCCCACCCGCCGGGCCGAGGACCAGGAGTCTGGCGTCAACAGACCGGAAAGTCGAAGTCGAACGTCCTCCTGCGCCGCGGGTGTTCCGTCATTCCCGCCCGGTGGAGGTTTGCCAGCAGGAAGCGCGGGAGGCGCGAGCCGAGGCCCGGCAATGCCGCGGGGCATGTTTGACGCCGGGTTGATGACGAAAACGGCGTCCGCTCCGTAGTCCTCAGTGTCATTCCCGTAGGTTTGAATTGCCTACTTGGAATCCTCCCCCGATTCGTCTTCCTCCACCTCTTCGTCTTCAAGAGGTGCGCTCATGAACGTAAACCTCCCAGGCAATCGAACGACCATGAAACCCTTGCCAGCGATCCTGACGCGCTCTGCGTCCTCTGCCTTCCCGCTGGCCAGCCATTTGTCTGCCTCTTCCCGTGTTGCAAAATCATGGGAGACTTTGAGCTTGAATGAGGGGTCAAAGAACTCTTTGTAGAACCTGCGGAAGTCATCCTCTTTCCGGATGTGGCGAGGGTAGACCAATGCGATCTGCGCGAGTTCGATTACGTCCCTCTCCGGGGAGCCCTCTGGATGCTTCTGGCTAATGGCGTTAAGAGCACTGAGGATTGCGTCTGTGTCGAAATCTGGAATAAGGGGCATGGCGGCGCCGAGCCTTTCGGCTTCTGTTTTTTGGATGCAACGTTTAGCTTAGATGGGAACAAGAAAGAGCGCGCCGCCGACCATAGCAATGACAAAGCCTACTCCGGCCACAACCACATGGGTTCCAGGTGGCGCCTCGGGCGTGTGTTCTTTGAGCCAGTCGAGCGCTTTGTCGATGTTAGGAAATTGAAGCTTCTTGCTCTGTGCTTCCTGCCTCTCCAACTCCTCCATTTTCTTGACGCAATCCATATATTCGTTGAGGCATGTTGTGGTGCAGTGCTCCTTATGCTTGCCCGAGTGCTTAGGTATGGAGGGGATCTCCGGCTTGCGCCTCATGCACTTGGTGTAGCACTGTTTTTGTAGCTCGTTGCAGTATGCCTCTGCGCCAGCGCCGCCGATCCCACGTGCATCTTCTTGGAAGTTGATGCTGCTTGCGTCCTCGGCAATCAGGTACATCTTGCGCTCGGGCACTTGCGTGTGGGCGCATCCGAGGTTTGCCATTGCCACCGCTACTAGCAGCGCCACCAATCGTGTTGGACCTACTGGGTGCATCGCCTTGTCCCTCAGTGCTTCGCTGCGTTACCTGCCTGCACTCCCGTTCAATCTCGGCTGAGTGGACGAGTCCCAAGGCAGCAGAGCGATTCCCCGTGCTGTCCGGCTGTGGAGATCCGAGGTTTCGAGCATCGAGCAACCCTGTCCGGCCTTCCCTATTTACCCGGGGGTTCAGCTTGCCGACCCGCCTACTTGCCATAGCGGGTCAGGCGCGTCGGTTTTCGGACGCTAGAAGTCAGTCGGGAGGGTGATGGATGACCCTGCGGGTTGGTTGTCCCTCGGGGGGCAGTACGGCCACCAGGGCACGGCAGCCGAAGCTCGGGCCGGTGGAGGCCCCATTCGGGCCCGGTGGAGGCCACCAGGACACGACATTTAGCGGCTTCGATTCCCGCCGCTTCCAATAGACGGGGCGGGCCCTCCGCAGCAGTGGGATACCACCGCGCAGGCCATCGGCCTGTACGAGGTTGCTGGCGGAACGTCTCGCGTCCCTGCCCCCCGGATCTCGACGCCCCCTGAGCTGCGCGTCGCCCGGGTGGTGCTCGACCGGCTCCAGGACGCCCACGCCGAGTCACAGGCAGGTGAGCGGCATGGGCCTTTCCCTCACCTACCGCGTCTTCTTCCTGGAGCCGCGGCTGGAATCCACTCTGACGCCAGGTCTCGAACCGCGAGCCGCCACGGACGCACTCGCTCCTCGGGCCCAGATCCTCGAGGGAGTCGGCGCTGTCCCCGATGGGAGTCTGCCCGCCCGCTGCTCTCCGGAACGAGGACCCCCGGCACCGCCAGGGGTCTCCGCCTCACGGGCTCAGCAGGTCTGCCCGCAGGGGCAGGACGTGAGCAGGACGCCCGCGGGAATCGAGATGAGGCCGGGGACAAAGAACTGCACGTCCCACGTCACCGTCTCGCTGGCGGCCAGCTGCTTGGAGGCGATGGTCGTCGTCACCGGGCCCACCGGGCACTTGGTGAACAGGCGCGTGACGGGCTGCACCACCCCGTTCTGGGTGATCTTCGCGGCCCCATCGTAGTGGCGCGTCAGGGCGGTGGTCGCCGCCGAGCAGAGGTTGGAGCCCGGGTAGCTGGTCAGCAGCAGCTTGGCCTCCACGCACTGGCCGGTGCTGTTCGTCACCGGGTAGCTCAGCTTGTACTCGGCGCCGTAGTTGGCCGTCGAGTTCGGGTCGCTGTCACGCCCCTCCGTCTGCCCGGAGGTGTTGGTGGAGTAGTAGCCGAGCGCCGGTGCACGCTGGGCATTGCTCGAGGGCGAAATGTCCGAGGTGGACGGCTCGCACCGCGACACGCCCGTCGAGTCGATGTACTCGCGGTTGGTGGGAGCCGCCAGCAGCTTCCAACCGCGCACCGAGTTGGCGGCCGTCAGCGTCTGCGTGGCGAACGGGGCATTCCAGCGCTCGAACTTGTAGGTGCCCGAGGGCCGGCCCCAGCCGATGCTGTTGGCGTCCGTGCACGGCGCGCCGCCCACCGTGGAGGACGTCGTCGGGATGTTGCCCCAGGCATAGGCCCGCTTGCCCAGGCTGTACGCCAGCGCCAGCGTGGCGTTGGTGGCCGAGGCGGCCACCACCCGGACCTTCATGCACGTGTTGTTGGTGGAGCGCACCTTGATGCGCGCGTCCACCGACGTGCCCGCGTTGGCCGCCAGGTTCACCAGGCCGTACTCGCTGGTGATGGTCTGGCCGGAGAGGTTGATGAAGCGCGAGCCGTACGCCGTGCCCACCCCGGCGGGATGCGAGCCCGTCACGTTCGCCAGGGACACGAAGTACGAGGGGCTGTTGCCCGGATCCAGCGCGCCGGTGTCCAGCTGGGTGATGGCCGAACCGTAGGCGTTGAACGTCACCGCCGTGCCCGGCACCGCGGGCTCCACGAAGACGTAGTAGCGCGCGTTCGCGCCCAGCTGGTTGAGGTGGTGCATGTAGAAGGCGAACTCCTTCAGGCCTCCCGACGGACACCCCACGGGGTCCAGGTTGACGCTGCTCAGCACGCGCCGCACCGTGTTCACATCGGCCGGCGACATCTGCTCCATCGCCAGCAGCAGGCCCTCACGGCTCACGCTCTCCGGGTTGTTGCTGACGACGATGGGCGCGCCCTCCATCGTCCCCGCCATGGCACCCAGGCTCCCATACGCGGGAATCGTCAGCGCGCTCTCCACCTGCGCCGGAGTCTCCGCCTGCATCACGTCGCCCTCCACCGCACCGCCACACGCGGTGGCCAGCAGGGCCCCCGCCAACATCCAGCCGTACTTCGTCTTCACGATGTCACCCCTTGGGAAAAAACGAGGAAAACCTCATCCAGTTCCAAAAACGGAAAGGGGTGTACAGGCCGACCGTCAGCGCATCGTCAGCGCCTCGGGGCCAAGGGGGAGTCAGCCCTCCTTGCCGGGCGCGAGCGGAAGCTGGCCGAGCTCCTGCGCGCGCGCGTGCACCGCGCGGACCGCCGCGCCCATCGCCTCCCGGACGCCCGCGCTCTCGAACACCTTCAAGCCGGCCAGCGTCGCGCCACCGGGGCTGGTGACCTGCTTGCGCAACGCCGCCGGGGACTCCTGGGTGCGATGCAGCAGCTCCAGGCTTCCGCGCATGCTCTCCACCGTTGCCAGGGTGGCCTGCTCGCGCGGCAGCCCCAGGGCCACGCCGGCGTCGATGAACGCCTCGATGAGAAAAAAGACGAAGGCGGGCATGGGCCCAGCGAGGCCCGTCGCCATCTCCACGCCGGCCTCGTCGGCGACTTCCACTTCGGTGCCGAGTGCGCCCAGCAGGGAGCGTACGCGCAGCAGCGCCGGCTTGCTCGAGCCCGCGCTTGCGCACCAGAAGGTGGCCGCCTTGCGGACGCGCGCGGGGGTGTTGGGCATGGCGCGAACGACGAGTGGGTGTTCGAGCCCCTCGCACAGCGTCCGCAGACGCGCGCCCGCGATGATGCTGACGACGATCGTGTCCTCGCGGAGCCGCCCGCGCAGCTGCTGGAGGACAGCACCCAATTGTTGGGGCTTCACGGCCAGCACGACGAGCTCCGCGGCTGCTGCCGCGAGGTTGTCCGCGGTCACCTCGACGCCATGCCTCTCGCGGAGCACCCGGCGACGCTCCTCGTCTACCTCTCCGACGAGGATGGTGCCGGGTGCGGCCAGGCCGCCCGCGGTGACCGCTCCAATCAATGCCTCGGCCATCACACCGCCGCCGATGAAGCCCAGGGCGGGTCTCCGCGAGGCCACGGCGGCATCGATCGAATCGGCCGTCATGGTGAGGTCCGGACGGGATGGGGACGGATGAGTCCCTTCACGATGCGGCCCGTCTCGACATCGGCCAGGGCCTGGTTGACCTCTTCGAGGCCGTAGGTGCGGCTGACCATGTGCTCCCAGCCCTTGCCCCCGGCCACCTTGGCACCGTGCCGGTCGAGGATGCGGAGCATGCGATGGAAGTGGCTGAAGTCCACGCCCCACACGCCACGGATCTCCAGGTGCTTGCGATTGATCTCCGTGTGCGGGTTGAGCCCCACCTCGCCGTGATCGGTGTAGTGCCCGACGATCACGTAACGCCCGCCGTCGCGGGTCATGTGGATGCCGTCCTTGACCGCCGCGGGTACGCCGGTGGCCTCGATCGTCACGTCCACGCCGCGTCCGCCGGTGAGCGCGAGAATCCGCTCCACGTGGCTGTTGGAACCCGTGACGTCGAGCCGGATGGCCTCATCGACCCCGAACTCGCGGGCCATCGCGAGCCGCACCTCATGACACTCGACGACGTAGACCGCGCCCGCACCAGAGAGCAGGGCCAGGGTCGCCGCGCTCAGCCCCACCGGGCCCGCTCCCTGGATCAGCACGCGATCTCCGAGCTGGATGCGCGCCGTGTCGACGGCATGGATCGCGGTCGGCAACGCGCAGCCGCCCGCGATCACGCGCTCCGGCGTGAGCGTCGGCGGGACCTCGAGAATGGACACTCCGGGCTTGAGGTAGATGAGCTGCGACCAACCGCCGTACAGACCTTCCTTCGCCGAGTAGGTGACGCCGTAGACGCGCCGCGAAGGACAGCGGTTCGGCATCTTGGCGACCAGACAGAACCAGCAGGCGTTGCAGGTCCCGACGACGTCGAGGAACGTGACCGTGGCACCGACACGCACGGGACGCCCGTCGACGTCGAGCGGCTCGCCGCGCACGGCCAGCACCTTTCCGACGGAAACGTGGCCGGGGATGATCGGGTACGGCACACCGGCGAGCCGGCCGTGCGACAGGTGGACGTCCGTCCCGCATACCTCGGAGAAGATCGTCTCGAGCAGGACCCCACCCGGCTCGAGCTCGGGTGCGGAGAAGTGCTGGAGCTCGACGGGGCGGTTGGCACCGTGCATGACCGCCGCGGTGCAGGAGGCGTGTGCGCTCAAGACCACAGGACAATCCTCCCGTCAGGGAGCGTACCGATCGCCGAGGTCACGGTGGTGCGGTGACCCGCGCTCGAATCGACCTCGTGGTAGTTGCGCGTACTGAAGATGTACACGTCGCCCATCGTGGGCCGCAAAGTGAACCGCTCCGCGCCCTCGACCACGGGGCGGCTGTAGCCGTACGTACCTGGGAGCTTGTAGACCTCATCCTCGGGCGTCCACGCGCGATTGTAGACGTACGTATCGCCGGGATTCTTCGGGTCGAGCTCGAGGTAGAGGTTCCAGGCGAGCTGGACCTGGACCTGGGCCACCCACCACTCCGGTTGCTCGGCGGGGGCGTAGTCGATGTGGAGCAGGGTCCCATTCTCGATGCGGCGGATGAGGCCCGCGCAGTAGGTACCGTGCTTCGGATCGGCGGCGATCTGTACCGGAGCCCCAGTGGCCTGGCGCAACCGGCTCATCAAGCGCTCGAGCGGAGAGAACGATTGCGAGAAGATCTCGCCCTGGAGCGCCCGGCACTGCTCGGCCCTCCCGAAGTAGGCCGAGACATCCGAGCCGTTGTGCTCGAACACCGTCGCGCCAATCCGGTCGATGGGCGGCACGACGTCCTTGTACGTCTCGAAGCCAATCACCTGCGCCCGGTCGACGAGACGGCTGCACTCGTCCGGCGTGGCGAAGCCCCGAATGACAACCGCGGGGATCTCGTTGCGAATGAGCTGTTGCCAGGAATTCTGATCAAGCTCTCGAGCCGCGAAAACATCCCACGAGGACCCGCGCGGAGCCAGCGAAAGATTTCTCATATTCATCCTCAGACAGGACAAACAAATACGACGGTGTTTGATGGAATCCAGCGTTGGAAAACCCAACCCTACGGAGAGAAGCGCTACGCGGTGAGTCCGCGCTCGCGCAGGACAGCGAGGATGCGCTCCACCCCGGCCTCCACCGTCTCCGAGTCGGTGCGCACCGTCACCTCCGGCGACTCGGGTGGCTCGTACGGATCCGAGATGCCCGTGAAGTGGGGAATCTCCCCCGCCAGCGCCTTCTTGTAGAGGCCCTTCACATCGCGTTGCACGAGCGCCTCCAGGCTCGCCTGTGCATACACCTCGATGAAGGGGATGCCCGCTTCGGTGGCCAGCCGCCGCACCTCGTTGCGTGACTCGCGGTAGGGGGAGATGGCCGCGGAGACCACCGCCACGCGGTGCCTGGCGAGCACCCGCGCCACATAGCCGATGCGACGGATGTTCTCCTCGCGATCGGGCCGGGTGAATCCCAGTCCTCGCGACAGGAAGGTGCGCACCTCATCTCCGTCGAGCACCTCCACGGAGTGGCCGCCCTCCAACCGGCGGCGCACCGCCGTGGAGAGCGTGCTCTTGCCCGCCCCGGACATTCCGGTGAACCAGAGAATGAAACCACCCTGCCGGTTTGTACCGGCCATTGTCTGTGTCACGACCGCCTCGCGCCTACTCACGTTCGGCTCACTCCTGTGTTCGGCCCCACCGGGGCGTATGGACTCTCTCGGCAACTCCCACCGTTCGTTCAGGCCACCGGGCCGTTGAGCATTCCGGCGCCCACGGTGGCGTTCGTCCCCTCGTCGATGAGGATGAAGCTGCCGGTGTGGCGGTTGCGCCGGTACTCGTCGAAGAAGAGCGGCACGGTGGTCCGCAAGGACATGCGGCCAATCTCATTCAGCTTCAAGGACTTGCACTGCTCGTCCCGGTGGAGCGTATTGACATCGATGCGGTACTGGATGTCCTTCACCACCGCCCGGGCCGAGCGCGTGGTGTGCTTGATGGCCAGCTTCGCGCCCGGCTGCAGGGGCTGCTCCACCATCCAGCACACCATGGCATCGATGTCTTGCGAGACGATGGGCGGATTGCCGGGCCGGCAGATCATGTCACCGCGGCTGATGTCGAGCTCATCCGTCAGCGAGATGTTGACGGACATGGGAGGGAAGGCCTCCTCCACGGGCTTGCCGGCCAGCTCGATGGAGCGGATGCGCGAGGTCATGCCCGAGGGCAGCACCTTCACCTCGTCCCCGGGCCGCAGCACGCCGCCCAGGAGCTGCCCCGAGTAGGCCCGGTAGTCATGAAGCTTCTTGGAGATGGGCCTCGACACGTACTGCACCGGGAAGCGCACCTGGATGAGGTTGCGGTCCGAGGCGATGTGCACGTTCTCCAGGTGGTGCAGGAGCACGGGGCCCTGGTACCAGGGCATCTTCTCCGAGCGCGTCACCACGTTGTCGCCGTTGAGCGCCGAGATGGGGATGAACGAAAGGTCCGTGAGCTCCAGCTTCATGGAGAACTCGCGGAACCCGTCCTTGATGGAGTCGAAGACGGACTCGCTGTAGTCCACGAGGTCCATCTTGTTGATGCAGAGCACCACGTGGGGCACGCGCAGCAGCGAGGCGATGAAGGCATGGCGCCGCGTCTGCTCCACGATTCCCTTGCGCGCGTCCACGAGGATGAGCGCCAGGTCCGCCGTGGAGGCGCCCGTCACCATGTTGCGCGTGTATTGGATGTGGCCCGGGGTGTCCGCGATGATGAACTTGCGCCTCGGCGTGGCGAGGTAGCGGTAGGCCACGTCGATGGTGATGCCCTGCTCGCGCTCGGCGCGCAGGCCGTCCATGAGCAGCGCCAGGTTCACGTACTCGTCCCCGCGCGCCTTGCTGGTGCGCTCCACGGCCGTGAGCTGGTCCTCGAAGATGGACTTCGTGTCATAGAGCAGCCGGCCGATGAGGGTGCTCTTCCCATCGTCAACCGAGCCAGCCGTGGCGAACCTGAGCAGCTCCATTAGAAATACCCCTCGCGCTTACGGTCTTCCATGGCCGTCTCGCTGAACTTGTCATCCGCGCGGCTCGCGCCCCGCTCGGTCACCCGGGACGCGGAGACCTCGTGGATCACCTGCTCCACCGTGCTGGCGGTGGACTCGACGCAGGCGGTGCACGTCATGTCGCCCACCGTGCGGAAGCGCACCTGGGCGGACACGGCCCGCTCCCCCGGCAGCAGCGGCAGGTAGGGCGAGCACGCCATCAACATGCCGTCACGGCGGAACACCTCGCGCCGGTGGCTGAAGTAGATGGAGGGCAGCGGAATGCGCTCCTGGGCGATGTATTGCCAGATGTCCATCTCGGTCCAGTTGGACAGGGGGAAGACGCGGATGTGCTCCCCGCGGCGGTGGCGGCCGTTGTAGAGGCTCCACAGCTCCGGGCGCTGGTTCTTGGGGTCCCACTGGCCGAACTCGTCGCGGAAGGAGAAGACGCGCTCCTTGGCGCGGGCCTTCTCCTCGTCGCGGCGGGCGCCGCCGAAAACGGCGTCGAACTGGTGCTTCTCGATGGCGTCCAGCAGTGGCGCCGTCTGCAAGCGATTGCGCGAGGCGCGCGGGCCCTTCTCCTCCACCACCCGGCCCGAGTCGATGAACTCCTGGACGGAGGCCACCACCAGGCGGGAGTCCAGGGCGGCCACACGGGCATCCCGGTACTCGAGCACCTCGGGGAAGTTGTGCCCCGTATCCACGTGCAGGAGAGGGAAAGGCAGCGGAGCCGGGGCGAAAGCCTTCTCCGCCAGCCACAGCATCACCGCCGAGTCCTTGCCTCCCGAGAACAGCAGCACGGGCCGGGCGAACTCGGCCACCACCTCGCGGATGATGAAGAGGGATTCGGCTTCCAGCGCCTGGAGATGGGACAACCCGTAACTCATCTCCCCGCCTCCGCCTGCTCCCGCACCAACTGCTCGCAGAGCGTGGCCATCTCCCCGAGCGTGTTGAACAACTCGCCCATGCTCGGGCGGATGCCCAACTCCTCCTCGATGCGATTGGCGAGCATGGTCGCGAGCAGGGAGTTGCCGCCGAGCGAGATGAAATGATCTCCCCGGCCAATCTCCTGCTGGCCCAGCAACTCTCCCCAATAGCCGGCGAGCCGCTGCTCCATCTGCGTGCTGGGAGGATGGTCAATGCTCATGGAGTGCTCCTCTGGCCTGGGAAGCCAGGAAATGAAGACTGGCAATCACATAACACAATATCAAACGGCAAAACAAGACATCACCCCAAAGACAGCCACTTCCGGGGAGCTATTCGCCGGCGGTGAAGACGGTGACCTCCGCCGACAGGCCGGCCTGCAAGGGCAGCTCCCCGGGGGCGTCCTTCCAGGAGATGCGGACGGGCACGCGCTGCACCACCTTCACGAAGTTGCCCGAGGCATTGTCTGGCGGCAGCAGGGAGAAGCTGGCTCCCGTTCCTCCGGAAAGACTCTCCACCTGGCCCGTGAGGGCGAGCCCCGGAAAGGCATCCACCCGCACCTCCACCCGCTGGCCCGGACGGATGTGCCCCACCTGCGTCTCCTTGAAGTTGGCGACGACATACGTCTGCGGTGGAACGAGCCTCGCCACCGGCTGTCCGGCCGCCAGGAGTTGCCCCTCGCGCACGGTCAGCTTGGACACCGTTCCATCCGCGGGCGCGAGGACGCGGGTGAACTCGAGCTGCAACCGGGCCTGCTCCAGCGCGGCCTCGGCGACGGTGACCTTGGCGCGGGCGAGCTCCGCGCTGGCGCGAGCCACCGCGATCTTCGCGGCCACCGGGGCGCTCTGATCCAACTGTCCCTGGGCCTCCTCCACCTTGCTGAGGGCGCCCTGGTGGGCCTGCTCGGCCGCGGCGAGCTGCGCGCGGGCCCCGGCCAATGACGCCTGCGCGGCCTGGTTCGCGGCCAGGGCATCGTCGAGCTCCTGCTGAGCGGCGACCTCCGACTGGCGCAGCCGCTGCACGCGATCGAGCTCCAACGCCTTGCGCCGCGCGTCCGTCTCCGCCCAGGCCACGGCCGCGCGAGCCACCTCCACCTGGGCCTCGGCGCTGCTCACCGCCGCCGTGCTGCTGGACACCACGGCACGCGCGGTGGAGTGTCCGCCGCGGGCGCTCGCCTCCGCCACACCCACCTGGGACTCGGCCGCCTGCGCCTGGGCCCGCGCCGACACCAGGTCCGCCTCGGCCTGCTTGAGGCGGACGGCGTACTCGCGCGGGTCGAGCTCCACCAGCACGTCGCCCTTCTTCACCCGGGCGTTGTCCACCACGTACACGCGCAGCACGGGGCCCCCCACGCGGGCGTTGATGGGCACCATGTCCGACTGCACCTGCGCGTTGTCCGTGGCCTCCTGCCCGCGTGTGAGCAGCACGTAGCCGCCGATGCCCGCGAGCACGGCCACCGCGGTCGAGCCCAGGAGCAGCGCGCCCCTGCGGCCCCTCTTCTTCCTGAGTACCTCCTCGGGCGAGGGACCCGGGGCGGGCGCTTCCTTTTCCACCAATCGGGGGGTGGCACTCATGACACGTCAGACCTCCACATCCAGGTGAACCTCGTCCGGCTCCGCCTTCGGGGCCCGCGGCGCGGGCCTGGTGCCCGGCGAGACCCAGAGGAAGCACAGCAGTGGCAGCGCCAGCGCGAACAGCAGCGCGGACAGCGTGAAGAGCCGGTTGAAGGCCAGCAGCGACGCCTGCCGCTGGAGGCCGCTCGCCAGCAGGCGCAGGCTCACCTCGGTGGCCTCGTAGCCCTCGACACCGCCCGCCACCAGGCTGCTCATCGTCGAGGAGAGGCGCTCGTACAGCTCGGGGCGCTCGGCGACGAGCTGCGCGGAGAGCCCCACCTGCGCCTGCGCGGAGTAGCGCGTCATCAGCGTGGCGAAGAGGGCCAGGCCCACCGAGGTGCCGAGCTGCCGCATCAGCGTGTGGATGCCGGTGGCGTCCGCCATCCGGGCCCGCTCCACCTTGTCGAACACCACGACGTTGAGCGGCACGAAGAGCAGGCTGGTGCCCAGCCCCTGCAGCATGATCGACGAGATGATCTCCGCCCTGCCCGTATCCAGCGAGACGCGCATCATGCGGTAGACGCCCACGCCGATGATGAACAGCCCCACGCCGATGAGCACCCGGGGGGAGATGCGGTTGTAGAGGCGCCCGACGATGGGCATCATCACGATCATCACCAGCGTGCGCGGCATGAGCGCCTCACCCGCCTGCATCGCCGTGAAGCCGAGCAGCTCCTGCATGAAGAGCGGCAGCAGGAACAGGTTCGACGTGAGGATGAAGAACATCAACGCGCCGAGCACCGCCCCCGAGGAGAACACCGGCTCCTTGAAGAGGCGCAGGTCCACCGCTGGCGCCACCGCGGTGAGCTCGCGCAGCACGAAGGCCGCCAGGCAGAAGACCGCCAGCAGCAGGCAGGTGGTGATCCCCCTCGACTCGAACCAGCCCTGGTGCTGCCCCTCCTCCAGCACGAACTGGAGCGTGGCCATCCCCACCCAGAGCAGGCCGATGCCGGCCCAGTCGATGTTGCGGCGTTGCAGCTCGGCGGCGGCCCGGTTGGCGGCCAGCACGTCCTCGGGCTCCTCGACGAAGCGCCACACCAGCAGCAGGCCGAGCAACCCGATGGGCAGGTTGATGAAGAAGATCCACGACCAGTGGAAGTTGTCGACGATGTAGCCGCCGAGCGTGGGGCCGACGGCGGGCCCCACCGTGATGACCGTGGTGAAGAGGCCCATGGCCATGCCCTGCTCCTCGGGGGGCCAGGTCTGCCGGAGGATGGCCTGTTCGGTGGGCACGAGCAGCCCGGAGCCAATGCCCTGCAGGGCCCGGAAGAACACCAGCGAGGGCAGGCTCCAGGCCACCCCGCAGAGGAACGAGCTGACGATGAAGAGGGCCAGGCACGCCAGATAGGTGCGCTTCTGGCCGAAGAGCCGGCCGAAGAAGCCCGTGAGCGGCAGCATCAGCACCGTGGCGATGATGAAGCTGGTGCTCATCCAGGTGATCTCCTGGACGGTGGCCCCGATGGAGCTGCGCATCTGCGACAGCGCCACGTTGACGATGGACGCGTCGATGGAGCCCATCAGCGTGCCGATGGACACCGAGAGCGTGACGAGCCACTTGTTGACCGGCGCCTTCCGGGCGGCGGCCGTGGGCGTGGAGGGAGCGGTATCAGCCGGCATGGGCCCGCTCCAGGCACGACGAGAGCCGCGCCGCCAGCGCCTCCACCCCCGGGCCACGCAGGATGGAGTAGTGGTCTCCCTCCAGCGCGTGAACGTCCACCTCGGTGGCCACGAAGCGCGTTCCACCCTGCTCACGCAGCGCGGACTCGCTCGCCTCGAAGACGGTGATGCGCCCTTCGTAGCGCGGCGGCACGTACCGCCAAGCCGCCCGCAGGTTCTCCTCGAAGACCCGCCGCAGCGGCTGCAGCGGTTGGACACCGGCACCCAACACCGAGGCCGCGGCCTTGCTGGCCTCCTCCAGGGCTCCGCTCAACTCCTCCGGGCCCATCCGCGCGAGTGCTTCTTCCGAGACCGGCAACTCCTGCCCTGCCGCCCTCAGCAAGTCCCTGTAGAACAGCACGCCCAGCCGCGAGGCCTCCTGGTGCTCCGGCGGCAGTCCCGCCACCGCCGGCGTGAGGTCATAGCTGTCGATGAGCGCCAGCAGGTCCACCTGCTCGCCCCGGGCCTGGAGCTGCCTCGCCATCTCGAGCGCGATGCTGCCGCCCATGGACCAGCCACCCAGCAGATAGGGCCCCGTCGGCTGCACGCTCCGGATCGCCTCGAGGTAGAGCGCCGCCATCTCCTCCACCGAGCCGCACGGCGGCTGGTCTCCGTCCAACCCTCGCGACTGCAACCCGTAGAAGGGCTGCTCCGGCCCGAGCCGCCGCGCCAGCTCCACGTACCCGAGCACCGTGCC
This sequence comes from Archangium gephyra, assembly GCF_042230915.1. Taxonomy (GTDB): domain Bacteria; phylum Myxococcota; class Myxococcia; order Myxococcales; family Myxococcaceae; genus Archangium; species Archangium gephyra_B. The sequence goes on along the minus strand of NZ_CP102578.1, from coordinate 4,807,729 downwards.
TCCCACCGCGTGCACGCAGAAGAAAGGCCGCCTCCCGTCTCCCTTGCGGAGCTCCACCAGCGGAGACCACGGCCCCGCCTCCTGACGCAGCAGTCCGGCCAGATGCTCCACGGTCGCGTCCTGGAACAGTGCCGCCACCGGCGGGCTCTTTCCCAGGCTCGTCCGGATCCGCGACAACAGCCGGATGGCCAGCAGCGAGTTGCCTCCCAGCTCGAAGAAGTTGTCCCGCACGCCAATGGGATGGATGCCCAGCAGCTCCTCCCAGACGTGCGCGACCCGCACCTCGAGCGCCGTGCGTGGTGCGACGTACGAGCGCGACGACTCCTGGCGGCCAAAGTCTGGAGCGGGCAGCGCCCTTCTGTTCACCTTCCCGCTGGGCGTCAGCGGGAAGGACTCCAGGGGCACGAAGGCCGAGGGCACCATGTACTCGGGCAGCGTCTCCTTCAGGTAGCGCTTCAGCTCTCCGCTGACCGGCGTTTGCTGTCCCGGCTTGCCAACGACGTACGCCACCAGCAGCTTCTGCCCCGAGGCCGTCTCCCGCGCGTCGACGACGCAATCGCGCACGGCGGGGTGGCGGGCGAGCACGGCCTCGATTTCCGCCAACTCGATGCGGAAGCCCCGCACCTTCACCTGCGCGTCGCGCCTGCCGAGGAACTCGATGCTCCCGTCCGCCTGGTAGCGCGCGTAGTCCCCCGTCCGGTACAGCCTGCCTCCCGCCCTCCCCGAGACCCTGTCCTCGAGGAACTTCTCCCGTGTCAGCTCCTCCCGGTGCAGGTAGCCCTTCGCCAGCCCCGCCCCTCCGATGTACAGCTCGCCTACCACTCCCACCGGCACCGGCTCTCCATTGCCGTCCAGCAGGTGCACGCTCGTATTCGCGATGGGCTTGCCGATTCCCGGCAGGTCCGGCCACTGCTCCGGGCTCCCCTCCAGCCGGTACGCCGTCGCCACATGCGTCTCCGTCGGTCCGTACTGGTTCTCCAGCACGCACCCGGGCAGCCTGGCGAACATTCCTCGCAGCGCAGGTGTCACCCGCAGCTGCTCTCCGGCCGTGATGACTTCCTTCAGCGCTCGCGCCATCACCCCTTCCCTCTCCGCCACCTCCGCCAGGTTCTGCAGCGCCACGAACGGCAGGAACAGCCGCTCCACGCCCCTGCTGTCCATCGTCTCCAGCAGCGCCCTCGCCTCCAGCCTCAGCTCCTCGGGGATGAGCACCAGCTCGCCTCCCGCTGCCCATGTGGAGAACAGTTCCTGGAAGCTCACGTCGAAGCTCAGCGCCGAGAACTGCAGCGTCCTGCCCCCCGGCACCACCGAGCGCGACACCTGCCAGCGAAGCAGGTTGAGCAGAGGCCCGTGGTGCATCGCCACTCCCTTGGGCACTCCCGTCGAGCCCGAGGTGTAGATGACGTACGCCAGCGCCTGCGGCCCCGAGAGCGCCTCCGGATGGGCCTCGCTGGTGCTGGCCCACTGCGCCTCGTCCGTGTCCAGGTACAACCGCCGCGCTCCACCCGCGGGCAGTGCGTCCTTCAACGCCTGCTGTGTGAGCACCACGGGGGCGCGTGAGGACTCGAGCATGAGCGCCTGGCGCTCCGCCGGGTAGGCGGGATCCAGCGGCACGTACGCGCCTCCGGCCTTGAGGATGCCCAGCACGCCCACGGCCAGATCCATCGAGCGCCGCACGCACAAGCCCACCGGCACGTCCGGCCCCACGCCCAGTCCTCGCAGGTGGTGCGCCAGCCGGTTGGCCTTGCGGTTCAGCTCCCCATACGTCAGCCGCTCCTCTCCGAAGCTGACGGCCACCGCCCCCGGTGTCCTGTCCGCCCACGCCTCGAACAGCTCGTGCACCCCTCGCGCCGGTGCATACAGGGCCTTGGTGTCGTTGAACTCCACCACCACCCGCCGCCGCTCCGCCTCGTCCATCAGCGGCAGTGCCGACAGCTTGCCTTCCGGCTGCGCGACGGCGCCCTCCAGCAGCCGCACGTAGTGCGCCGCCATCCGCGCCACCGTCGCCTCGTCGTACAGGTCCGTGTTGTATTCCCAGAGGCTCACCAGCCCCTCCGGCGTCTCCCGCACGAACAGGGTCAGGTCGAACTTCGCCATCCCGGGCTGGAAGGCGAACTCGCCCACGGACACACCGGGCAGCGACACCGGCTTCAGCTCGGTCTGGTAGACGAACATCACCTGGAAGAGCGGCGAGCGGCTCAAGTCGCGCACCGGCTGCAGCGCGTCCACCAGTTGCTCGAACGGCAGGTCCTGGTGGGCATAGGCTCCCAGACACGCCTCGCGCACCCGGCGCAACAACTCCCGGAAGCTCCCGGCTCCACTCCCCTCCACCCGCAGCGGCAGCGTGTTGAGGAAGAAGCCGACGAGCCCCTCCACCTCTCGCCGGTTGCGTCCGGAGATGGGCGTGCCCATCACGATGTCGCTCTGCCCGCTGTAGCGCGCCAGCAGGGCCTGGTACGCCGCCAGGAATGCCATGAACAGCGTAACGCCTTCCTTGTGACTCAGCTCCTTCACCGCCCCGGACAGCGCCGGAGGCAAGGGCTTCACCAGATGGGCTCCGCGGAAGGTCTGGACGGGAGGCCGGGGCCGATCCACCGGCAGCTCCAGCACGGGCGGTGCGCCCGCGAGCTGCTGCTTCCACCAGCCCAGTTGCTCCTCCAGCACCTCGCCCTTCAACCACTCACGCTGCCACTTCGCGTAATCCACGTACTGCACTGGCAGAGTCGGCAGCTGGGGAGCCTTCCCCTCGGAGAAGGCCCGGTAGAGCGTCTCCACCTCGCGCAGCAGCAGATCCAACGACCAGATGTCGCAGACGATGTGGTGCATCACGAGCACCAGCACGTGCTCGTCCGCCGCCACGCGCAGCAGCGTCGCCCTCACCAACGGGCCCTTCTCCAGCTCGAACGGGCGCCGCGCCTCCTGCTCCACGCGCCGCTGGACCTCTCCCGCCGCCTGTTCCTCCACGTCCTCCACCGGCAGTGCCAGCGCCAGTTCCGGAGCAATGCACTGCACCGGCTGCCCGTTCACCTCCACGAACGTCGTCCGCAGCGCCTCGTGCCGGCGCACCACCTCCCCGAGGCTCCGCTCCAGCACCGCCCTGTCCAGCCGGCCCGTCAGCCGCAACGTATAGGGGACGTTGTACGTGTAGCCCCCGGGCTCGAGCTGCTCGATGAACCACAGCCGCTGCTGCGCGAAGGACAGGGGCAGCTCGCCCTCTCGCGCAACGGGAGCCAACGCCGGGAGTTGCCGCCCTCGTACGCCGCTCGCCATCGCTTCGAGCCGTACCGCCAGCTCCTCCAGCACCGGGGCCTCGAAGAGCACCCGGACCGACAGCTCCATCTGGAGCGCCTCGCGCAGGCGCGTGGCCACCTGTGCCGCCAGCAGCGAGTGTCCACCCAGCTCGAAGAAGTTGTCCTGGGCCCCCACCCGCTGCTGCTTCAGCAAAGGCGCCCAGATGTCCGCCACCACCTGCTCCATCCGCGTCCGGGGCGCCACGTAGCCCGCGTGCTCCGTCCCCGCCGCCTCCGGCGCGGGCAGTGCCTTGCGGTCCACCTTCCCGTTCGGCGTGAGCGGGAGCTTCTCCAGCCTCACGAAGGCAGAGGGCACCATGTGCTCGGGCAGCGTCTGCTTGAGGAAGGCCCTCAGCTCCGTGGTATCGGGCTCGGAGGACGAAGCGGGCACCACATACGCCACCAGCCGTTTTCCTCCCAGCCCCTCGTCCCGAGCCGTCACCACCGCCTCACCCACCGCGGGGTGCTTCACCAGCGCCGCTTCGATCTCTCCCAGCTCGATGCGGAAGCCACGCACCTTCACCTGGGCATCGCGCCGCCCGAGGAACTCGATGTTCCCGTCCGGCAGGTACCGCGCGAGGTCCCCCGTCCGATACAGCTTCGCGCCCGGCTCCGTGCTGAACGGGTGCGCCACGAACTTCTCCGCCGTGAGCTCCGGCCGGTTCAGATACCCGAGCGCCAGCCCATCTCCTCCGACGTACAGCTCTCCGGCGACGCTGGCCGGCACCGGCTGCATCCGCTCGTCCAGCACGTACGCGTCCGAGTTCGACACCGGCCTGCCGATGGGCACCGACACCGTGCCCTCCGCGACCGCCCTCACCTCGAAGGTCGTCGAGAACGCCGTGTTCTCCGTGGGGCCATAGGCATTCAGCAGGTGCCTCGGCGCCCCCCGCTCCAACACCCGCCGGATCGACTTCGCGTCCGCGGCCTCACCGCCGAACACCACGGCCTTCACCGTCTGGAAGGCCTCCGGGCACTCGGCGGCGATCTGGTTGAAGAGCGCCGTGGTGACGAACATCACGCTCGCCTGCTTCTCCCGGAGGAACGCAGCCAACGCCTTCGAGGACAGCGCCACCTCGCGCGATACGCCCACCAGCCGCGCCCCGTTCAGCAGTGCGCCCCACAGCTCGAACGTCGAGGCATCGAACGCCGTGTTCGACATCTGGGTGAAGCGGTCCTCCGCCGTCACCTCGAGGTACGAGGCGTCACGTACCAACCGCACGATTCCCCGGTGCGGGATGCACACGCCCTTGGGCTGGCCCGTGGAGCCAGACGTGTACATCACATACGCCAGCGCCTCCGGCGCCACCCGCTCCCCGAGGCCGTCCTCGCGCTCGTGGGCGAACGTCTCCCAGGACAGGGGCACCACGCGGGCGCCCACCGGCGGCAGCATCGAGGCGAGCTCCGGCTGCACCAGCACCACCGGTACCGCCGTGTCCGCCACCATGAACGACAGGCGCTCCTGGGGGTAGGCCGGATCCAACGGCACATACGCGCCGCCAGCTTTCAGGATGCCGAGCGTCGCCGCCACCATCTCCAGCGAGCGTCCGGAGCACAGGCCCACGAGCGTTCCCGGCGTGACGCCCAGCCCACGCAGGTGCCGGGCGATCCGGTTGGCGTGGCGGTTCAGCTCCGCGTAGGTGAGGCACTGCCCCTCGTACTCCGCCGCCACGGCGTCGGGACGGCGCGCCACCTGCTCCTCGAAGAGCGCATGGACACAGGCATTGCGCGGGTACCCGGTTCGCGTCTGGTTCCAGTCCACCAGCACGCTCCGCCGCTCCCCCTCGTCCAGCAGTGGCAGCGCCGACACGGGCTGCTCGGGATGCGCGAGGGCCTCCTCCAGCAGCCGCCCGTAGTGCGCCGCCATGCGCGCGACCCGTGCCTCGTCGAAGAGGCCGGTGTTGTACTCCCAGAGCGCCTCCCAGCCGTCCGCGGTCTCCCGGACGAACAGCGTGAGGTCGAACTTCGCCAGCCCCGTCTCGAAGGAGACCTCCTCCGAGGACACGCCGGGCAGCGCGAGCGCCGGTGCCGGCTCCTGCAACGCGAACATCACCTGGAACAGCGGTGCGCGGCTCAGGTCCCGCACCGGCTGCAACGCATTCACGAGCTGCTCGAAGGGCACGTCCTGGTGCGCATAGGCCCCCAGACAGGCCTCGCGAGCCCGGAGCACCAGCTCCCGGAAGCTCACCTCGCCCGAGGACTCCAGCCGCAGCGCCAGCGTGTTGACGAAGAAGCCGATGAGCCCCTCCAGCTCCCGCTGGGTGCGCCCGGCGATGGGCGAGCCCACCACGATGTCCGTCTGCCCGCTGTAGCGCGCCAGCAGGGCCTGGTACGCCGCGAGGAACGTCATGAAGGGCGTGACGCCCTCGCGGCGGTTGAGCTCCCGGAGCGGCCCGGAGAGCGCCGCGGGCAGCCGCACCGGCAGCGTGGCGCCCCGGAAGGTCTGCACCGCGGGGCGAGCCCTGTCCGTGGACAACTCCAACACCGGCGGTGCTCCGGCGAGCCGCTGCTTCCACCAGCCGAGCTGCGATTCCAGCACCTCGCCGCGCAGCCACTCGCGCTGCCACCGGGAGTAATCCGCGTACTGCACCGGCAGTGCGGGCAGCGAGGGCTCGGCGCCCGAGGAGAACGCCTGATACAGCGAGGCCAGCTCGCGCACGAGCACGCTCATGGACCAGCCGTCGCAGACGATGTGGTGCATGACGAGCACCAGCACGTGCTCCTCGGCGGCCGAGCGCAGCAACCGGGCCCGCACCAGCGGCCCCTTCTCCAGCTCGAAGAGGCACCGGACCTCTTCTTCCACACGGCGCCGCACCGCACCCGGCCGCTCGCCCTCCGGCACGGCCTCCAGGCTCTCCACGGGCAACGCGAGCACCAGCTCCGAGGCAATGCGCTGTACGGGCTGCCCGTCCACCAGGGTGAACGTCGTCCGCAGCGCCTCGTGCCGCCGGACGAGCTCCCCGAGGCTCCGCTCCAGCAAGGCCACGTCGAGCCGGCCCTTCAGCCGCGTGACGAAGGGCAGGTTGTAGGCGAAGCCACCCGGCGCGAGCTGCTCGAGGAACCACAGCCGCTGCTGCGCGAAGGACAGCGGCGGCGCACCCTCCCCGCGCATGGGCACGAGCGGCGGAGCCTGGGGCCCCTGCATGCCGCCCGGCATGGACTTGAGCCGGTGCGCGAGCTCGGCCACGGTGGGCGCCTCGAAGAGCACGCGCACCGGCAGGTCCACGCGAAGCACTTCACGCAGACGGGAGACCACCTGGGTCGCCAGCAGCGAGTGTCCCCCCAACTCGAAGAAGTGATCGTACGCGCCCACGCGCCGCAGGCCCAGCAGCGGCGCCCAGGTGCCCGCCACCAGCTCTTCCAGCGGCGTACGGGGCGCCACGAACCCTTCCCGCGCCGAGCCCTCCAGCTCCGGCGCGGGGAGCGACTTCCTGTCCACCTTGCCGCTGGGCGTGAGGGGGAAGGCCTCCAGGCGCACGAAGGCCGAAGGCACCATGTACTCGGGCAGGCTCTCCTTGAGGAAGGCCTTCAGGACCGCGGTATCGAGCTCGGGGGACGTGCCGGGCACCACGTAGGCCACCAGCCGCTTTCCACCGGCGCCGAGCTCCCTCGCCACGACCGCTACGTCCTTCACCGCGGGATGCCGGGCGAGCGCGGCCTCGATTTCCGCCAGCTCGATGCGGAAGCCCCGCACCTTCACCTGCGCGTCGCGCCTGCCGAGGAACTCGATGCTCCCGTCCGCCTGGTAGCGCGCGTAGTCCCCCGTCCGGTACAGCCTCCCTCCCGGCGCCGCCGCGAACCTGTCCTCGAGGAACTTCTCCCGCGTCAGCTCCTCCCGGTGCAGGTAGCCCCTCGCCAGCCCCGCCCCTCCGATGTACAGCTCCCCCACCACTCCCACCGGCACCGGCTCTCCGTTGCCGTCCAGCAGGTGCACGCTCACGTTCGCGATGGGCTTGCCAATTCCCGGCAGCTCGGGCCACCGCTCCGGGCTCCCCTCCAATCGGAACGCCGTCGCCAGGTGCGTCTCTGTCGGTCCGTACTGATTCTCCAGCACGCACCCGGGCAGCCGCGCGAACATCCCGCGCAGCGCCGGCGTCACCCGCAGCTGCTCTCCGGCCGTGATGACTTCCTTCAGCTTCCTGGGCGCCAGCCCTTCCTTCTCCGCCACCTCCGCCAGGTTCTGCAGCGCCACGAACGGCAGGAACAGCCGCTCCACTCCGCTGCTGTCCATCTTCTCCAGCAGCGCCCTCGCATCCAGCCGCATCTCCTCGGCGATGAGCACTAGCGCTCCGCCCGCCGCCCACGTGGAGAACATCTCTTGGAAGCTCACGTCGAAGCTCAACGCCGAGAACTGCAGCGTCTTCGGCTTCGGCACAACCGAGCGCGCCACCTGACAGCGAATCAGGTTGAGCAACGGCCGGTGGTGCATCGCCACGCCCTTGGGCACTCCCGTCGACCCCGACGTGTAGATGACGTACGCCAGCGCCTCGGGTCCCATCAGCGGCTGCGGATTGGCGTCGCTTCCGTCGGCCCACGCCCCTTCGTCCGTGTCCAGGTACAGCCGCCGCGCCGCTCCCTCCGGCAGCGCGTCCTTCAACTCCCGCTGGGTGAGCACCACAGGCGCACGAGACGACTCGAGCATGAGCGCCAGGCGCTCCGCCGGGTACGCCGGGTCCAACGGCACGTACGCGCCCCCGGCCTTGAGAATGCCCAGTACTCCCACGGCCAGATCCAGCGAGCGGCGCACGCACAGGCCCACCGGCACATCCGGCCCCACCTCAAGTCCTCTCAGGTGGTGCGCCAGCCGGTTCGCCTTGCGGTTCAGCTCCCCGTACGTCAGCCGCTCTTCTCCGAAGCTGACGGCCACCGCCTCCGGCGTCTTGTCCGCCCATACCTCGAACAGCTCGTGCACCCCTCGCGCCGGTGCATACAGGGTCTGGGTGTCATTGAACTCCACCACCACCCGCCGCCGCTCCTGCTCGTCCATCAGCGGCAGTGCCGACAGCTTGCCCTCTGGCTGCGCGACGGCTCCCTCCAGCAGCCGCACGTAGTGCGCCGCCATCCGCGCCACCGTCGCCTCGTCATACAGGTCGGTGCTGTACTCCCAGATGCACAACCACCCCTCCGGGGTCTCCCGCACCGACAACGTGATGTCGAAGCGTGACACGCCGGGATCCACGACGAGCTCGCTCGCGGCGACACCGGGCAGCTCCAGGGCGGCATAGGGCATCGCACCCTGGAGGACGAACATCACCTGGAAGAGCGGTGAGCGGCTCAGGTCTCGCACCGGATGGAGCGCATCCACCAACTGCTCGAAAGGCAGATCCGGATGGGCATACGCGCCCAGGCAGGCCGTGCGAACCCGGCCCAGCAACTCGCGGAAGCTCTCGGCGCCGGTCCCATCCACGCGCAGGGCCAGCGTGTTGGCGAAGAAGCCAACGAGTCCCTCCACCTCGCGCCGGGTGCGCCCGGAGATGGGCGAGCCCACCACGAGGTCCGACTGTCCACTGTAGCGCGCCAGGAGCGCATGGAAGCCCGCCAGCAGCGTCATGAACTGGGTGACGCCTTGCTTGCGGCTCAGCTCCTTGACCGCCCCGGAGAGCGCCGGAGACAGCATCACCCGCACCACGGCCCCGCGAGCGGACGGCAAGGGAGGCCTCGGCCTGTCCGTTGGCAGCTCCAGCACGGGCGGAGCCCCGGCGAGCTGCTGCTTCCACCACGCGAGCTGCTCCTCGAGCACCTCGCCCTTCAACCACTCGCGCTGCCACTTCGCGAAGTCCGCGTACTGCACCGGGAGGGCCCGCGGCGCCGGCTCCTCACCGCGGGAGAAGGCCCGGTACAGCGTGGTCAGCTCTCGCTCCACCACGCCCAGGGACCAGACGTCGCTGATGACGTGGTGCAGCGTGAGCAGCAACGCGTGGTCCTCGGCCGCCACGCGCAACAACCGTCCCCGGATCAGCGGACCCTTCTCCAGGTCGAACGGGCAGCGAGCCTCCTCCTCCGCGAGCCGCTGGAGCACCGACTCCCGCTCGCCCTCCGGCACGGACTCCAGGCTCTCCACGGGGAGACGGAACGCCAGCTCCGGGGCAATCCGTTGCACCGGCTGCCCATTCACCTGGGTGAACGTCGTCCGCAGCGCCTCGTGACGGCGGATGACCTCGGCCAGGCTCCGCTCCAGGGCGGCCGCGTCGAGCGGCCCCTTCAGCCGGGCGTAGGGAACGACGTTGTACGCGTGACTCCCGGGCGCGAGCTGATCGATGAACCACAGCCGCTGCTGCGCGAAGGACAACGGCGGCGCCTCTTCGCGAGACACCGGCACCAATGGCGGAGCCCTGCGTACCGGCTTCACACCCGGCTTCGGTTCGGCCCTTGGAGGGGAGGCTTGCGAAACGCAATCGGCCGGGGGCTGTACATCGCGCATGTTCATGTCGGCTTGCCGTGGGGGGAACGCTTGCCTTGGGGGGAAAGGCAGACAATAAGGAACCACTCCCGCCGCCAGGAGGCAGCGGGTCTTGCTTGAAGACAGGGGTGAAGACAGGCTCAGGCCTTGCTGGCGGACGTCTCCTTCAGGCGCTCGCGCAGGAGGAACTTCCGGATCTTCCCGGAGGGTGTCTTCGGCATCTCGGAGATGAGCTCCAGCCGATCCGGCCAGTACGACACCGACATACCGGCCTTGCGCAGATGGTCCCGCAGCTCATTGAGGGTGGGCGCCTCGTCGCGAGGCACCACGACGGCGCACACACGCTCGCCACCGATGCGATCATCCGCATGGGCCACGACGGCGACCTCCCGCACCTTCGGATGCGCATACAGCGCCGACTCGACCTCCACGACGGGAATCTTCATCCCGTGCCGGAAGATGAGGTCCTTGAGCCGGCCGGCGATGCGGATGCCGCCGCGCCCGTCGTCGCGCGCCAGGTCTCCGGTGTCGAACCATCCCTCGGAGTCCAGACAGGCGTTGTAGATGTCCTCGCGCTTGAAGTACCCGAGGCACTGGCTCGCGCCGCGGACCAGCAGCCGCCCCGCGCCATCCGGGAAGGCCGAGCCATCCTCGGTGGTGGCCGGAGCGATCTTCACTTCCATCCAGGGAACGGGGGCTCCGTCACTGTTGGCGGGCCAATCGGGGGGATCCTCGTGCCGGGTGATGGTGACGGCGCCGTTCTCCGTCATGCCCCAGAGCGTGTGCAGGCGGACGCCAAACACATCCCGCGCCTCGGCGATGAGGTGGGGCGGAACGGGAGTCGAGCCGGTGGCCAGACACTTGAGTGTGCCCGCCTTCCGGGGCCGGCGCTTCTGCGAGGCAAGCATGTTCAGGTAGTACGTGGGGATCGCATACATGAAGGAGATCCCATTTTCCTCGATGAGCTTGAGGTGGAAGTCGGGATCCGCCACATCCAGATAGACCGCCGTGGCCCCGAGCAGGAGGGGCATCTGGAAGAGATAGGTGAAGCCGCTCGAGGCGGTGAGGAGGCTCGGCAGCGAGATGACGTCCTCCGCGCCCAGCCGCATCGTCTCGCTGAGGGCCCGGGTGATGGCGTAGTTGGTGTTGTACGAGTGGACCACGCCCTTGGGCTCGCCGGTCGTGCCCGACGTATAGAGGATGTTGAACACGTCATCCGCGCGGGCCGTCAGCTCATCCAACGCACTGGCGGTGTAATGCTCTTCCCAGCGCGTGGAAACGAAGTGCGCGTCGAAGTCGAGCTCTCCCGCCGCCAGGCCACTTCCCGCCCCGATGAAGACGCGATGGCGCAGGGCCGGGAGCGCCGGTGCCGTCTCCCGGAGCATGTCCCGGTGTGAGAACCCGGTCCAGGTCGCCGGGCCGATGTAGACCCGGGCCTCGGTCCTGCCGAGGATGAACTCCACCTCCCGGCGCCGGTAGTCCGGAGGGATGGGCGCGAGCACCGCGCCAATGCGCGCGCACGCCAGCGCGAGCGCGGTGAACTGCCACCAGTTGGGGAGCTGCACGGCGACGACCTGCTCGCGTCCGACGCCCAGCTCGCGGAGGGCGCCCGCGAAGCGCTCCATATACGTCCCCAGCTCCGCGTAGCTGATGCGTGTGATGTCCCTGGAAAAGTACCGGGCCGCGATGATCGCCGTCTTGTCCGGATGGCTCTTGATCGCGCGGTGGAGGTCGTCGACCACGGTTGCGTCGCGCCACCAACCCTTGAGACGCCAGGCATCTCCATCAGCAGCACGCGCGGTGGCACTGTGAAACTCTCCAGTCATTCCTGAGCTCCCCTGTGTTCCTGGGATGTATATGTCTTTGCGGGGGAATTCCCTAACACTTTCTCTCTGGCTCGCCAATGTCGGATTTTTTTTTTACATCAGTGCCTAAGTTCACACATTGACGAGTCCTCTCTCGTTTTCATAGGGTGCCCGCGAAACAACGAAGTCACGAATTGCTTCGTTCCCCCCCACGAATCATGACTCGCGCGATGACCGCTGCAACGACAGACGTGCGTCTCGAGTCCCCGTCCGAGGACGGAATGGACTCGCTTCAAGCACAGGCAAGACGTGTCCGGCGGCTCATCGTCCGGCTCGCGGCGACCGCCTCTGGCTGCCATCTCGGAGGCTCGCTCTCCCTGACGGAAATCCTCGTGGCATTGCTGGGACGCGTCATGAAAATCAATCCCAGTGAGCCCCGCTGGGAGGGACGCGATCACCTCATCCTCTCGAAGGGACACGCCGCGGCGGGACTGTATGCGGCCCTGTCCGCGTTTGGCTTCTTCGACCCCGAGGAGCTCGTCCAGCGCTACAACGCGGAAGGGAGCATCTTCACGGGCCATGTGAATGCCAGGGTCCCAGGTGTGGACTTCTCCACCGGCAGCCTGGGGCACGGATTGGGCCTGGGTACAGGGTTGGCACTCGGGTACAGGCTCAAGGGCTTGTCCAACCGTGTCTATGTCATCTGTGGGGATGGAGAGATGGGCGAGGGCTCCAACTGGGAGGCCCTCCAGATTGCCTCGCACCAGCGTCTCTCCAATCTGACAGTCATCATCGACCGGAACGGAGGTCAGAACGATGGCCCCACCGAATCCATCCTCTCCCAGGCGGCGCTGACGGACCGGCTGCTCATGTTTGGCTTCGAGGCGCTCGAGGTGGACGGGCACGATCTGCGTGCGCTCTGCGCGGCCCTGGAGGCCCCCGCCGGAACGGCCCCGCGCGCCATCGTCGCGAGGACCCAGAAGGGAGCGGGCGTCCCCTTGTTCAAGGGCAAGGGCCCCCACTACGCGGTCTTCTCTCCCGAGCAGCTCCGGCGCGCGCTCGTCTCCATGGGAGAGACTCCGTGAGCGAAACCCAGACGAGCGGCGCGGATCTCTCGGCCGCCCCCGAGGCCTGGCTCCGGGAGAACCCCAAGCTCTCCAACCGGCAGATCTTCCGGCATGCGCTCGCGCGCTTCGCCGAGCAGGACCCGCGCCTCGTGCTGCTGGAGGCGGACCTCGGTGGCGGAGGAGATCCCTTCGAGGCCCGCCACAAGGACCGCTACTTCAACCTGGGCATCTGCGAGGCCACGATGCTCGACATGGCGTGCGGCATGGCGCACGTGGGGCACGTCGTCTTCGCGCACACCTTCGCGCCCTTCGGGGCCATGCGGGCGTGCGAGCAGGTGCGGCTCGGAATGGCCTACCCCCAGTCGAACGTGAAGCTCGTCTGCGATTACGGTGGCGTCTCGGGCGCGTTCTTCGGGCCCACCCACCACGCCATCGAGGACCTGGCCATCCTCCGCGCCATGCCGGGGATGCTGGTGCTCTCCCCCGCCGACGGGCTCGAGACGATCCTCGCCACGCGCGCGATGATCGACCACGCGGGCCCCGTGTACATGCGGCTCGGCCGCAACCGGGTGAGCCGGCTGGAGGAGCCCCGCGGCGGCTTCACGCTCGGGCGGGCGCTCTGCTTCCGCGAAGGCTCGGACGTGGGGCTGATCGCGCACGGCGAGGTGGGCGTCTCCGTCGCGCTGGAGGCCGCCCAGCGGCTCGAGACCCAAGGCGTCTCGGCGCGCGTGGTGAACATGCATACGCTCAAGCCGCTCGACGAGGCGGCGGTGCTCGAGACGGCGGAGCGCACGCGGCTGCTCGTCACGGTGGAGGAGCACACCATCCTCGGCGGGCTCGGCGGCGCGGTCTGCGAGGCCGTGTGCGCACAGGGGCTCGGCCGGCGGGTGCTCCGCATCGGCATCCAGGATCGCTACGACCCGCTCGCGGGCTCCCATGAAGCGCTGCTGCGCGGGCACGGGCTCGACGGCGCGGCGGTGGCCGAACGCGTTCTCGATTCACTGTCCACAAGGAGGAACTGATGCAGCTGCAGAAGCCGATGGATGCCGCGGGAATCAATGGTTGCCCCACGTGTGCCTTCGAGATTCTCGGAGACCACTACCTGGAGGGAGAGGTCCTCACCTGCGAGGGCTGCTCCGTCGAGCTGGAGGTGGTGGGCCTCAAGCCCCTGCGCCTCGCCGAGGCCCCCGAGGTCGAGGAGGACTGGGGCGAGTAGTCACCCCGTCTCGGACCTCCCATGAAGAAGATCGATCTCGTCTATACACGGCTGCGCACCGAGGAGCGGATGATCCTCGAGGCGCTGCGCAAGAGGGACTGCGCCGTCGAGATGCGGCAGGACTCCGACCTCGTCCTGCCGTTGGACGCGGAGCGCTGGCCGGGTGGCAACGTCGTCCTGATGCGGAGCATGTCGCTCACCCGCTCCCGCTATCTGGCGGCCATCCTCGAGGTGAAGGGCGCGCGCGTGGTGAACAGCGCCCAGGCCATCGCCACGTGTGGGGACAAGATCCTCACCACCCTGGCGCTGGCGGCGCACGGAGTGCCCATGCCGTGGTCCTTCGCGGGCTTCGAGGAGGAGACCTGCGTGGCGGAGATCGAACGCCGGGGCTACCCGGTGGTGACGAAGCCCGCGGTGGGCTCATGGGGGCGCATGGTCGCGCGCATCGACGGACGCAGCGCGGCCGAGGGACTCATGCAGATGCGCTTCGAGACCGGAAGCGCCTCGGATCATGTGGGGCTCGTCCAGCAGTACATCGACAAGCCCGGCTATGACCTGCGTGTCTACGTGATGGGCCGGGCGGTGGGCGGCATCCGCCGGCGCTCGGAGCACTGGGTGACGAACACCGCCCGGGGCGCCGTGCCCGAGCGGTACGAGGTGCCCGAGTCGCACGCGAAGCTCGCCGAGCGCGCGGCGGCGGCCGTGGGAGCGGACATCGCTGCCGTGGATCTGCTCGAGACGCGCGGCGGAGAGATCCTGGTGAATGAGATCAACCACTGCGTGGAGTTCGCGCGAAGCATCGAGATCACCCAGGTGCCGCTGCCGGAGCTGATCGCGGACTACGCCATCGGGGTGCACCCATGACGCGCGTGGCCGTCTTCGGAGCCTCGGGCTACACGGGCGGCGAGCTGCTGCGGCTGCTGCTCGCGCACCCGGGCGTGGAGGTGGTGCAGGCCACCTCGGATCAATTCGCGGGCAAGCGGCTCGACTACCCGCATGCGAACCTGCGCGGAATGAGCTCGCTGCGCTTCGTCCCGCACGACGCGCTGGAGCCGTGCGACCTGCTCGTGAGCTGCATGCCCCAGGGCGGACTCATCAACCGCTGGGCCAGGGTGCGCGAGCTCGCGGGCCGGGTGATCGACCTGAGTGCGGACTTCCGGCTGGACCCGGCGGCGCACGAGCGCTGGTACAAGAAACACCCACGGCCCGCGGACGTGCCGGGGTTCGTCTACGCCTTGCCCGAATGGACGGCCAGCGCGCTCCCCGAGGCTCGCTATGTCGCGGTGCCCGGTTGCATGGCCCACGCCTCGCTGCTGGGAATCCTCCCGCTGGTGCGCGCGGGCCTGGTGAAGCCGGAGCTCGTCGTCGACGCGAAGACGGGCTCCTCGGGAGGCGGCGCCACACCGGACCGGGCCTCCCATCACCCCGAGCGCGCCTCCGCGCTGCGTTGCTACAAGCCAGTGGGGCATCGGCACACGGGAGAGATCGAGAACGTCGTCGAGCGGCTCACGGGGACGCGTCCGAGCGTGCACTTCAGCGCCACGGCCATCCCGAGCGTGCGCGGCATCCTCGCGACGGTGCACGGCTTCACCACGAGGCCCATGGACGAGGCCGAGCCGCTCCGCGCCATCGCAATGGCCTACCGCGAGAAGCCCTTCGTACGGCTCATCCGGCCCAACACGAGCGCCTCACCCTTCCCCGAGCCCGGCCCGCTGCAGGGGACGAACTACTGCGACCTCTCGGTCGACGTGGACTCGGAGCGGAACCGGATCGTCGTCAACGTGGCGATCGACAACCTGGTGAAGGGCGCGGCGGGCACGGCCGTACACGCCATGAACCTGATGCTCGGCCGCTCCGAGACCGAGGGCCTCGGCTTCCGGGGCCTGCATCCCATCTGAAGCACCCCGCGGTCCGAAGTCCGCGGCCACCCGCAGTTCACATCACCCAGACAGGGGAACAAACATGAGCACGAATGGTACCGCGGGGACAGAGCTGTCCCCAGGGCGGGCATTTGCCAACGCCGTCCTCGCGCAGGGCACGAAGGCCTCCGTGGAGTTCTCCACGACAATCACTGACTCCTTCCCGGGCTTCAAGCGCCGGCCCCGCATCGCGGTGCGCGGTCTCTTCAAGGTCGTCAAGACGGAGCAGCCCCAGGTCAAGTACTGGTACGAAACGCGTCCCCAGGCCGCCATCACCGAGCAGGTCATCGACGCGCAGCTGAGGCAGGAGGCCACGTTCGAGTTCCACTCGGACAAGGCGGAGCTCAAGCCCACCACGGCGTGGGTGCAGCTCAACCCCGCGCTGCTGGACGACCCGGAGGCGCTCGCGACGTTCATCGACTACCGGCTGCTGGTGCGCCTGTGCACGGCGGAGAATCAGGCGCTCGCGCGCGGCCCCGGTGGCGAGCGCGTGCGCGGCCTGCTGGAGACTCCGGGCGTCACCCGCCTGGCGGCCCGCGAGACCCCCGTGGCCTCGCTCCTGGCGGCGTGCAATCGCGTCGAGCAGGTGGGCGGCTCGGCGGACGGCATCCTCATGAACCCGGAGGACTACTACCGCTACTTCGTCGGGCAGGGCAGTCTGCTGAAGGACCTCGCGGACATGGGCGTGCGCATCGCCCGAGCGCGCATGGTCAACCCGGGCACCCTCATCGTCGGCGACTACACCGCCGCCGCCACCATCTTCGACAGCGGCCGCTCCGTCATCCGCTTCGCCGAGCCCCCCAAGGGCATCTTCCCGCGCGAGGGCCTCGCCGTGTGCGGGGAGATCTACGAGGCGCTCGTCGTCCACCTGCCCACGCACTTCTACGTGGCCTCGCTGGCCTGACGGCGGAACCGTTTCAAGGACATCCAGGCAGCACGCACAGGGGCGCCCGTGTCGCAATCCCACATCAAGGTTCTCTACATCACCGGCTGGTGCCGCAATGGCAGCACCATCCTTGGAAACGTGCTCAACGAGGTGAAGGGCTTCTTCCACACCGGCGAGCTCAGCTTCCTCTGGAAGAATGCCTACGGCCACGGCTCCAATACCTTCTGCGGCTGCGGCGAGGCCCTCACCCGCTGCGGCCTCTGGTCGAAGGTGTTCGAGGAGGAGGCCCCCGCGGGGAGCACTTCCGAGGACCACGCCCGGGAAGTCGTGCGGCGCCAGACGCGGGCCGTGCGGACCCGTCACACGTGGAGCATCCTGCGCGAGGGTACCCGCTCGGAGGATGTCCGCGAGTACGCCGCCACGCTGAGCCGGACGTACCGTGCCATCGCGAAGGCCACGGGCAGCCACACCCTCGTGGACAGCGGCAAGCTGCCGTCCGAGGCGGCGCTCCTTCCGCACGTGGAGGGAGTCACGCCCTATTTCCTCTACCTCGTGAGGGATCCGCGCGCCGCCACGCACTCGTGGACGAAGACGAAGCAGTACGTCGTCCCCATGTCCGCGCTGCGCAGCACCAGCTATTGGGTCGGCTTCAACGTCGCCTCCGAGGCCGTCATCCAGCGCTACCCCGAGCGCTCGTTCTTCCTGCGCTACGAGGACTTCATCGCCGAGCCGGCCTCGGTGGTGGGAGCCCTGCTCGAGCACGTCGGCGCGCGGGACGCGGTCAACCCGGTGCAGGGGCGCACCGTCCACCTGGGGAAGAACCACACCGTCACCGGCAATCCGGATCGCTTCCGCAGCGGGCCCACGCTCCTGCGGCCCGAGGACGATGCCTGGCGCAAGGAGCTCCCCGCGCGCGCGAGGAACATCACCCAGGCGCTGGCGTGGCCGCTGATGGCCCGCTACGGCTACTTCCAACCCCGGCGCACCCAGACCCGTGAGCCGGTGCTCACCGGCACCGCGGCCCGCGGCGGAAAGGAGGCGCTCGGTGGAACTGGGACTGACCGGTAGGGTCGCGCTCGTCGCGGGAGGCTCCAGCGGCCTGGGGCTCGCCGTCGCCGAGGAGCTGGCGAAGGAAGGCGCGCACGTCGCCATCGGCGCGAGGGACACCGCGAAGCTCGCGCAGGCCGAGCGCCGGCTGAAGGAGCTCGCCCGGGGCCGGGTGCTCACGACGGCGGTGGACTTGAAGAATCCCGACGCCGTCCGCCACTGGGTCGAGGAGGTCGCCGGCCGCTTGGGGGCCCTCCACATCGCGGTGACGAACAGCGGCGGGCCGCCTCCGGGCCCGGCGACGAAGTTCGAGCTCGGCGCCTACAAGGACGCCGTGGACTCGGTACTGCTGCCGCCCATCAGCCTGGCCCTGGCCGCCCTCCCCTACATGAAGGCGGCGCGCTGGGGACGCCTGCTCTTCATCACGTCCGAGACCGTCGTGCGGCCCGTGGCCCGCTTCGCCCTCTCGGGCTTCTCGCGGCTGGGCATCGTCGGATTCTCCTCCGCGCTCGTGCAGGAGCTCGGGGACTGCGGCGTCACCGTCAACGTCCTGGCCCCCGGCTACACCCGCACGCCTCCCGTCGAGCGCACCGCCGGAACGAACACCGACGGAGACGTGGACGCCGGGCTCCGCGCCATGGCGGCCCATATTCCGCTGCGCCGCGTGGGGCTCCCCGAGGAGTTCGCCGCCGCCGCCACCTTCCTCGCCAGCGAGCGGGCCTCGTTCATCACCGGGACGGTCCAGCTCGTCGATGGCGGCGCGAGTGTGCTCGGATGAGCGCGCCACTGCCTTCCAGCAACCCGGGCGGCCCGGACCTCCGCCCCCTCGTGGTCAAGATTGGCGGCGCCGCGGGGGTCGACCTCGAGAACGTCTGCAACGATGTCGCGGAGCTCATCCGCCGTGGCGAGCGGGTCGTGGTGGTGAATGGAGGCTCGGAGGCGGGCGAGCGCGTCCTGAAGGCCTTCTCGCTCGAGCGCCCCGAGGTGACGACCCCCACCGGCAACGTGGTGCGCCTCACCCACGCCACCACGCTGCGCGTCTTGATGATGGCGTGGGTGGGCGAGGTGAACAAACGCGTCGTCCTCGCTCTGGCGGAGCGCGGCATTCCCGGCGTCGGGCTCTGCGGCGCGGACGGCCGGGTGCTCGTCGCGAAGCGGCGGCCCCCGCTGAAGATCAACGACGGCGGGCGGGTCCGCATCGATCGGGAGCACCTCGCCGGGGAGATCCACTCGGTGAATACGAGCCTCCTGGCGACGCTGCTGGACCAGGGCTACGTGCCCGTCCTCTGCCCTCCCGCCATCACCGAGGAGGGCGTGCTCGTGAATGCCGACGCGGACCAGGTTGCCGCCTCCATCGCCACCGCGCTCGGCGCCCGCGCGTTCGTCATGCTGTCGAACGTGCCCGGGCTGTTGGAGAACCCGAACGAGCCCCTGACGCTCGTGCGCTCCAGCGACGACGTGGAGGGCTGCATGCAACTGGCCGCCGGACGCATGCGCTACAAGCTGGACGCCGCACGCAAGGCGCTCCAGGGCGGAGTCCCCTCGGTGTACGTGAGCTCCTCTCGCGTGCCCCGGCCGGTGTTCGTCGCCCTCACCGAGGAGTCCGGCACCAAGTTCACCCTCCCCCGGAAGCAGAAGGAGGCCGCGAATGCAGGCACGTGAGAAGACGATCGAGTTCCTCAAGTGGATGGTGGAGCAGTACAGCCCCAGCCATCACGAGCATGCCTTCTCCCGCGCGCTGGCGGAGCGGCTGGAGCAGCGAGGCTGGCGCGCGCACACCGACGAAGTGGGCAACACCATCGCGAGCATGGGCGACGGTGACACGTGCATCACGCTGCTCGGCCACATCGACACGGTGCCCGGAGAGGTGCCGGTGCGCATCGAGGACGGACGGCTCTTCGGGCGTGGCACCGTGGACGCCAAGGGAGCCATTGGCGCCTTCATCGAGGCCGTGGAGTTGCTCGACGCGAGCGAGCGGGCCGGGAAGAAGTTCCTGCTGCTCGGGTGCGTCGAGGAGGAGGTGGCCATCACTCGCGGCGCCTTCCACGTGCGCGAGCGGTACCGGCCGGACTTCGTCATCAACGGCGAGCCGAGCGGCGCCCACGCGCTCACCATCGGGTACAAGGGGCTCGTCCGGGCCGAGCTCGAATACCGGGCGAGCCGGCGCCACACGGCGAGCCGCGACTACCGCGCCGCCGCCGAGCACCTCGTCGAGTCGTGGAACGCGCTGCGTACGCACTGCGACGAATGGAACCGCGAGCGCCCGCTTTTCGAGCAGAACCTCCCCTCGCTGACGTCCTTCCAGACGGGCTCCACGGACACCGAGGAGTGGGCCCGGGCCAGCGTCAACGTCCGCACCGGGCCCTCCACCGATGGCGAGCGGCTGCTGTCGTTGCTGGGGAGCGTGCCCGGCGTCAGCGTGAAGGCGCTCTCGAACAAGGGCGCCGTCAGCACGGATGGGAACGATGAGCTTTCGCGCGCGTTCAAGAAGGCCATCCGCGAGCGGGGCGCCAAACCGACGCTCCGGCTGAAGACGGGGACGTCCGACTGGAACACCGTGGCGGCGGCCTGGCAGGTGCCCACGCTCGCCTATGGCCCCGGCGATTCCTCCCTGGATCACACCCCCCATGAGCACGTCGGCCTCGACGAATACGAGGAAGGAGTCGCGGTGCTCTCGCGCGTGCTCGCCCTGCTCCCCACCCGGCCATGACCCATCCCTTCACCGAAGAGCACGACACATTCCGCAAGACGGTCCGGCGATTCGTGGAGAAGGAGTTGGCCCCCCACGCCCTGGAATGGGACCAGGCGGGCCTCTTTCCGCGAGAGCTCTTCCGCAAGTGCGGCGAGCTGGGCCTCTTCGGCATCCACCATGATCCGAAGTACGGCGGCAGCGGGCTGGACTACTGGTTCGTAACCGTCCTGGCCGAGGAACTGGCGCGCAGCGACAACGCGGGCGTCAGCATGGCGCTGATGGTTCAAGGCCAGATGGCCACGCCCATCATCAACGACGTCGGCACCGAGGAGCAGAAGCGCGAGTTCCTCGCTCCAGCGCTCGCGGGAGAGAAGATCGCCGCGCTCGCGATGAGCGAGCCGGGCGCGGGCTCGGACCTGGCGAACCTGCGCACCACCGCGAGGCGGGACGGGGACGACTACGTCATCAACGGCTCGAAGATGTGGATCACCAACGGCACACGGGCGGACTTCCTGGTGCTGGCGGTGCGGACCGGAGGCCCGGGCGCCGCGGGGATCTCACTGGTGACGTTCCCCACGGACGTGAAGGGCTTCGCGGTGTCGAAGAAGCTCGACAAGGTGGGCCACCGCTCCTCGGACACGGCCATCCTCTTCTTCGAGGACTGCCGCATTCCCGCGCGCTACGTGCTGGGAAAGGAGAACGACGGCTTCTTCCACATCATGAACAGCTTCCAGGGCGAGCGGCTGGTGACGGGCATCAACGCCGTCGCCATGATGCAGCGGATGCTCGAGGAAGCCATCCGCTACGGCCGCGAGCGCGAGGCGTTCGGCAAGCGGATCATCGAATACCAGGTGTGGCGCCACAGGTTCGCCGAGCACCTGACCTCGGTGGCGGCCGCCCGGCAGCTCACCTATCACACGGTGGAGCTCTTCCAGCGCAAGCGGAGGCCGTTGAGGGAGATCTCCATGGTGAAGCTGTACACGGCGGACCTCGCCCAGCGGGTGGCCTACGACTGCCAGCAGTTCTATGGAGGCATGGGCTACATCGAGGAGACGAACATCGCACGGGCCTGGAGGGACGTGCGCATGCTCACCATTGGCGGGGGGACCTCCGAGATGATGAAGGAGATCATCGCCCAGACCGCGGGGATGTAGCGCAAGACCGGGAAGGAGCGCCACAGGGCCTTCGAGGCCGACCCCCTGGTCTGCCATGGCCACACCGAGTGTGCTAAAGACGCCACTCGATGGCGATCCAAGCTCCTACTCCCGGTCCCGCTTCCTCCTCCGACACTCGCGCTCAGCCGGAGGTCGCTCCTTTCATCCTCGAACAGGTCGGTGACGTCTCGCGCCCGCGCCGAGGCATGCCGACCGCCGTCGACGTCGCGCACCTGCCTGGTGAGGGGGGCCCCGTCGCCGCCGTTCGCAACACGCTTGGCTGGATGCGTCATGGCATCGACCATCTGGCGGCGCAACATCGCCGCTTCGGGCCGGTCTACCGCTCGGTGTTCGCCGGCTACACGGTCGTCTGCGTCGCCGATCCCGACATGGTCATGTCCATCGCGCGCGACGAGCAGACGTGGTCCACCTCGCTGGCGTGGCTCACCTTCTTCCAGGGGATCGACCCCAAGATCAACGCCGCGAAGGTCGACTCTCCCCTCTTCCTGGACTTCAAGTCGCACCGCGATGCCCGGAAGGTGTTCCAGCCTGCGTTCGGCCACTCCGCCACCGCCAGCTACTTCAATGCCGCGACGTCCATCTTCGAGCAGGCGATCGAAAAGTGGGCGGAGCGAGGCCACGTGTCCTTCAAGGAGGAGATCCGCAGCCTGATGATGAAGGTGTCGACGCGCATCTTCCTGGGCGTCGACGACGAGGCCGAGAAGTTCGAGCGGGCCCTGATCGACTACTGGGAGGGGCCGCTCTCGCTGACGCGCAGCGCGCTGCTCAGTCCCGCGTGGCGCCGCTCCATCCGGGGCCATCGCGTGCTGTGCGAGATGCTGCGCTCGCGGATCGCCGCCCGGCGCGCCTCCGGCGGCGACGACCTGTTCAGCCGCCTGTGTGCCAAGAGCCAGGAGCCCGAGACGCTGGTCGATGACGACGGCCTGGTGCGGCTGATGATCGGCATCAAGTCCGCCGCGTTCGCCACCACGTCCTCCGGACTGACGGGCATGGCCTATCTCCTCGCCACCCACCCGGAGTGGCAGGAGCGCATGCGCGAGGAGGCGCTCGCGCTGTCCAAGGGACGGATCAACTACGAGGAGAGCAACAAGCTCGAGGTGACCTCGCGCGTCTGGAAGGAGACGATGCGCCTCTATCCCGTCGCGCCGTACACCGCGCGGCGCGCGCTGCACGACACCCAGCTCGGCCAGTGGCGGATCCCCGCGGGCACCTTCGTCATGGGGATGATCTCCGTGGCGATGCAGGATGAGAAGCTGTGGAGCAATCCGCGGAGCTTCGACCCGGATCGCTTCACCGAGGAGCGCGCCGAGGACAAGAAGCACAAGGCGGCCTTCCTGCCGTTCGGCATTGGTGGCCACACCTGCACGGGCATGCACCTGGCGAACGCCGAGGTGAAGGCCTTCTGGCACGCCATGCTCACGCGCTGCCGCTTCACGCTCGAGCGCGACTACAAGGCGCGCCACACGTACATGCCGGCCGGCATCGTCTCGGGCGACGTCAAGCTCCGGATCGAGCGGCTCTGAGCTTCACCCCGCGCCAAGTTCCACGGCTTTCCCTTCAGGAGACACACCGATGTCGGTTGACCAGAACCAGCGCTCCGCGTCCCCCGCGGGGCACCCCGGCTCCCCCTCGCCGTCCCAGCAGCTGCCCGCCGTGCTCGAGGGCTTCGATCTGACGGATCAGGCCCGGTTCGCGAGCGGATTTCCCCACCAGGTGTTCGCCCGCCTGCGCCAGCACGCCCCCGTGCTCTTCCATCCGCCCGGGCAGACGCACGACGGCGAGGGCTTCTGGGTGCTGAGCAAGTACGCGGACATCCGCGACGCGGCCGCGGACCCCGCCTTCTCCTCGGCCGGCGGTGGCGGACGCCGCAGCGGCGGCACGCACATCGACGATGTCCGGCCGGAGCTGCCCGGCGTCATGATCAACATGATGGATGACCCGCGCCATCAGCTCTTCAAGGACGTGTTGACCCCCGCGGTGGGACGGCAGGCGCTCACCGTGCTGGAGGGCAAGCTTCGCCAGCACACGAACCAGCTCGTGTCCTCGCTGCTCGAGCGTGGCGGCTTCGACTTCGCCGACGCAGTGGCCGCCACCGTCGGTGCGCAGGCCATCTGCCTGCTGATGGGAATCCCGGAGCAGGACTGGGCCCAGTTCTCCCAATGGACGGGGAGCCTGATGGGCTTCGATGATCGCGAGGTCGGCCACCCCACCGAGCGCAGCCAGAAGATCCACATGGATCTCTTCCACTACGCCGCCCGGATGCTGGTGGCCAAACGGGCCCAGCCGTCGGACGACCTGACCTCGCTGCTCGCGGGCGGGCAGCTGGCCAACGCCAGCGGCCAGAAGGAGCTCACGGAGCTGGAGCGGCAGACCTGCTTCTGCCTGATGGTGCTGGCGGGAACCGAGTCCACCCGCAACGCGATCTCGG